>NZ_JARKPQ010000134.1 GCF_029975155.1 Propionicimonas sp. | reverse complement strand
GGCAATGTCGAACCTGCTCGCGGAGAAGCAGAACGTGTTCTGGCACGACTACAAGGTCCTCGTCGTCGCGGGTCCCGGCGCGGGCATCGGGCTGGATGCTCTCCCGCCAGTGCGGGCGGCGATCGGCGACGGCCACGACACCAAGACGATCACCCTGTCGTGCGGCAAGCTCACCACGGGCGTCACCGTCAAGCAGTGGTCCTCGATCCTGATGTTGCGCAACCTCAACTCACCCGAGACCTACTTTCAGGCAGCGTTCCGCGTACAGTCACCGTGGTCGATCAAGAATCCCGACGGAGACAACCCGAGCGCCGAAGCAGTCCTCAAGCCTGTGTGCTTCGTGTTCGACTTCGCGCCCACTCGCGCGCTGCGTCAGATCGCCGACTACGGCGCCGGTCTCTCGCCGGAGACGCCGAACCCTGAGCAAGCCGTCGAGGAGCTCGTGAAGTTCCTGCCCGTGTTGGCGTACGACGGGTCGAATATGACCCAGGTCGATGCCGGCGGCATCCTCGACATCGCCATGTCGGGCACCTCCGCGACCCTCCTGGCCCGCAAGTGGGAGTCCGCAATCCTCGTCAACGTCGACAACGACACCCTGCGCAAGATCATGAACAACCCCGACGCCCTCAACGCCGTCATGAACATCGAAGGCTTCCGCGCGCTCGGCAGCGACATTTTCGAGACCGTCGTGAACAAGAGCGACGCCGTGAAGAAGGCGAAGAAGGAGAAGGGCGACGACATTACTCCGGCGGAGAAGAAGGAGTTGACGGAGGAGGAGAAGGAGTACAAGTCCAAGCGGACGCAGATTCAGGAGAAGCTGGTCAAGTTCGCCACCCGCGTCCCTGCGTTCATGTACCTGACCGACTTCCGTGAGAACACTCTTACCGACGTCATCACCAAGCTCGAACCCGGCTTGTTCCGCACCGTCACCGGACTGACCGTCGAGGACTTCCACCTCCTCGTGAATCTCGGCGTCTTTAACCTCGATCGTTCATGGCGGAGTGAGGGACGCGTGCGGTAGATAGGCCGGAGTGCCTTCTGACTACGGGATACTTGGACTTGCGACTGTTCAAGACCCCTGAAGCGGAAGGCACTCCGTAGGTGAAGCGTACTTCGTGGTCCACCGGTATGTCCGTGACCGGCGATGGTGGCGCGGTCATCGCCCACGCCGGCAGCATCGGGCTCAGGATGCTGGCCGAGAACACCGGCCTGACCGGAGCCCTCTCGACGGCGATGGCCCGGCGTTCGTTCATCCCCTCGATCCATGACCGCGGCCAGGTACTGACCGATGTCGCGGTGATGCTCGCCGACGGCGGTGAGGCGATCTCCGACATCAACGTGCTGCGCCACCAGACGCAGATCTTGGGGCCGGTCGCCTCTGCTCCGACGGTGTGGCGGGCGTTGGACGAGGTCACCGACGCCAGACGCAGGAAGATCCAGACAGCCCGGTCCCGTGTCCGGCGCCACGTCTGGTCACAACTGACAGCCGCTGGCGGTGTCCCGGCCTCTCGGGTCGCCGGCACCGATCTGGGTGAGACGGTCGTGTTGGATGTCGATGCCACGATCGTGGTGGCCCACTCGGAGAAGGAGTTGGCGTCGCCGACGTTTAAGAAGACGTTCGGGTATCACCCGATCGGCGTGTGGTGCGACAACACCGGGGAGTTCCTCGCCGCCGCGCTGCGGACCGGCCGGGCGGGATCGAACACCGCCGTGGATCACATTCAGGTCCTGGGCGAGGCGATCGCCCAGATCCCGATGCCGTATCGCCGCAACCTGTTGATCCGCTGCGACGGGGCCGGCGCCTCGCACCAGTTGCTGGACTGGCTCACTGCGCAAGGCCAAGTCAGAGGCCGCAGCCTGCACTACAGCGTCGGGTTCACGATCGGCGAGAAGATGCGTGCCGCGATCACCGAACTTCCCGCGGGCTTGTGGTCCCCGGCGCTGAAGGCTGATGGTGAGGTCCGAGACGGCGGGGAGGTCGCTGAGGTCACCGGACTGCTGGACTTGACCAGTTGGCCGGCCGGGATGCGGGTGATCCTGCGCCGCGAACGCCCGCATCCGGGGGCTCAGTTGTCGCTCTTCGAAGCCCACGACGGGTGGCGGTATCAAGCGTTCGCCACCAACACCACCAGCGGCACCCTGCAGTTCCTCGAGACCCGTCACCGGGCCCATGCCCGGGTCGAGGACCGGATCCGACACGCCAAAGACTCCGGCCTGGGC
>NZ_JARKPQ010000116.1 GCF_029975155.1 Propionicimonas sp. | reverse complement strand
AATACCCTCAACGTCGCGGTCGTCGCTGCCGACCCGGCGGAGGAACTGATCCCGGTGCTGCTGGGAGCGGCCGACCAGGCCGCGGCAGCCCGGGGAGGTGTGGCGCGGCTGCACGTCTCCTCCGGCAGCGAGGGCTGGCTGCCCGCAGACGTGTTCACCACCACCATCGAGGTCAAGCGCGCGGCCGCCGTGGTCGAGGAGCCGAGCGCCACCCTGCTGCCCGACCACCAGCTCGGCACCGAATGGGAATGGGAGGACACCCCCGAGATCAGCATCGTCGTCGTCGACGGACTCGAGCAGGCAGCGGGCCTGTGCAATAGCTACAGCCCGCACTTCGTCGCCTCCTTGATCGCCGAGGACGCGACCGCGCAGGCACGTTTCCGGGCACTGGTGGACGCACCGTTCCTCGGCGACGGATTCACCCGCTGGGTCGACGGACAGTACGCCCTCGACCAGCCCGATCTCGGCTTGTCGACCTGGGAGCGCGGACGCCTGCTGGCGCGCGGGGGAGTGCTCACCGGTGCCGACCTGACCACCAGGCAGCTGCTCGCCCACCACGACGATCCCCAGCAGCACCGCTGAATCGGGCTGTAACCTTCGAGATCATGGACGAACAAGCCAGGCGCGCCCGATTGATGAGGACGATCCCTCCGCACAGCTTCCGGCCATGGCCGTTGCCGCGGGCGGTCTCCCCGGCCGTGCAGCGCCTGGAGGCTGCGCGGGCGGCCGCGTCCGCCGACCAGGTTTCGGCGTTGGTCGACCAGTTCGTGGCCACCGAGCTCGCCGATGGCACCCCACTGATCGAGCATTCACCGAAGCCGAGCCACAGCATCGTCACGTTCTGCTACCGTGGCGCCGGCGCCAAGCTGGTCTACCTGGCAGCCAACCGGCTGACCGATCACCTCGACCCCGCCGACACCTTGATGCGCAGGCTCGACCGCACCGATCTTGCGGTGCTGAGCGTCGAGATGCCGAACGATTGGATCGCGGGCTATCAGTTCATCACTCCGCCCGCACCGCTACCCAGCGCGGCGCTGCACGAACCGTTCACCGCGCGCCAGCTCCAGTCGATCTCCAAGTCCATCCGCACCGATCCGCTTGCCCGCGAGCATCTGCCCAACAAGCTGCACCCCGAACAGCACAGTGTCATCGCACTGCCCGGCGCCGTGCCGCTGCCGGCATCCAGCCGTGCCGAGGGCTGGCAGCGCAGCGATCACCAGATCACCACGCCAGTCAGCGGCAACGACGTGCCCGTGACGGTCTTCCGGCACTCGCAGGCCGGGGCCGACGCCCCGGTCGTGCTCGTCCTCGACGGCGAAGTCTGGCTGCAGGACGATCTGCTCATCAACTCGTTGCATCAGGCGATCAGCACCGGGCGGACACCGCCGATCCAATTGGTTCTGCTGCACGCCGGTGGCGCAGGCGCCCGGCAGCTGGACTATGCGTGCGAACTGGACGAATCCGAACTGCTGCTCGAGAAGGTCGCCGATGTGCTGGAGGGCAGCGTGAGTGCACCGTGGATCACTGCCGGCTCGAGTCTGGGTGGCCTGTTCGCGATGCTCAGCGCAGTCCGCCACCGGGGCCCGATCGCCGGAGCTGTCGCCCAATCCCCGTCGCTGTGGTGGCCGAGCGACGCTCCGATGAGCCCGGTCGTGGGACGCTGGTTCACCGAGTTCGCCGACGCCGCCGGGGCCAGCTCCCCGGTCGTCGTTCAGGTGGGGCTGCTCGAGAACACCCTTGCCACGACCGTTCTGGAGGCTCGGGAGGCGCTTCGCTCGCGAGGCGAACTCATCGAGACCCCCGTCGACCTGGTGCGCGGTGGGCACGACATCGTCTGGTGGCGGCGTGCACTGCCGGTGGGGTTGATCGCCCAGTTGGCGCGATTCAACTGAGCTGACGGGGCTCGACTGCTCAGGTTCAACCGTTATGGTGTTGTGACCATATTTCCTGCACGAACGCCACGAGGATGGTTTAGGCGAGGCTAAGCTAACCAGCGTTTGGTCCGATAACGAGTCCCCGAAAGGAACTCCGTCTATGACACGCAGCCTCGTCCGTTACGGCTCAGCACTGGCAGCGGCCGCCGCACTGGCATTGACCGCCTGCGGTGGTTCGTCCACCGAAGATGCTGGTTCCAGTGCCAGCCCCTCGACTGAGCAGTCGAGTTCGGCAAGCTTCCCACTGACCTTCGAAAACGCCGACGGCACGACCACCGAGATTCCCGCACAGCCGGAACGTATCGTATCGACCGCCGTCACGCTCACCGGCAGCATGCTCTCCTTCGATGCGCCGGTGATCGCCTCAGGTGCCGCCGCCAACGGCAACTTCTTCGCGCAGTGGGCCGATGTGGCGACCCAGCACGGCGTCGAGACCTTGTGGTCAGCCGGCAGCGTCGACCTGGAAGCCGTCATCGCCCAAGATCCCGATCTGATCGTCGTCGCCGCGTCCGGCGCGGACTCGACGAAGGACAATATCTCCGATCTGCAGGCCATCGCCCCGACGATCGTTGTCGACTACTCTGACGGCACCTGGGAGGACACCACTCTCAAACTGGCCGAGGCAGCCGGGTTGACCGAAGAGGCCGAGGTGACCATCGCCGACTTCGAGGCGCACGTCAGCGATGTTGCCGGCCAGATCACCGTTCCCGAGGGGAAGGCGAACATCGTCTCCTACAACGGCCCCGGCCAGAACAACCCGATCGGCATGACGACCGGCCCGCACGCCCAGCTGCTCAGCGAACTGGGCTTCACGATCGAGGAGCCGAACGCCGAGTGGCACGCCCAAGAGGGCGGCGCGCGCAGCGACTTCGTCTTCGCGTCCTACGAGAACCTCACCGAATTGACCGCCGAGACCACGTTCATCCTCTCGCAGGACAACGAGGGCGCCCAGGCATTCGCGGACGACCCGGTGCTGGCGAACGTGCCCAGCGTGGTCAACAAGCAGGTCTATGGCCTCGGCAAGAACTCCTTCCGCATCGACTTCTACTCAGCGACCGAGATCGTCGACAGCATTCTGGAGAACTTCGGGAACGCCTGATCCGTTGTTGCGATCATCGACCGACCAGACCACACGGCGTGTCCTCAGCGGACGCGCCGTGTGGCTCGTCGTCGCCGCGGTCGTGCTCGTGGCGCTGCTGCCGGTCTCGGTGCTGGTCGGCGAGGTACCGATCACCGCGCAGCAGGCGTGGGATGCCTACTTTCACTTCGATCCGCTGGTGACCGAACACCTGCTGGTGCGCAACGTGCGCGTGCCCCGCACCATCATCGCGGTCATCGTCGGCGCCGCGCTCGGTGCGTCCGGGGTGATCATTCAGGCATTGACCCGCAATCCGCTGGCCGAGCCGGGCCTGCTCGGCGTCAATGCCGGCGCCACCTTCGCGGTCGCCTGCGGTATCGCGATCTTTCAGTATCAGGCGTTGACCGCCGGGCTGGTCTTCGGCTTTCTGGGCTCCGGCCTGGCCGGTGCCGCCGTCTACCTGCTGGGCGGGGTGCGTCAGGGTGCGGGCCCGGTCAGGCTGGTGCTGGCCGGCTCAGCGCTCAGCGTGGTGCTGCTCGCCGCCACCCGGATCGTCATCATCAACTCGGACGAGCAGGTCTTCA
>NZ_JARKPQ010000080.1 GCF_029975155.1 Propionicimonas sp. | reverse complement strand
TACCAGCAGCCTCCCGCGATCTGACCTCACCTCGATGAGGTCGTTTTCGCATATCCACAACTGACCGGGCCGGCTGTCCACATTCACGTTCCGCGCATCAGATCCTCCCGAGGGAGACGTCCATGTCAGTCGCCGCAGCCTCCGCCGTACTCGCCGGCCTGATCGCCGTGAGCCTGGCGCTCGCCGCCGTGCTTCTCGAAGGATCCCCAGTGCCCGGTCTGCGGTGCGAATCCGTCCATCACCGAGCTGATCGACTACGAGGAGTTCTGCGGTCTCGGACCGCACGAGGAGGCGGAAACGCCCATCGTCGCGCTGAGCGCTCATGAACTGGAGGCACGACTCGAGTCGGACGAACCGCTCCAACTGATCGACATCCGCGAGCCGCACGAACGCGCGCTGACACCGTTCCCCGGAGCTCGTGCGGTGCCGTACGGACAGCTGGTCCGCCGGATCGGCGAATTCGATCCGGCCGTCGACCTGGTGTTCTTGTGCACCATCGGGCAGCGTTCGATCTTCGCCATCCGCGCCCTGGAACGGGCCGGCTACCAGGGCAACCTGCTGAATCTGCGGGGCGGCGTCGCTGCCTGGGAGCAGGAGTTCGGACAGCAGCAGCGCGCAGCCGGCTGAGTCTCGGCCCGGCCGTACAGCCGCGCCGCAGAGCACACGATCACTCATCACAACCGCAGTATGACTCCCGAAAGGAACCACTCGAATGGCCACTACTGATCCGACCACCCCACGCAATGCGCTGTCCCACGCCTCGGCCTATCCGCTGGCGAATGTCACGAAGACTCCGCCGCAGTTCGGCGCCCTGACGCCGCGTTGGCCAACGCTCTTCCTGGAGTTCAAGGGCCTCGAGACCGGTCTGTACCGGGTGAACAAGGTGGTCGAAGACGACAGCCCGCTCGAAGTGCTGTGCAGCCGCGATCCTGCCCAGACCGACATTCCGCAGGGATTCGTCGACTACGAATCCAACCCTCGCGAGTACCAGCTGTCGTCCATCTCGACGATCATCAATGTCGACACCTCGGTGGCCGACATCTACTCCTCGCCCTACGATCAGACAGCCACCCAGATCGGTCTGGCCATCGACTCCCTCAAGGAGCGCCAGGAGTCCCAGATCATCAACAACGACGACTACGGCCTGCTGAAGAACGCTGCCGATTCCCAGCGCATCCAGCCCCGCACAGCCAGCGGCGCCCCAACCCCCGACGACCTCGATGAACTGATCACCAAGGTCTGGAAGGAGCCGAGCTTCTTCCTTGCCCATCCCCGGGCGGTCGCCGCATTCGGACGCGAGGCCACCAAGCGGGGCGTGCCGCCGGTCATCGTCAATCTCAAGGGCGGCAGCTTCTTGTCGTGGCGGGGGATCCCGATCATCCCGACCGACAAGCTTTTCGTTGACGGCCTGAAGAACCCGACCTCGCTGTCCGGCAAGACGAACATCCTGCTGGTGCGCACCGGCGAGGCCAAGCGCGGTGTCGTCGGTCTCTATCAGACCGGGCTGCCCGGCGAGCAGTCCCGGGGCCTGTCGGTGCGGCCTCGTGGCATCGACGACAACGGCGTGGCCAGCTACCTGCTGTCGATCTACTGCTCCGCCGCGATCCTGGCCGACGACGCTGTCGCGGTCCTGGAGGATGTCGAGGTCGGTGAATACTATGACTACGAGTGAGTGGGGGTCCGGCCCCCTCGAGGGTCAGATCGCTCAACTCGCTGCACTGTATTTCCCGGAGTTCACGGTCTCGGAGCACCAGGCCGAGGTGGCCGCTGCCCCGGTGGTCGGCGCAGTCCCGCTCACCCCGCCGTTCGCGGTGGGCGACGGATACCTACCGGCGTCCGGCACCGACTCGGTGGCACCGCAGGTCTACCACCCGAGCCTGGCCCGGGTGGGTGAGCATACGCCCGAGCCGGCCCCGGCCGGCGTGCTGCACACGGCCCGCCGAACCACGGGAACATCGACCGCCTATATCGGTGGGCGCACCGTGGAATCGGTGCGATCCGACTTCCCGATCCTGTCCGAGGTGGTCGACGGCAAGAAGCTCGTCTGGCTCGACAATGCGGCCACGACCCAGCGTCCACAGGCGGTGATCGACCGGATCTCGTATTACTACGAGCACGAGAACTCGAACGTGCATCGGGCGGCGCACACGCTGGCGGCCCGCTCGACCGATGCCTATGAGGCCGCCCGCCAGAAGGTGGCCGAGTTCATCGGTGCGAACTCCTCCGACGAGATCGTCTTCGTCCGTGGCACCACCGAGGGCATCAACCTGGTCGCCCGGTCCTTCGTGAAGCCACGGCTGGCACCCGGCGACGAGATCATTCTCACCCGGCTGGAGCATCACGCGAATATCGTGCCCTGGCAGATCATCGCTGCCGAAACCGGCGCGGTGCTCAAGGTGGCCCCGATCGATGATCACGGTCAGATTCTGCTCGGCGAGTATTCGGCGCTGTTCACCCCGCGGACCCGGTTCGCATCGTTCGCCCATGTGGCGAACGCTCTGGGGACGATCACCCCGGCGGCGGAACTGATCTCGATCGCACACGCGCACGGCGTGCCGACACTGCTGGACGCCGCGCAGTCGACCCCGCATCTGCCCATCGACGTGACCGCGCTCGACGCCGACTTCCTGGTCTTCTCCGGTCACAAGCTGGTCGGGCCGACCGGGATCGGCGTGGTCTACGGCAAACCGGACCTGCTGGAAGCCGCAGAACCGTATCAAGGTGGCGGCAACATGATCGCCGACGTCACCTTCGAGCGGACGCTCTACCAGCAGGCACCGGCGAAGTTCGAGGCAGGCACCGGCAGCATCGCCGACGCGGTGGGTCTGGGTGCTGCGATCGATTACCTGAACAGTCTGGGAATCGGCAACATCGCGGCCTATGAGCACCTGCTGCTGGAGTACGGAACCGAGGCGTTGCAGCGCATCCCCGGCCTGCACCTGATCGGTACGGCCGCCCAGAAGGCGTCGGTGCTGAGCTTCGTGCTGGACGGCTACGATCCGGTCGAGGTCGGCCAAGCCCTGAGCCGTGAAGGTATCGCGGTGCGGGCCGGCCATCACTGTGCCCAGCCGGCGCTGCGGCGCTACGGCCTCGAAGCGACCGTGCGTCCGTCAATCGCGTTCTACAACACCTGCGACGAGTTGGACCTGCTGGCCGACGTCGTGACCCACCTGGCCCGGGCACGATCGGTCTGAACAGACGACTGCCGGGCACCTCCACCACGTGATTCGTGCGATGGGAGATGCCCGGCAGCATGTTGGGGATGCTTAGGGATACAGTCCTCGGATGGCATGCGCCTCCGCCACCCGCTGGACAGCGGTGATCATGGCAGTCTGGCGAAGCGTCCGGCCGGTCTTGGCCGCCGAGGTGCTGACGGCCTCCCAGGCGGTGAGCATGCGCTCTTCCAGCCGTTGTTCCACCTGATGCAGCGGCCACCGGTACGTCTGGTTGGCTTGCGCCCACTCGAAGTACGAGACGATCACGCCGCCGGCGTTCGCGAGGATGTCGGGCACCACCAGCACGTCCCGATCACGGAGCATCCGGTCCGCGGCGGTGGTCGTGGGCCCGTTTGCACCCTCCACGATGATGGTGGCCTGAATGTCGTCGACATTGGCCGCGGTGATGACGCTTTCCATCGCCGCCGGAACCAGCAGATCGACCGGTAGCGTCAGCAGGTCATCGCGGTCGATCGCCTCGGAACCCTCGAAACCGACCACCGATCCGGTCCGGTCGACATGCCTGGCCAGTGCCGGAACGTCCAGGCCATCGGGGTTGTAGACCCCGCCGAAACGGTCGCTGACACCGGTTACCCGCACGCCGGCCTCGGCCAAGAAGACTGCCGCGCCTCGGCCCACCTTGCCGAATCCCTGGACGGCCGCGGTCGTCTTGGACGGGACGAAGCCCCGCTCCGCCAGCGCCGCGAGCGCGACATGCACGACTCCGCGGGAGGTGGCAGAGGCCCGGCCCAACGAGCCGCCCAGGACGATGGGCTTGCCGGTGACCACGCCGGGCACCGTGTGGCCTCTCGCGGTGGAATAGGTGTCCATCATCCAGGCCATGGTCAGCTCGTCGGTGCCCACATCGGGGGCAGGGATGTCGCACTCGGGTCCGATCAACGGGCTGATCTCGCTGGTATAGCGGCGAGTCACCCGCTCCCGCTCGGCCGGCGAATACAACGACGGATCGAAGCCGACCCCACCCTTGGCCCCGCCGTAGGGCAGGTCCATCAGAGCGCACTTCCAGGTCATCCACATCGCCAGAGCGCGCACCTCGTCCAGCGATACCTGGTCGCTGAACCGCAGACCGCCCTTGGCGGGACCACGCGAATAGCTGTGCTGAACCCGGTAGCCGCGCAGCATCTCGACCTGGCCATTGTCTCGGCGCAGTGGAATCGAGACCGTGATCTCCCGTCGTGGCGTGCCCAGTAGTTCGTAGGTGCCCTCGTCGTAGTTGAGGACGTCGACGGCGTCACGCAACTGCGTCAGCGCGTCGTCAAGCGGATTGTTTGCCAATACGGCAGACATCTGTGAGTACCCCGTTTCCTGTGGATCATTCCTCGACGAGCAGGCCCTTGGCCTTCAGCTTCTCGGTCAGCGCACACAGCTCGATCGTGGTGTGACCTTCCCAGTACTTCTTCCGCAGCTCGACTTCGCTGGCCTCGCGGGCCGCGCAGGCCTCGATCACCTCGGCAACCTCATCGGCCTTCACCAGCACCACGCCGTCAGCGTCGCCACGCACCACGTCGCCCGGCTCGATGATCTGGCCTCCCATCACGATCGTGTGGTTGATCGGCCCGAGGGTTTCTTTCACGGTGCCCTTGATACACACGCTCTTCGAGAAGACCGGCAGCCCCAGTTCGATGAGATCGGCGGTGTCTCGCACCCCCGAGTCGGTGACCATCCCCGCTAGGCCCTTGGCCTTCATCGCATTGCCCAGGACATCGCCGAAGGTGCCCGCCTCCGGATAGTCACCGGCCGACACCACGACCACGTCACCGGCCTGTGCGTAGTGGATTGCCACCTGGAGCATCAGATTGTCCCGCGGCGCGCAGACCACCGTCACCGCAGGCCCGCAGAACGACATCGAGCGGTCGACCGGCTTAATGGTCGAGTCGAGAGCTCCTCGGCGTCCCTGCGCTTCATGAATCGTGGCGGACGAGAACTCGCCCAGCTTGGCGACCAGCGCCGGATCGGGGCGTTTGATGTTGGTTTTGACGTGAATCATGGCGCTCACTTTCTGAGTTGATCGACGGCCGAAGAGATGGCCTGGACAGCGGCTGCGAGTGTTTCTTCGCTGGTCGCGAACGAAACCCGGAAGAACGGCGAGAGGCCGTAGGCGCTTCCGGTGATCGTCCCCACGTGGACCGAATCCAGCAGGTAGTTGACGAAGTCGTCATCGCTGGCGATGAGCGTGCCGTCGGGGGTGTGACGCCCGATGACGCCCTCGCAGTTCACGAAGACGTAGAACGCGCCGTCACCGGGCACGGGCTGCAGTCCGTCGATGGCAGCCAGACCGGCGACCAGGGCGTCGCGACGGGCCCGATACTGCTCCACGGAAGCTGAGACGAACGACTGGTCACCGGTCAGTGCCTCGACGGCGGCGGCCTGAGAGATCGATGACGGACAGGAGGTCATATGCGACTGCAGCTTGTTCATCGCCGCGATGATCGGGGCCGGGCCCGCGCAGTAGCCGACCCGCCAACCGGTCATGGCGTAGGTCTTCGAGACCCCGTTGACCAGCAGCACCCGGTCCTTCAGCTGCGGCGCTGCCTGCACCAGGCTCACGCAGCCCCCGGACTTGCCGAGGTAGACCTCGTCATAGATCTCATCGGTCAGCACATCGACCGCGGGGAAGTCTTCGAGGACTTCGGCCAAGCCGACGAGTTCGTCCGCCGTATAGACCGCGCCGGTGGGGTTCGAGGGCACATTGAGGATCAGCCAGCGGGTCTTGCCGGTCAGCGCCGCCCGCAGCCGCGCGGGTGTCAGCTTGAAGTCATCGCTCATGGGACACGGCACCACCACGGGTACGCCGTCGTTGACCAGCACCATATCGGGGTACGACACCCAGTACGGGGCGGGGATGACCACCTCGTCACCGGGCGCCAGGGTCGCCATCAGCGCCGTGAAGATGACGTGCTTGGCGCCGGAGCCAACAGTCACCTCCGCGTCGGTGTAGGTCACACCGGTACGATGCGCGAGCCTGGCGATGATCGCAGCGCGCAAGGCCGGCGTCCCATTGACCGCGGTGTACTTCGTGTCGCCTCGTTCGATGGCGGCGATGGCGGCCTGCTTGATGTTGTCAGGGGTGTCGAAGTCGGGTTCACCGACGGTGAGGTCAAGAACATGCACTCCTGCTTGTTTGAGCTCGCGTGCCTTGGCTGCAGCCACCGAACTCGGTGACGGATGGATGCGGGACAATCGTGGAGCCTCAGCGAACATGTTGAATCCTTCAGCAATTGGGCGTGTGATTGCTAGCTTAATCGCTGAAATGCTCGAGATGATAAGACGAACAATGCGTGGCTACATAGGTTTGACCTATGACCCGGTCATTTCCACTATTCAGGATTGTGCTGCCCGGCCGTCTTCAGCTGGAGGAAATACTCGCGGATAGTCACCAGCACGGCCGCCGCAGCCTCCGAAAGCGGTTCGTTTTCCGTGGTGCACAACGAGAATCTCACATCAATGGCAGGCTCGATCAATCGGACCGCGCGGTAGTCAACGCCGGATAGATGCGTGCGGGCAGCCGATCGGGGCATGACCGTGTATCCCAGACCCACCCCGATCAGATGGGCCAGGACCGACACCGACTCGATTTCAGCGAACACGTTCAGCGGCAGCCCGGCCCGTTCGGACTGCTTCTCCAGCAGCTGCCGCAAGGTGTGATTGCGCTCCGGCAGCAGCAGTGGCAGCTCCGTAAGCTCGGTGAAGGTGACGGCATCACGCCCAGCCAGCGCGGCAGAAGACCCTACGACGAACAGGCCCTCGGTCAGCAACGTGGTGAACTGGATGCCCGGCAGCCTGCCCGGTTCATAGACCAGGGCGATGTCCAGGACCCTGTTTCGCACAGCATCCGACAGCACACCCCCGTGGATCTCGGTCAGGTGCAGGACGATTCCCGGGAAGCGCGCGTGCACCGCGGTCATGATGCCGGGCACCAGCGTGGCCGCCATGCTGTAGGGCGCGATCGCGATGGACACCCGTCCTGACGGAGCGCCGCCGGACGAAGCCACCGCTTCTCGCGTCCGCTCGATCATCGGAAGAATCGTCATCGCGTGCCGATAGAGGGTGAGCCCTGCTGCCGTGGGCCGCACTCCTTGTTTGCTGCGGATCAGTAGTGTCTGTTTCAGTTCACTCTCGAGCGAAGCCACCTGCTGGCTGAGCGCAGGCTGGGCCATGTGAAGCACACCAGCGGCCTTCGTGATGCTGCCAAGATCGACGATCGTGACAAAGCACTCCAGCTTTCGGGTCTCCATGGTCTGCCTCCCTGATCCGCCGACCGCCTGGCGTAGCCGGATTGTAGCGGACACTGCCCCGTCAAATGTTTCGGCAATATTACAATTATTCGATCGCACGTAAATCATTTGTTACCACTGATCTGTCATATCTTCGCCTTATGAGATGATAGCGGATCCGTCTTTGCCAGACCTAGTCGGACCTGTTTATAGTCAGCGATAACCAACCGGCCAGTATCCGTCGAGGTGAAGATTCAAGGGAGTAAAACCCAATGCGAAAGATTTCTGCTTTCAAGATAATCGCTACCACCGTCGTGGCAGCATCTGTCGTCACACTTTCCGCCTGTGGCGGCGGCTCGAGCGCAAGCTCTTCAGCTGGTGCCGAATCCGGCGACCTGAACATCATTGCTTATGCCGGCGTCTGGCAGGAACAGTACGAAGAAGCCGTCATCAAGCCGTTCGAAGAGAAATACCCCGATATCACCGTCAACTACGTCTCCAAGCGTTCATCGGCGGAGATGCTGAGCGCATTGCAGGGTCAGCAGAGCGCCCCTGCCACCGACGTGTCGATCATGGACATCTCGGTCTCGACATCCGGCAACTCGCAGGGCCTGTTCGAGAAGGTCGACGAGTCGATGGTGCCCAATCTCGCCAACGTCGATGAGCAGTTCCTCAACGCCGACGGCTACGGCCCGGCGGTCGGCGTGGACGCGATCGGTCTGCTGTACGACACCCAGGCCATCCCCGAGACCCCGACCTCGTGGAACATCCTCTGGGATCCGCAGTACGCCGGCAAGATCAATGTGATGGCTCCCCCGTCGCTGATCGGCATCTCGCTGACGGCCATCACCGCGTCGATGCTGGGCGAGGACTACACCCAGTCGATCGATCAGGCGACCGCCAAGCTCCAGGAGCTGGCTCCGAACGTACAGTCGTTCGCTCCGAACCCGGACGAGTACCAGAGCGTCATCACCGGCCAGACCGTCCTCGGACTCGGCCAGAACGGCCGCGGCCAGTACTACTCCGAGCAGTCCGGCGGCAAGATGGGCGTCGTCTTCCCCGAGGAAGGCACCGCACTGCAGATCAACACGATCAACCTTGTCAAGGATGCCCCGAATCCTGAGGCAGCGAAGACCTTCATGGACTACGCGCTGTCGTCCGAGGCTCAGTCGGCCTTCGCGTCCGCACTGTTCTACGCACCCACGGTGAACAACGCCGACGTGCCGGCCGATGTCGCTGCGCGCATCGTTCCGACCGACGGCTCGTTGAAGATCATTCCTCTTGATGTCGAGTTCCTCGCCGCCAACCGCGACGCCTGGACCGACATCTGGAAGCGGGAAATCATCGGCCAGTAATCAACCAACCCATCCGGACAGACCCAGGAGAGACCTCATGAGTGATCCCAAACTGCAGATAGCAGGCCTGACCAAGCGATACGCGCCGCACCTAGATCCCGCGATCGAAAACCTGCACATGGAGGTCGAGGAGGGACACTTGGTGGCTCTGCTGGGCCCATCCGGATGCGGGAAGACCACCACACTGCGCATCGTCGCAGGGTTGATGGACCCCACCGCCGGAGAGATCCTGGTGGACGGCAAGTCCATCACGAACACCCCAGTGAACAAGCGCGGCATGGGCATGGTCTTCCAGTCCTACGCCCTCTTCCCGCACATGAACGTCGAACAGAACGTGTCCTTCGGCCTCGAGATGCGCAAGACTCCCAAGGAGGAGCGCGCCCGTCGCATCGCTGAGGCCCTGGAGATGGTGCAACTCGGACATCTGGCCAAGCGCAACGTAAAAGCCCTGTCCGGTGGGCAGCAACAGCGCATCGCGCTGGCCAGGGCCCTGGTCGTCGAACCGACCCTGCTGCTGCTCGACGAGCCGCTGTCCAACCTGGACGCCAAACTGCGCCAGACGATGCGCACCGAGATCCGATCCATTCAGCAGCGGACCCGGGCCACCACGCTGTTTGTCACTCACGATCAGGACGAGGCCCTCGACATGGCCGACCGGATTGCTGTCATGAACGGTGGCGTCATCGAGCAGTTCGGCTCCCCCACCGATGTCTACGAGCGACCACGGACCAAATTCGTGGTCAACTTCATCGGCCAGGCGAACATCATGGGCTGTACCGTCGATCGCGAGGTCGGCCCGGGTACCAACGGTGAGCGGGAATACCAGATCACCGTCGACGGGCTCGGCACTTTCGGAGCCCTGGGCGAGGCCGGCGCTGTCGGCACCCGGCGCGATGTCGTCGTCCGGCCGCATCGGCTCGACGTTCTCTATGGCGACCGGATCGACCCCAGCCGCTCCAGCGGAACCATCACCCACGTCTCCTACACCGGCGACGCCGTGAGCTTCTGGCTGAAGTGGGGCGATATGGAGCTGGAGGCCCAGCAGATGACCCGGCACGATGCGCTTCCCCAGATCGGCGATCCCGCCCAGATCAGCTGGCTGCCCCAGAATGCCTACCTGCTGCCCGACATCTCCGAAGCCGAGGTGATCTCATGAGCACCATTGAGGCCACGGTGGACGAACTCGACGACACCACGATCGGCGAGCTGGAAAAGGCCACCGCCAGCCGCAACCGGCGCAATGCCACACTGCTGCTCGCACCCGGTATTCTCGGGCTGCTGTTCGGGTTCATCATCCCGTTGCTCTACATGATCCGGATGTCGTTCAACATCGGCGCCAGCGACGGTGTGGTGATCCACACCTGGTCGCTCGAGATGTACGCCAAGCCCCTGTCAGACCCGTATTACTGGAAGGTCATCCTCAACACCTTCCTGATGGGCCTGAAGGTTGCGGTCTTCTGCGCGGTGCTGTCGTATCCCATCGCGCTCTTCCTGACCCGCACGAACAGCCGGTTCAAGGGCCTGCTGATGGCGATGGCGATCGCCCCGCTGCTGACCTCGGCCGTCGTCCGGACCTACGGCTGGATGGTCATCCTCGGCCCGGTCGGGATCATCAACGGAGTGCTCAAGGCGCTCGGTTACGACGGCCCGCCCCTGGTGCTGGTCAACAACATGACCGGCGTCGAGATCGGCCTGATCGAGATCTTCATGCCCTATGCGATTCTGGGCATGATGTCCGGCTTCGGGCGGCTCAGCACCCAACTCGAGGAGGCGGCCGGCTCGTTGGGCGCCAACGCGTTCACCGTCTTCTGGCGGATCACCCTGCCGCTGTCGATTCCCGGACTTGCGATGGCCTTCCTGTTGGTCTTCGTCTTGTCCATCAGTACCTTCATCACCCCGCGGCTGCTGGGTGGCGGCGTCGTCCAGGTACTGGCCACCGAGATCTACGACCAGACGACCGGCCTGCTCAACTGGCCGTTCGCGGCCGCGCTCTCGGTCATCCTGCTGGTGTTGTTCGGCACGATCATCGCCGTCTACCAGCGCTTCACCCGCAAGATCGGAGCCTGAGATGACAGCCGTTGCAGCAAACACAGCCCCAGCCGTCTTCCAGAAGCGGCGCCGCGTGGGACCGATTCTGTTCAAGATTCTGGTCACTCTGCTCTATCTCTTCCTGCTGGCGCCGCTGATCGTTGTGGTGATCATCTCGTTCCAGTCGAACCAGTACCTGTCGTTCCCGCCCGAGGGATTCACGCTCAAGTGGTATGCGGCGCTGCCGCACCAGAGAACCTTCGTCCAGGGCGCCAAGGTCAGCGTCATCGTGGCTGTCTTCGTGACGGTGATCGTGCTGATACTCGGGGTCTCGGCAGCACTGGCGATCAACCGCTACAACTTCAAGCTCAAGGGCCTGATGCAGACCCTGTTCATGGCCCCGCTGCTGGTACCGAGCATCGTGCTGGCCCTCGGCATGGTGCTGCTGTTCACCCCGATCGGGTTGACCAACTCTTATCCGGGCATCATCATCGGCCACGTCGCGATCACCATTCCCTATGTGATGCGCACCACCTTGATGAGCCTGTCGACCTCGGACACCTCCTGTGAGGACGCGGCGAAGATTCTGGGGGCCAGTCCGTGGCAGGTATTCAGCAAGGTGACGCTGCCGATCATCCAGCCCGGCGTCATCGCCGGCGGCGTGATCGCGTTCATCGTGTCGTTCGACGAGGCTGTGATCTCGCTGTTCGTCGCTGAATCCGGCCTGCCGACCCTGCCGGTCCAGGTGCTGCGTTACGTCGAGAACTCCGCAGATGCCGCTGTTGCCGCGCTGTCGGTGGTGCTGATCGCCATCTCAATGGTGGTCGTGATCATCGTCGAACGCGTCATGGGCCTGCAGCGGGCACTCCAGTGAGTCTGTTCACCATCGGAAGGACATCATGACCACCAAGACGACGACCAAGACGATCGATCTGGTTGCCGACCTCGGCGAGGGCTTCGGCAGTTGGCAGATGGGCGATGACGATGCGCTGCTGGAAATCGTCTCCAGCGCGAACATCGCGTGCGGCTTCCACGCCGGTGATCCACTGATCATGGACGTCACGGTCGCGAAGTGCGTCAAGAAGGGCGTGGCCCTGGGGGCGCATCCGAGCTTTCCCGATCTGCGCGGGTTCGGTCGCTACGCGATCGATCTGCCAGCCGAACAGGTGCGCGCTGATGTGATGTATCAGCTGGGCGCACTGGCCGGATTCGCGCAGTACCACGGGGCGCGGGTGGCCCACATCGCTCCCCACGGCAAGCTCGGCAACCTGGTGGCGGTCCGGGAGGACTACGCCGAAGCCATCGCCGAGGCCCTGTACGGCATCGACCCCGACCTGATCGTGATGGCGGGGCTGGGCACCATGGAGCACGCCGCCAAATCGCGCGGCATGCGGGTTGCGCTGGTCGGCAACGTCGACCGGGCCTATCTGGACGACGGCACGCTGGTGCCTCGCGGCCGCCCGGGTGCTGTCCTCAGCGACCCGGCGGAGATCGCCGAACGAGCCGTCCGACTGGCTGCTGAGGGCGTTGTCGTCACGACCTCCGGCGCCGAGCTGGCGGTCGACGTGGACACCATCCTGGTGCACGGTGACACGCCCGAAGCAGTGGAAACCGCCCTGGCCGTGCGGCAGGGCCTGGAAGACGCCGGCATCCGTATTGCGCCGGTGGGATCGCTGGAGCAGTGAACCAGATGCTTGACGACCAGACCATCGATGTCGCCCCCTGCGGAGCAGCAGCCGTCCGTGTGCTGTCCGCATCGGGCGACCGGGAGCTCGACTGGCGGCGGGTGCATGCGCTGGCCCGCTGGCTGGCCGAGACCGCTGACGACGCCTGGTCCTTGAGCACCATCCCGACCTACGATTCGGTGCTCGTCGAGTTCGATCTGGCCGTGCTGAAGTCTGCCGAGCTGGTCGATGTGATCAAGTCGGGGCTCACCCACATCTCCGGCAACGAGCCGATCACCGGAGGCCGGCATTTCGACGTTCCGGTCTACTACGGCGGCGAGGACGGTCCCGACCTCGGCTATGTCGCAGAACTCGAGGAGATGAGCGTGCCCGAACTCATCGCGGCGCACACCGCGAAGCACTACATCGTGCGGTGCTACGGCTCGCCCTCGGCGTCCCCGATGATGGACGCTCCCGACCTGCCGAAGCCGGTTCCCCGGCTGTCCAGCCCGCGGGCCCACGTGCCCGAGGGTGTCGTCTCGCTGGCCGGACGCCAGGCGGTCATCGCCCCGGCGTCCGCGCCGGGCGGCTGGCAGGTCATCGGACGCACGCCGCTGGTCTTGTTGCGGCGAGATCAGGAACCCCTGGTGCCCTATCGTCCCGGTGATTCGATCCGCTTCTATCAGATCGACGAGCACGAGTACCGCGATCGTCTGGGCGAATTGATGGTGCCGCGGTCATGAAACTTCACATCCTCGAGTCCGGGTACACGGTCGTCACCGACCTGGGGCGCGTTTCGGGGCCCGCCTATGGGCTGCCCGTCAATGGTGCCCTCGACCAGTACTCCGCCCGGACGGCCAATGCACTGGTCGGCAACCGGGCGAACGCCCCGCTGCTGGAGGTGACCGCGTTCGACATCTCGTTCAGTCCGAGCTGCGAGATCCTCATCGCGGTGACCGGAGCTGTGGCGAGCGTGACCGTTGACGGCTTCGAATGCGATCAATGGCAGCCGCTCGTGGTGGGCGCCGGCCAGGTCGTCCGGATCTCACACCTGCGCGAGGGGCTGCGCGCCTATGTCGCGGTCTTCGGGTCGGTGCGGGCGCCGCGCCTGCTGGGCAGCTGCGCACCCGACACGGTGCTCGGCTTCGGCCTGCGGCTGAACGACGGCGACGAGATCGATCTGGTGCGGCAGGTGCGATCCGTGGCCAATCCCTGCCTCGGCGTGCCCTTCTTCAGGATTCCGGTCCAGATATCCCGGCTGCCCGGCCAGGTCGTTATCGATGTGGTCGATGGGCCCGATATCAGCGAGTTCGGCGACACCGCGGACCGCATCTTCGAGGCCCCCTATGTCGTCGGTGTCCAGAGCAACCACGTCGGACTGCGGCTCGGTGGGCCGATGCCCGTCCGGCAGACCACCGCTGAGGTGCTGTCCCGC
>NZ_JARKPQ010000078.1 GCF_029975155.1 Propionicimonas sp. | reverse complement strand
GCGACGATCTTCATGGTCAACGTGATACCGACGCCCACCGACGCCATGATCACCGAGATCGCCAACGAGTCGATCGAACTGGCCGGTGGCGACTCGATCAGCATCGTTGCCAACTACTGGTTCATGCTCGCCTCCTCGTTCATCATCGCCTTCGTTGCGGCGCTGGTCACCGAGCGGATCGTCGAGCCACGGCTGGGGCCCTGGCATCCGGACCCGGCAATGGCCGCCCATGCCGAAGAGGTCGCTTCGATCACACCTGAGGCTGACAAGAAGGGCAGCCGGATGGCGATGTTCGGCTTCCTGGCCGTGGTCGCGATCGTGGTGGCGATCACCGCTCCGCCAGGAGCTCCGCTGCGCGATCCCGAGACCGGCAACATCATCGGTCAGACTCCGTTCATGGACAGCCTGCTGTTCATCATCATGCTGGCCTTCTTGGTCTCGGGCATCTGCTACGGCATCGGCGCCAAGACCATGAGCGGCAGCGCTGATGTCATCAAGGCGATCACCAAGACCTTCGCAGGCCTGGGTGGCATGGTGCTGATGCTGATGATGATCAGCCAGTTCATCGCCGTGTTCAACTGGTCGAACTTGCCGCCGGTCATCGCCGGATCGCTGGCCGACCTGTTGGAGCAGGCCAATATCGGCGCCGTCCCCCTGCTTCTCGGGTTCATCCTGGTGATCGTGGTGCTGGACTTCATCATGCCGGGATCACTGCCGAAGTGGGCCATCTTCGCGCCGATCTTCGTCCCGCTGTTCATGAGGCTCGGCGTGGCACCGCAGACCCTGCTGGCCGCCTACCGCGTCGCGGACTCCCCGGTCAATGCGCTGACTCCGCTGATGGTCTATCTGCCCTTCATCGTGACCGTGGCCCAGCGATACCAGAAGAAGTCCGGTATCGGTACCGTCGTCGCGCTGATGGTGCCCTATGCGGGCATCGTCCTGGTGGCGTGGACCGTCCTGTTCATTGCGTGGTTCCTGCTCGGTATCCCGCTCGGGCCCGGCTACCCTCCGAATGTGCCGTGATCGACAACCCAGGCAACGACGCGCGGTTCGTCTCGGCAGGTCACCTGCCGAGACGGGCCCGCGTCGCTGAGTTGGTCGATCTGGCCCACCAGCGCCACCGCCACGTCACCGCGGGCGAGACCTCTCAGGTCTACCCGGCGCTCGCCAGGGCCGACCCCGATCTGTTCGGCGTCTGTGTGGCGTCGGTCGATGGGGCCATGTACGCCTCCGGGGATACGGATGTGCCGTTCCCGATCATGAGCGTCGCGAAGCCGTTCGTCTTCGCGTTGGTGCTCGCCCATCTGGGCCCCGAAGAGGCCCGCCGCCGGATCGGCGTCAACGCCACCGGCCTGGCCTTCAACTCACTGGCCGCCGTCGAGCGCAGCTCCGACGGCCGGACGAATCCGATGGTCAATCCAGGTGCCATCGCCACCGCGAGCCTGCTGCCCGGCGACGGTGAGCAGAAGTGGCAATGCCTGGCCGCCGGGCTGTCCCGCTTCGCCGGCCACGAACTGGACGTCGACGACGAGGTCTATTCGTGTGCGTCGGAGACGAACCTGGTCAACCGAGCCGCCGTCCAGTTGCTGAACGCCCGCGGTTTGCTGGGCTGCGAACCCGGCCTCGCACTCGATCTGTACACCCGGCAGAGCTGCCTGCGGGTGACCGCGCGCGATCTTGCCGTGATGGGGGCCACGCTGGCCAACGGCGGCGTCAACCCGATCAGCGGCGATCCGGTGATCGACGAACAGCTGTGCCATTACGTGCTGGCGGTGATGATCACCGCCGGACTGTACGAGACTTCGGGTGACTGGCTCTATGAGGTCGGCCAGCCCGGCAAGAGCGGCATCGGCGGCGGCATCGTCACGGTGTCACCCGGCAAGGGCGGGTTCGGTACCTTCGCACCTCCCTTGGACGCCGCCGGCAACAGCGTCAAGGGACAGCTGGTTGCCCGAGACCTGGCCCGCGCGCTCGGCCTGGACCTGCTGGATTCGCATCCGCTGGACGCCGATCACCTGCCGATCGGCTCGGGCGGCTGATGGAGATTGAGCAGGCCGCGATCGCGGGCCATCCGCACGGCGTCCCGGCGATTGCGCACCCCCAGCTTGCGGTAGATCGATTTCAGATGCTGTTTGACGGTGTTCTCGGAGATGCTCAGCGCAGCGGCGATCTCGGCATTGGCGGCCATCGTCGGCAGGTAGATCAGCACAGCCTCTTCGCGTTCGGTCAGTGGCTGCACCTGAACCAGGCCCGCCGGGGCAGGCTGCACGGCAACCCTGACCAGCATCTCCTCCACGAACTCCCGATGCGTCCCGGCAACGGTGAGATGACGACGCAACATCATCTCCAGACGCCGATCCGGCCTGCGGAAGATGTACTCCAGATGCTCCTCGGCGGCCAGTTCGATGGTCCGGGCCATCGCCTCGGTGGCCAACCTGTCGTGGCGCAGGCGGTCTTCGGCCAACGCCACGAGAAGCCATGAGCCCGCGCCTTGCAGGCCGCGCCTGCCCAGGTCCTGCGCCACGGCCGTGCGCACCCGCTCGGGTTCGTTCGATGCCAAGAAGAGCTGGGCGCGCGCAGTGGACGCCGGATCCCGGCTGGACTCCGGCAAGGGATCGGCCGCCATCGCCTTGTCGTATTCCTGTAGCACCAGCCGGGCCCGCTCGACATCGTTCGCGGCGAGTTCGACGGTCATCCGCAGTTTGACCACCTGGGCGGCTATCCGACGGCCGCGTCCGGCAGGGCTCGCGGCAACCGCTGTCAGCCGCACCCGGGCGCTCGCCAGATCATCGCGGGCGTAGTCATCGGAGGCCTGGATGACCTGCAGCAGCGCGGCAGTGAACGGGCTCAGGTGGGCGTCGATCACCTGCGCGCACTGCGCGATGGTCTCCCGGGCCTGCTCATCGCAGGAGTACGTGTCGACATAGGCGATTGCCAGCCATGCCCATTTTGCTTCCCCACCGCGTGCCCGGCCTCTGCTGCGGGCGGCGTCGAGCGCCCGACGGGCGAGCTGGCGCGCCTCAGCAAACCGGCCCGCCCCGCTCTCGGCCAGCGCCAGCAACCCCAGCAGCCGGATGTCCTCGTCATGGCCGGCCCGCTCGGGTGGCAACGACGCCAGTCCGGCACGGATGATCTGCGCGGCAGTCTCGTACTGACCGGCCCACAGCTCGGCTATCCCACGCAGCGCATACACGCTTCCCCGGTTGTAGGCCCAGCCCGGCGCATCCGCGTAGCTGAGGTCACTCAGAATCCGTTCCGCATCATTCGCGGCCACCAGCATCGCGACCGGGTCGCAGGCACGAGATGCGTGAACAGCATGCAGGGTACGTATCGCGAGCACGCACACTGCGCGACGAGAATCCGACAGCTTGTCCAAGGATGCCTCAGCCAGACCCAAGAAGCGCTGCACGGTCGGGTCATCGCCCCTGATGGCCGGCGCAACCGCCATTCCCAGCGCCAATTCGGGATAGTCGTGGGCACAGGTCTCCGGAACCCGCGCCATCAGACCGATGAAAACCGACTGGTCCGTGCCTAGGCACATCGCGGCGCCCGATCGCGCCACGATCTTGCCCGCGAAGTCCCAGTCACCCGAACTGATCGCCTGGTCGAGTGCCTCAGCCCACGCCTCATGCTTCTCGAACCACAGCGCTGACTTGCGGTACAGCTCCCGCGCCAGTGCGGGACGGTCGGCCTGGAGCCTGGCACGCAGCGCCTTGTTGAGCAGCGCATGCGTGCGGTACCAGCCCGTGCCCTCCACTTCATGGGCGAGTAACTGATCACGCGCCAGCATCCGCAGCAACTCGTCGGCGTTCTGCTCGCCGCTCAGGACTTCGGCCAGAGGGCCGCACAGCCGCTCCGAGACCGAGGTGCGCAGCAGGAACTCGGCGTACGGTTCGGGCAGCACACCCAGCACGTCGTGCCACAAATAGTCAGCGATGAGGAAGGTCGGGCCGGCGAAGCGTTCCAGCAGCACCGCTGCATCGTCCGAGGTGCTCAAGGTCAGGGCAGCCAGACGAATGGCTGCAGCCCAGCCCCCCGTCGCGTCCACCAGCCGCGACAGGTTCCGTTCGTCGAGGCTGAGACCCCAGTTCGCC
>NZ_JARKPQ010000076.1 GCF_029975155.1 Propionicimonas sp. | reverse complement strand
GGTAGGTGCCGACGAGCGCGACCCGTCGCACATCGAGCGCGCCGAGATCAGGGTTGCCGTTCGCGGCAACGAGTTCCTGAAGCTCCTGCGGGAAGTCCTTGACCGGAGTGCCGCTGAACAGGTGGTACAGCGCCAGCATCGAGTGGGTCTTGCCGCCACCGAAGTTGGTCTGAAGGTTCACCACCGGGCTCGCGCCTGCCTCGCCGTTCAGCCGGCGGAGTGCCCGCGACAGCAGGTCGCGCAAGCCCTCGGTGAGGTAGGTGCGAGTGAAGAACTCGACCGGATCGCCGTACTCGGGGCTCGTCGCCTGCCCCGTGTGAACCAGGTGCAGATCGGCCGCGAACTCCGAGGCGGTGAACGCGCCGCGCGCCACGTCATCGTGGGGCCGGATCACCTCACGCCACGGACGCAGACCGGAGCCCGGTTCGAGCGACACCTTCGTACGCTTCACCTGCTTGCGGGTCTGATCCTCGAACACCGTGCGCTGCAGATCGACGCGCAGCTTCCGCACATCCTCTGCAGAATCGACCGCGCCGACCGCGTGCAGCAGCCGCTCAATCGTGTCCAGTGCACGTGATGCGTCGTCGGAGCTGAAGGGCTCGTTGTGCGCCCACAGATTCCGGGTCTCGCGCAGCTCGGATGCGAATCCCTGCTGGGCGCGGGAGAGCACGTCCTTGAAGTGATAGCCCTGCTCGGTGATTGCGCGGAGCTGCACCTGCACATCGTGCTTGGTCAGCGTGCGCAATGGCCCGCCCCGGCGCTGGGCATCCTCCTTCGCCCACGCGGCCGGCCAGTCAGCGGACTTGTAGGCCCGCGTCATGACCTCATCGACCTCGTCCAGGAGCCCCTCGGAGAGCAGGTCGAACGCCTTGCCCACTCGATCTCGGTTGTTCATCGCCATCGTTGTCTCCTAGAACCCACTACTTACTGCCGACGAGGCCGCGTTCAGCGCCGGCCAATCCCTACTCATCAATGTCTTCTTCCGCCGCTGCGGTGAGCTGCCTCCGCGCGATCCGCTCCTGCG
>NZ_JARKPQ010000074.1 GCF_029975155.1 Propionicimonas sp. | reverse complement strand
CGCGACGACGGCACGACCAAGGACCGAGTGGACGACCGGGATGAGACGCCCGGAACTCACCCCTGCCCGCGGCAGGTCACCCCACGCCGATCAGGCCGACACAACCCACCAAGGGCCCATCGGTGGATCGAGGCTTAGTGCTGGACGGCCCAGAGCGGTGTTGGCCACGGCACCCAATCTCGGAAGGGCTCAAGGGACGCTGGAACCTGGGGGCTGCTGCGCCGAACCTGCTCAGCTTTCGCGCGCTGTCACACCCTGCCGTCACGCCACCGCTTCGCTTTCCGGCGATCACCCCCACAACATGGGACCCTGGGACCCCCCGTCACATGACTTGAAAGGTCCTTCAACTCCTCGCGTTTGGCGTGAGTGACGCTCCGGACGCTCGAGGGAGTTCACGACGAGAGTCTGGCAGGTCGTCCGGCACCGTGCACCTCCCGGCCGCCACCAAGTGCAGCGGCGTCGATTCCCTCGCCGACGATGAGCATCGGGGTGGACGGGGACCGCGGCAGGCTGCACCTAGTGGTGTTGGCAACGCACGCCATGGTCGTCTACGGACAGGGGGCGACCTGCGACCATGTAGTCCGCGACGACACACCCGCGCGAACGGGCTCCTGAAAGAGTTCCTTGAGCAGCGAGCAAGGCCGGCTTCGGGACAGGGCAAGATCACGTGCATAACAGGCATGAGCGCGATCTCACAGTCATCGGCCTGTGGGTGAACTGACGCCGTCCTGCGCCGCGTTCCTTCGTGGCTGCGGTCGTTCGCCTTGGGGGGACGGCGATGGCACGCAACACGTCTTGGGGCGTCAGAAGGTGCTCACGGGGGCGGCCCTGTGGTGTCAGGTGGCAGGAGGGCAGGGGAGGGCCTCGGTGTCCGGAGCTGTCCACCGGTTGCAGTCGGCGTCCGTTATGCGGGGTGACTGGTTTGTCTGTGCCTGTGACGGGAGGCCGAGATGCAGTTCGAGGATTGCCACCCCAGCGTCCTTCGCTCGGGGTCGCTCTTGCCCGACCGCGTGAAGGAGATTGATGCACTCCGCGCGTTCCGACTGCGGACGGTCGACACCTCCGCCCAGCTCGGACGGACCAGGAACGGGGGAGAGCCGAACGCAGCGGTCGTTGCCGTGGAAGCCTGTGAACCTGCGCCGGCACGCTTGCGCACTCGGTGTCCGGGTCGCGGCGTTGGTGTCGTTGGTCGCAGGCGGCGACGCTGGGGCGGATCTCGCGCTCGCGGACACTTCGCTCGACTTGCTAGCGGCGCTGCGGCGACCGGTGCGCCTGTGGGCGGCGATCCGTGGGTGTCGGCCGCCTATGCTCAGGGACAGCCCTGGACGCGAGACCCGCGCGGACCTCGGGTGCAGAACCATTCCCCACGTATTCCCCACGGCAAGGTGACGAAGTGGCAATCAAACCGCATAAGTCCTTGTCAGGGGGTCATTATCGGCTGACAGCAGAGAGCTTCAACTCCTCTTTCGCGCACAGAATGTGCCTTTGACTAGGCAAAATGCAGCGAAGC
>NZ_JARKPQ010000072.1 GCF_029975155.1 Propionicimonas sp. | reverse complement strand
TTCTCCCCGCTTGCGCTCTACAAGCTGTTCGCGTTCACCGATCCGGGCAGCACGTCCGGGTCCGCTCTGCGCGCGGGGCTGGCGGCTGCTGGCGGCATCGGCGGCGTCCTCGCCGGACGCCAGACTGGCAGCAGTGCTGCCACCACGACCGACGAGGCCGGACGCACCTCGGGCGAGGATGGCGCCGCGGCGACCACGATTGGCCGATTCGCGGCCGGCATGGGCCCGGCCGGTCAGGTGTTCTCGGCCGGAATCGGCGTCATGGCCGCCGTGGGCGGTGCAGCCGCGGCCATGGGCGCCGACGAGACCAACCAGATGGGCGTCGGCCACAACAACTTCCCGCCCGACTACTCGCGCCGGGGCGTCCGGGCCAACTCTGGCCAGCCAGGCGGCAACGGTGGCACCGACACCGGGCCGGCCGACCCCACCTACCCTGACGATCCCACCGTCGCCAACGCCGCCAACGGATTCGACGGCGGCGGCTGGGGAGGCCCACCCAACGCCGCCTCGGCCGGGTCGCAGAACTCCACCGGAGCGGGCGCGGTGCCGCCCTCGGGGACGTCCGCTGTCACTGGGGCGCGCGGGGGCACGCTGGCAGGGGGTGCAGTCAGCACCTCCGAGGTGGCGGCGGTCGCCGAGGTGGCGGCGTTGTAGCAGTCGGAGGTCGCCACTCCTCGACGGCTCGGTGACGTGGCGGGCAGGTCAGTCGCGGCCGGAGGTCGAGGCGAATCCCAGCCACGCGTGGTTGTTCCCGGCCCAGCACCATCCGACCTTGGGGGCGTCACGTCGGGCCTGACCGTCGCGGCCCGTCCCGCGGCTGATCCAGATCGCCGGGGTTCGTGCATCAACGCCACGGGCGGCAGCCTTGCGGGAGCCGACGCACATGAAGCACCGGTTGGGCTCGAGACTGCTGGGGTCCTGCAACAGCCAACTGATGCCCTCGCTGATCGTGAGCGGCGTCCGCCCCTGACCCACGATTTCCGGCAGTGCGGCGTTCGGCGTCCAGCCCAGCAGGTCGTCTCCGCGGTCCACGTCCCGCAGCAGGTACAAGGCACGGTCAGGCAGCCTGACCGTGCCGATCGGAAAGGAACTCGTCGAGATCGTTCATGTCCTCTACGACGAACCCGGGTCGGCCGTTGTGCCGCAGCAGAGGCGCAAACAACGAGGGCGGCACCAGCGCAGGGTGAACACACAGGACGCCGTCTCCAGCAAGGCCGTCCGCGAGTCCCCGGAACGCGTCAGTGCTCATCCCGGCCATTTCAGCCAGACCCAGGTCGGCCAATCGATCAACCTGCAGTCGCAACGTCATCGGACCAGTCTGCACGGGACCGCCAACAGGGGAGTGGTGCATCGGCGGCTGATGTCACAACATCACGGAGGCTCACGTTGGCCCTGGTGAACGCTGGGCTGTGATGTCCACCGAGCCTGCGGCGACGAAGTTCAGGGCGCGAGTGTTGCCACCCAGAGCGCCAGCGTGACCATGGCGGCCAGCCAGGCGCCTCCCAGGGCGAGGGTGATCACTGTCCCGGGACGCCAGCGCTGCGGCATCCACGGCAGGTGGGCCCAGCGCCGCGCCGTCACCATGGTCGCGGCCAGGGTGAGCCCGGCGGCAGCGCCGAAGACCCACGGCGCGGCCCAGTCCCACGGGGCAGCGATCCACCACAGCAGGAGCGCGCCGGCAGCGGCGAGCCCTTGTCCCAGGATGCGGGCCCGGCTCCGTCCGCGGACGGCACCCACGGAGAACAGCAGCGTGAGCAGGGCACCGACGCCGACCCAGGCGACCGTGTCGGTGTCGAAGGGGGGCAGCGCCACGGAGTCATCGAAGGGAGTGCCCATCAGGTCCATCCCGGCGCCGGTCACGTCCTGGGTGCTGTTGTTCAGGACGAGTGCCGCCTGCCCGCGGGAGCGGTCGATCGCCAGCACGGTGCGGGTGCCGCCGGTGCCCCCGTTGTGCCAGGCAACCGGGCCCTCCTCGGTGTCGGTGACGATCCAGGCCAGGCCGATCTGCCAGCCCATCATCGCCGGCCAGCGCGCATCGAGAGCCTCAACGCCGGGAGCGGTGCCGTCGAGGATGGCCTAGGCGTAGCGGGTGAGGTCGGCGGCGGTCGTGGTGACCCCGAGGCCGGCTGGGGCGTAGCCGCTGCCCGTCCAGGCTTCGGTGGGGCTGCCCAGCCCCTGGTGTGGTGGCATCAGGTCGGACGAGGGGCGACCGGGCTCGCCGACGGAGGTGTCGTGCATGCCGAGCGGCTCGAGGAGCCGCGCGCGCACGTAGGTGGCCCAGTCGGGTGCTCCCGCCGCGCGGGCGAGGGCGAAACCGAGCAGGGACGCGCCGACGTTGGAGTACTGCATGGTGCCCCGACCCGACAGCTTCACGGCGGCCGAGTCCCGGATCACCTGGTCCGGGGTGGCGGTGGTGTAGGCGGACAGTGCGGCGCCGGCGAGGTCCTCGGCGACGAGGCGCACCATGTCGAGGCTGATCAGGCTGGGCAGCCCTGCGCGGTGGCTCACGAGCTCGGCCAGTGTCGTTGAGCCCACCTCGGTGCCGGCCAACTCGGTCAGGTGGGACTCCAGCGGGTCGTCCAGGCGCACTTCGCCGCGCTGGGCAGCGTCCGCGAGCAGGAGCCCGTCGAACGTCTTCGTGATCGAGCCGAGCTCGTACCGGCTGTCCGGGCTCACCTCACCGAAGCCGGCCCAGGACGCGTGGCCGTCGCGGATCCGGGCGACGCTGATCGTTTCGACGTTCCTGGCACTGGCGAGGGCCGCGGACGCGTCGCGGGCCAGGGCCGGGTTGCCGGTGGGGGTGCCCAGTCCGGCGGGGCGGGGGCCGAGCACCAGGAGGGCAAGAGCACCCACAATGATCCCGACCAGCAGGCTCAACCACGGGTGTGAGGTGCGGGGCCGGGTGGTGTTCACCTCGTCAACCTATCGCCGGGGCCGGCATGCGCCCGACCGGGTGCCGCTTGTCATCCGTTCGGATGATGAAGGGTCGAACCGACCGGGCGATGTCACCCCCAGGTGTCGCGGGGAGGCTGAGGGCATGACGTTGATCACAGTCCAGGGGCTGCGGAAGTCCTATGGTGCACGCGAAGTACTCCACGGAATCGACTTGACGGTTGATGACGGCGAGATCGTCGGGGTCCTCGGCCCAAACGGCGCCGGCAAGACCACGACGGTGGAGTGCATCGGCGGCTTGCGGACGCCGGATGTCGGGACGATCCGGGTTGCGGGTATCGACCCGGCCGCCAAGAATCCCGAACTCCGTCAGATCCTCGGCATGCAGTTGCAGCAGTGCCACTTGCCCGCCAAGATCACGCCGGCCGAGGCAATCGAACTGTTCGCAGCCTTCTACCGCAACCCGCGCCGCACTGCCGAACTGCTCGAACTCCTCGGGCTCACCAGCCAAGCCCACCAGCGCTTCGAGAAGCTGTCGGGCGGGCAGCAGCAGCGGCTGTCGATCGCGTTGGCCCTGGTGGGACGGCCCAAGGTTGCGATCCTCGACGAGTTGACCACCGGCCTCGATCCCGCCGCACGCCGCGACATCTGGGCATACCTTCAGAAGCTGACTGACGAAGGCATGACGATCCTGCTGGTCACCCATTCGATGGAGGAGGCGTCCTACCTGTGCGACCGCGTGTACATCGTGGACGACGGCCGCATTGTGGCGACGGGGAGCCCCGCTGAGCTTGCGACGTCCGGGGGAAGACAGACGGTCACCTTCGTTCCGTCCGAGCCGATCGATCCGGCTGACCTGCTCAGCCTGCCCGGGATCGCCAGCGCGACCGTCGACCACGGACAGGTCACCGTTGGCGGCGACGCCGCCGCGCCACAGACAGTCCTCGCCGAGCTGATCGCGCGTGGCATCACCGCCAACCACCTACGGGTCACCGGACCCACCCTCGACGATGCCTATCTGCGCGTCACCCAGGAGAACTGACCATGCATGCCACCATCGCCCTCTTCCGCAACGAGTTACGGCTCCTGCTCCGCAACCCCGCCGTCGTCATCTGGACGATCCTCATCCCGATCGCAGCTCTCGTCGTGATGTGCCTGATCCCCGGCGCCCGTGAGCCCCTGCCCAACTTCGGAGGGCTGAGCGTCATCGAGTCGTACCAGCCGACGCTCATCGTGTTCGCCGCCACGATGCTGGCCCTGCAGATGATGCCGATGTTCATCGGCCAGTACCGCGAACTCGGCTTCCTGCGGCGCCTCCGGACGACACCGGCTCACCCCCGCGACCTGCTGGCGGCGATTCTGGCCCTCATCCTGACGATCAGCCTGGTCGTCGGGCTCGTTCTGCTAACCTTCCCGCTGTTGTTCGGCGTCGGCGTCATGGGACGGCTCGCGCTGCAGTCCCTGCTTCTGGTCCTCGTCGCGACCTCGTTCCTCGCGGTCGGCTCGATGTTGGCGGCCGTCATCGCCAACCCGCGCGTCGCTGCCGGCGTGGGTGCTGCGCTCGCGGCCATCATGTGGTTCTTTGCCGGGATGTGGTTTCCCCGGGCGCTGTTCCCCGGGTGGTTGGCGACGATCTCCGACTGGACACCTGGCGGCGCGGCGGCCTCCGTCCTTGGCGCCGCCGCGGCGGGACAGCCGATCGCAGCTCAGCCGCTCATCGCGTTGGGGTTGTGGACCGTTGGGGGCTTCTCCATCGCGACCCGCTCATTCCGCTGGGAATGAGCACCGGCAGAATGGAGACCGTGACTCGCCCACGTTCCATCGGATCTGCTCTGGACCCGATCGCCCTCTCCTTGCTGGTGGCGAGCCTGGCGGTGTCCGTCTCGCTGGCAGTGGTCGGGGCGCCGGCGGTCGACCCCCGGTGGGTCCCCGGCATGGTCGTCCTCACGCTCGCGGCAGCTGCCTGGCGCGTCTGGCTGATGGTGCGCCCACCCGACGTTGGTCTCCGCCGGGTCGGCTTCTGGCCGGCGCTCCTGGCCGGATGCCTACTGGTGCTGATGTCTCCGGTATATGGGTTGTACGCGTTCCTGGGCTACCTCGAGGCGCCTCTCGTCTCGCGTGGCAGGCAACGCTCGGCCGCCATGGTGGTCACGGCCGCTGCCTGTGCCTACGCGCAGATCGGCGGCTCGCGCTCGCCGCTGTGGTCCTGGCCGGTGTACGCCCTGTTCCTGGCCGTGAACATCGGAGTCGCCTTGCTGATCATGCTGATCGAACGTCAACGGGAGCGGACCATGCTGGACCTCGAACGTGTGGTCGCCGAGCTGCGCGACTCTGAGGAGCGCAACGCACGCCTGCAGGATCAGCTCCTGGCCCAGGCCCGCGACGCCGGCGTCGAGGAGGAGCGCGCGCGATTGTCGCGGGAGATCCACGACACCGTCGCTCAGAGCCTGGTCGGGATCATCACCCAGCTCGAGGCCGCGTCCGACATCGCGGCCCGTGACCACACCGCACGTCTGCAGCGGGCCGGGGCTACCGCCCGGGACGCGCTGGGGGAGGCCCGCCGGGCTGTCCGAGCACTCGCCTCGCCCCGTCTCGACGAGGACGCCCTCCCTGCCGCGATCGCACGACTCGTTCGTCAGGTCGCAGAGGCGTCGCACATCGATGCGCAGTTCACCCTGGACGGGGAGCCGGCCCCCACCCCCTACGACTCCGAACTCCTCAGGATCTGTCAGGAGGCCCTCGCCAACGTCGTCAGACACGCGGCTGCACAGCGGGTCATGGTGACGCTCGGTTACTCCGCCGACGAGGCGCGCCTCGACGTCCGCGACGACGGGCGCGGGTTCGACCCTGCCGTCGTCGGGACCGGACACGGGCTGCCCGGGATCCGGCAGCGGCTCACCAACATCGGCGGCACCCTGGAGATCGAGACCACTGAAGGAGGAGGCTGCACCCTCAGTGCGGCCGTACCGCGATGAGCGACCTCATCCGGATCGTGGTGGTCGACGACCACCCGATCGTCCGCGATGGGCTCATCGGGATCTTCTCCCGCGAGCCCGGCCTTGAGATCGTCGGCGAGGCGTCCTCCGGTCCCGAAGGTGTCGTGGTGGTGATGCAGGTCCGGCCCGACGTCGTGCTGATGGACCTCCGGATGCCGGGCGGCGCCGGGGTGGAAGCCATCCGTACCCTCGTGGAGCGCGGTACGCCGGCCCGCATCCTGGTGCTCACCACGTACGACACCGACCACGACATCCTCGCGGCACTCGGGGCCGGAGCGCACGGTTACCTGCTCAAGGACGCACCCAGAGCCGACCTGATCCGCGCCGTGAAAGACCTGGCCGCCGGTCGACCCGTCCTCGCCCCCCAGGCACTCGCCGCGTTGACGGGGCGCCGCAACGACCAGACGTTGACACCCCGCGAGATCCAGGTGCTGCGCGTCATCGCGGGCGGCGGCACCAACAAGACGGCCGCGGACGAGTTGATGGTATCCGAAGCCACCGTGAAGACACATCTGGCCCACGCGTACGCGAAGCTCGACGTCTCTGACCGTGCGGCAGCCGTCCGCGTCGCCTTCGAACGCGGCCTGCTCTGAGACAGCGTCCCCCTGGACGGGCGTCAGTGGCGTAGCACCGCGTCAACGACCCACCGGCATTGGCGCCGGACGGCGTCCTCGGAGGCAGGGTCGTACAGGAGTTGGCTGGCCATGCCCTGCATGAACGCCAGGACAGCCCACGCCGCGGCGTCGGGGTCCACCGATTTCGGCACCTCGCCTTCGGCGTGGGCCCGACGCACCAGTCGTCCGATCGCCCCACGCAGTTCGTGGTCGGACGCCGCGACCGCAGCTGCTGTTCCCGGGTCGAAGGCGGCCCTTTCGACGAACGCGCCTCCCTGCAGTTCGGCGGCACGCCGGGGCTCATCGAGTGGCAGCACCGACACCATCAGGTCGACCAACCAGGAGCGGAGGGTGGGTCGACCGGGTTCGACCAGCGACTGCGTGGCCGCTGTGGCGCGGAGCCGCGCGAACATCACGCGCAGCATGAGGTCTTTGGTAGGAAACGCCTTCTGAACGGCTCCGAGCGACATGCCCGCCTCGGCCGCGACCGTTCGGAAGCTCACCGAGGTCATCCCCTCGCGGGCCAACACGCGCAAGGCGGCGTCGGCGAACTCGGCCTGTCGTGGAGTCACGTCCACGTTGTTCAGCCTGCCGTGCGTGCGGGTCGATCGACGGGAAGCTGGCGCCACAACCAGATGGCGTAGGCCGCCAGCACCGCCGTCATCAGGGCGAGCCCGGTGAGGACGGCGGGGGTGAGTTGGTCGCTGGTGCTGAGGGCCGTCAGGTCGTACACCAGGTGCCAGCCAATCCCGGGCCAGAGGCTGCCGGTGATCGCGACGAGTTCGGCCAGCACCAGGCCCACCAGGCACGCGAACGCGAACTGCAGCGCCAGGTAAAGCGGCGGACGACCGGTGAAGACGTTGAACAGGTGCAGCGCACCGAACACGACGGATCCACCGACGATCGCGTGCCGCTCACCAAGGCGTCGCAGCGTCGCCAGCAGGAGTCCGCGGAACCAGATCTCCTCGCTGAAGCCCACGCTCACGCAGAGCACCGTGTAGGCAGCCGCTTGGGTCAAGGAAACGTGGAGGCCGGCGAACCCCACCAGGATCACGGGGATCACAGCCAGCGGGAGCAACCACAGCGTCCGGTCCAGGTGCACGGGACGCCGGAACCCGTAGTCGGCCAAAGATGGCCGGGACCGCCACATCACCGCGAGCCCCACCAGTGCCGACGCCCCGACGAAAGCCGCCTGCGCGTAGGTGGCAGTGAGCAGGTCGAGTTCGCGCACCTGGCTGTAACCGGCTCCGAACGCTGTCAGGACGGTCCCGGCCAGCCCCACCACGACCGCCCACAGCCAGGGCCGCTTCGTGTCCCAGGCGGCGAGCGGCACGGCCGTGTGGTCGGACCGGGTTGGTTGGGCCAGCTGGGTGTCCATCAAGAGCCTCCGTGGGATACGTGTGTATTCAGCATACGGGTGTATCCCGCATCGTCAAGAGGGATCAAGCTCACCCCGGAGGCGGCGACCCCGTCGCGCGATGGGTCTCGTCGCCCGCTGGGCTCAGAAGTAGTTGGTCGCGGTGGTTGCCGTGTGAATGACAGCGAACAGCGTTGCCGGAACGAGGGAGGGGTAGTTCTCCAGATACAGCCCCACGCAGATGAAGTAGGCAGACGGCAGGACCGCCATCATCAGCAGGAGCATCGGCGTGATCGGCGCAGTGAAGTACAACACCCACAACATCAGGTAGCCGATCAAGCACGCTGCCCCTGCCGCTGCGAAGACTCTCTTGCTCGCTGACGGTCGTCGCCGCGTGTTGATGACCAGTATGAGCAGGGCGATCATCATCGACTGGGACACGGTTCCGATTGCCCCCACGATCGGCGAGGCAGAATCGTTCGCGGACAGGACGGGCGAAACCGGCGGCAGGAGTGCCCACAGAACATTGGGAATCATGGGCAGGAGGAAGGCGACGAGTCCTTCCGGCGAAAAGCCGAGCCTGTACTTCTTGGGGTGAGCCGTCCTCGGAATGGGGCTCGGGCGACTCTCCATGCTCGGAGTCTCTCACGGGCGAGAGTCGTTCCGGTCAGGTTGGGTCAGCGCACGCCTGTGGTGGGGCGGTCGTTCATCAGGCGTAGTGTGGCCATGTTCGTGCAAGCGCACCACTCGCGAGGGGAGAGGTATGCGGAGGCTGCTGGTGGAGCCCGGTGGGCATGCGCAGATCTGGGTCTCCTCGCGGGAACCAGCCACCGCGGGCTCACGAACCGGCGCCTGAGGTGGACGTGTCGATCCGGGATGCTCAACGCGACGTGCGCGGTGTCTACGAGGGCGGTTTCTACGGTCAACTGGTGTCGGGGGTGGTGTGGCTGGCTGCCGCCTCGGTCGCGACGTGGGTTTCTCCGTCGGCTGCCGTTCTCACCCTGTTCTTCGGTGGGGTCCTGATCTTCCCGCTGACGACCTTGGCCCTTCGGCTGTCTGGTCGGGCGGCGTCATTGCCGGCGGGTCATCCCATGGCTGGTTTGGCGATGCAGATCGCCTTCACGGTTCCGATCGGTTCGTCGCAGTCGTGGCGATGCTCGGCGGTCGCAGCGACCTGTTCTTTCCGGCGTGCATGGTGATCGTGGGCGCCCACTACCTTCCTTTCGTGTTTCTGTACGGCATGCGTCTGTTTGCCGTCCTTGCCGCGCTGGTGACACTGGTCGGCGTCCTCCTCCTGTATGTGCCACTCGTTCCGTCGATCGCTGCCGGTTGGTTCAACGGCGCACTGCTCGTGGTCTTCGCCTTCTTGCTCAAAGCGTTCGCGCGATCTCAGGACGCAACGCCATCCTCATCAGGACGCTGACGTGCCGAGTCGGGCGGTTGGCGTGAATGCCACCCGACCGTCGCCGACGTTCCCGGCGCGTGCCACCGGCGGACGAGGGGCCAGGTTGCTGCGGGTGACCCGGTCCGTCTTACTGTCGGTCGTGGCGTTGGTGGCGGTCTCGACGCTCAGCAATGCAGCCCTGGGGGCGTTCGAGAAGGCCAACACCGACCCGTACGGCGACAGGGTCCGCATCACGGGCGGGCAAGTCAACGTGTCGGTCAGCGGGGATGGGGAGCGGACCGTGGTGCTGCTCGGGGGCTACGGCACCCCATCACCGGTACTCGACTTCGCACCCCTCGTCGATGAACTCGACGACACCTACACCGTAGTGGTGGTCGAACGGTTCGGGTACGGCTACAGCGATCTGGAGGTCACGGAGCGCACCGTCGAGAACGTGTCCGTCGAACTGCACGACACCCTTGCGACGCTCCACGTGACCGATTGCGTCCTCGTGGCCCACTCCATGGCAGCGATCTACGCTCTGGACTACGTGAATCGCTTCCCCCGCGAGGTCTCGGCCTTGGTCACCCTCGACGGGACCGTTCCCGAAGCGTTCACCGTCGCACCCCCGATCGGCATGGGGCAACGGCTGATGTCGGTGACCGGCTGGGTGCGGTGGATGACCATGCTGGACCCGACCCTCACTGCACCCTCCGCCCCTGCCGGCGTCTATTCCGACCGAGCCCTGGAGCGGATCCGGTTGATGACGATCTGGAACTACGCGAATCCGGCGATCACCGATGAAGGCACTCAGTCTGCAGCGAACCTGTCCGCGGTCGCGGGCCTGACGTACCCACCCGATCTTCCGGTGCTGGCGTTCGTGTCGCACCAGCTCGTCGACGCCCACCCACGTTGGCGTCCGGCGCACCAGCAACAGCTCGACTCGGTACGTCGTGGCGAACTCGTGGTCCTGGACGGCGGCCACTACCTGCACTGGACCCACTCACA
>NZ_JARKPQ010000064.1 GCF_029975155.1 Propionicimonas sp. | reverse complement strand
ACCAGCCGGACGCGGCCGCCGGCGACCGCGCAGATCGCGCGTACCCCGTCCCACTTCATCTCCAGCGCCCACTGTTGCGGGTCGTGCAGGTCGGACGGTGAACCGAGGCTGGCCAGCATGGGGGCCGGGAGCCGGTCGGGGGACTCGGGCTGAGGGGACGCGTCGGGCTGGTGGGACGAGCCGGTCGGTGAGGACGAGGGCTCTGGCTGCGGGGACGAATCGGGCTGTTGGGGTGAGCCGGTCTGTGGGGATGGCTCGGGCTGGTCCTTCTTGAAGATCAGCAGCCACTGGGATTTCTCGCCTGTGCCCTGGGTGCGGATCAGCACATAGCGGCGCGGAACCCCGCCCAGGCCGCCGGTCCTTCGTCCGTGCAACACGACGATGATCTCGTCATCGCGCCACTTCTCCACGTCGATGGTGCCGGCGTCCCAGATTGTCACCGAACCGCCGCCGTACTGGCCCTTCGGGATGATCCCCTCGAAGCTGCCGTACTCGAGGGGATGGTCCTCGGTCTGCACGGCCAGCCGGTGATCGTCCGGGCTCAGCGGTGGCCCCTTCGGCACCGCCCACGACACCAGCACGCCGTCGCGTTCCAGGCGGAAATCCCAGTGCAGGCGGTGCGCATGATGCTCCTGGATGACGAAGGTCGGGGCGCCGCCGGCCGGTGATGCGGTGCTCTTCCGGTCCTCCGCCGGGCTGCTCTTCTGGTCCGCCGGGCCGCTCGCATCGTCCGCCCGCCCGCCCTCGCCCTCACCAGGCTCGGCAGGCACCGGCTCCGGAGTGGCGTCGGCGTCGCGCTTCTCGCGGTAGCGGGTCAGCTTGTCGGTGCTGCCGGGAGCCTGGTCGAACACCCAGCCCTGGTCTGCGATCGGATCGATGCCGGAGGCGACCCGTTCCAGCACCTCCCGGTAGTCGAGCTGGGCCAGGTTGGGCCGCTCGAGTTCGTCCCAGGTACGGGGCGCGGCCACCGTCGGATGCATGCGACCGCGCAGCGAGTAGGGGCAGATCGTCGTCTTCGCGGCATTGTTCTGCGACCAGTCGATGAGCACCCGCCCCTCGCGCAGGGTCTTCCGCTGGGTCGCCACGACCAGGTTCGGCATGGTCTCTTCGAGTGACAGGGCAAGTTGCTTGGCCACCGCCGAGGCCTGCTCGCTGGTCGTCCGGCCATCCAGCGGCGCGTACAGATGGATGCCCTTCGAGCCGGAGGTCACCGGCACGGCGTCCAGCTTCATGCCCTGGAAGATCTCGCGGATCGCCTGGGCCACCTCGACGCACTGCGGCAGACCGGCCTCGGGGCCGGGGTCCAGATCGATGACCAGGCGGTCGGGGTTGCGCGGCGCGCCGTCGTCACCGAAGCGCCACTGCGGCACCTGGATCTCCAGGGCGGCCAGCTGCGCGAACCAGGCCAGCACCGCGGCGTTGTTGGCCAGCGGGTAGACGTTCGTCCGTTCCTTGTGGACGATCTGGCCGGTCGGCACCCAGCCGGGGGCGCCGTCCTCGATGTCCTTGCGGAAGAAGACCTGGCCGGGCTGGTCAGGCGTGCCGACCCCGTTCACCCACCGCTTGCGGGTGGCGGGCCGCCAGGCCGCCTGCGGTACCAGCACCGACGCGATCTTCAGGTAGTAGTCGATGACCTCGCCCTTGGTGGTGCC
>NZ_JARKPQ010000059.1 GCF_029975155.1 Propionicimonas sp. | reverse complement strand
GCAGGATCTCGGGTGGGTTCGCCGGATCTGCCGTTCCTGCGGCGACGCCCAGATCGCGAGCCCGGCAGAGCCCCAAGATGGAGGGACCGTCCAGGATGGTCCCAGGGGTGATCGTGGGCTCGATGGGTGCGATCCGTGCCGAGGCTCGGGGTTCCAGCGGAGCTGCGGCTTCGGGTTCCACCCGTGCGGGCGACGTTGGGGCTTCCGGCAGGTCGACCTCGCGGAGCATACGGGGGTTGGCCAGGTACTCCAATGCGAGTCGGCTGATCCGCGCAGCAGCAGGCTGGGCGGACGGCTCGCCGGTGAGATTGGCGACCAGAACCGCCTGGCCGAGACCCGACCGCAGCAGCACGTCGAGACGGACGTGGAGAGACTCGGTGGGCTCGGGGCGCCCGGTCAGCTGCCGCACTGCGGTGCCGACCTGGAGCATGACTGCTTGGTCGACGCGGGTGGCGCCGAGGCGGCGGCCGTCGATCTGGCTCAGCGTGGTCTGGTGTGCTCGCGCCAGGTCGCGGATGTTGCCGAGGAGGGCGTCCGCGTACGGCCCGGGCAGCGCCCCGGCTTTAGCGGCTTCGTCCACCAGAGCGTGGGTGTCGCGCAGGATCGCGAGGTGTCCGAGCGCCACGCTGCGGCGCACGATGGGAGCGGCCTGCACGGGCTGCACGGTCGCAAGGGCGTCCTGCCAGGCCGCCAGGCCGACGCCCACGGCCGATCGTGTCGTCGGAGCGTGGATCGCGCCGTCGAGTGCGGTCTCGCCGGCCAGCAGCCAAGCCTCCGCCTGCTCGTTCGGCGTCCGGACGCGCACCCAGTGCACGAGTTCGTAGGCGACGTGGTTGAGCGTCGCCGCGGCGCGCTGCCGGTCGAAGTCGGGGCGCGACGCCACGTCCTGGGCGACGTCGGCGAGCGCCGCGCCCACAGCACCCAGCGACGGCGCCAAGATCGGTTTCACGTCAGCAGTCCGTGCTGCGCCGGTCGTTGCGGTGGCCAGCAGCGCGAGGGGGTCGGCTGTGGAGATCGGGCCGAGCGCTCGGCGGATCGTCACCAAGCTGGACACGGTCTGTGTCCAGTCCGCCATCAGGTCGAGGGTGAGGGGCGGCTCGACGTCCCACTCGAGCCGGGCGAGTTCCCGCCGGACGACCTCCCACATTGGCCGTTACCCTCGCCGTCCGATAGTGCTGTCCAACTCCCTGCGGACGTCGGCCAACAGCACCCGCAAGCGGCCCAAGTCCGGCAGGTCTGCGGCGAGGGCCAGGTCCCAGGTATGAACCTCGCGCAACGCGTTCTCGACGCACTCGAGCGCCGTCAGTCGTGTCAGTCCCGGGACGTCCACGGGCTGGCTCGACGGGTGCGTGGCCGCCATCAACAGCGAGATCCCCATCGCCTCGTGGATCATCGCGGCGAGGTCGTCCCAGCGGTCAGCGGTCAGCATCGTCGCCTGCCCCAGCAGGAGGTCGACCTTGGCGATCGACTCGGTGGGCATCCGCACTCTGGTCATGATCGTGATCCCTTCCTTCCAGTTGTCCTCGGATCGTGGGCGCGCCCACGAATCCCTTCGCCCGTACAAGTCACCAGCGTGTGTACGAGCGCCACTGTCCACAGGGCTCAAGGTCACGCCGCCGCGCAGAGGTGCAGGATCGGCGTCCGACGTGGGTCGCGGTGGGCCGGACGGGCAGCACGACCGGATGCCGCGTCGCCGGCGCGGCGTCCTTGGCCGACCGCCGTTCGAGGTCCGCGAGCGCCTGCGACACCAGGCGCTCATGGCGGGCGCGTGTCCAGGGCAGCAGGTACGTCAGTCCGATCACCACGAAGATCCCCACTGTGGCCGCGCGCTGCCCGGCGACCACGGCCTGCCAGACCGCGATGCCGGCGACTCCTATGCGCAAGTGCCAGGCGAACCCGATCAGAGGAAACCAGGTCATGCCGTGGGTGAACCCGGCCACTAAGCCTCAATCCACCGGTTGACGTTGTGCGTGTGTTTGTGCTTGTGGATCCCGTCTGGGATTGACGTCACGAGGGTGTGCGGGCATGCGTGATCGCCCGGTCTGTCCGGGTCTTCCACTTGGGTTTCCTTGGTCGTGAC
>NZ_JARKPQ010000057.1 GCF_029975155.1 Propionicimonas sp. | reverse complement strand
ATCAAGTGCCACGTGCCCCTGTCGAACATGTTCGGCTACGCCACTGACCTGCGCTCGCGCACCCAGGGCCGCGCCACGTTCACCATGCAGTTCGACCACTACGAGCAGGTTCCCAACAGCCTGGCCGAAGAAATCATCAAGAAGAAATAGAGGGACGCCCCAGGAGATCAATTATGGGTAAGGCCAAATTCGAGCGCAACAAGCCGCACGTCAACATCGGCACCATCGGTCACATCGACCACGGCAAGACCACGCTGACCGCCGCGATCACGAAGCTTTCGTCTCTGCGGGGTTACGGCGATTACGTGGCGTTCGACCAGATCGACAAGGCTCCCGAAGAGAAGGAGCGTGGCATCACGATCGCGACCGCGCACGTGGAATACCAGACGGCCACCCGCCACTACGCCCACGTGGACTGCCCCGGCCACGCCGACTACATCAAGAACATGATCACGGGCGCGGCCCAGATGGACGGCGCGATCCTGGTGGTCGCGGCCACGGACGGCCCCATGCCCCAGACCCGTGAGCACATCCTGCTCGCGCGTCAGGTCGGCGTGCCGCACCTGGTGGTGTTCCTGAACAAGGTCGACCTGGTCGACGACCCCGAGCTCCTGGAGCTGGTCGAGCTGGAAGTGCGCGAGCTGCTGACCAAGTACGGCTACCCCGGCGACGACATCCCGGTGATCAAGGGCTCGGCCCTGAAGGGCCTTGAGTCCGACGACCCGAAGAGCGCCGACGCCGCTCCGATCTACGAGCTGCTGGATGCTTGCGACTCCTACTTCCCCGAGCCGCAGCGCGACATCGACAAGCCCTTCCTGATGCCCATCGAGGACGTGTTCTCGATCTCCGGCCGCGGCACCGTCGTGACCGGGCGTGTGGAGCGCGGCACCGTGAAGGTGGGCGAAGAAGTGGAGATCGTGGGCATCAAGGCGACCACGAAGACCACCTGCACGGGCGTCGAGATGTTCCGCAAGCTTCTGGACCAGGGCCAGGCCGGCGACAACGTGGGCGTGCTGCTCCGCGGCGTGAAGCGCGAGGACGTGGAGCGCGGCCAGGTTCTGGCCAAGCCGGGTTCGATCACCCCGCACAAGAAGTTCAAGGCCGAGGTGTACGTCCTGAACAAGGAAGAGGGCGGCCGTCACACGCCGTTCTTCTCGGGTTACCGCCCGCAGTTCTATTTCCGCACCACCGACGTGACCGGCGTGGTCACGCTGAACGAGGGCGTTGAAATGGTCATGCCCGGCGACAACGCCACCTTCAACGTCGAGCTCATCGCCCCCATCGCCATGGAGACCGGCCTCCGCTTCGCCATCCGCGAAGGCGGCCGCACCGTCGGCGCGGGCGTCGTGAC
>NZ_JARKPQ010000050.1 GCF_029975155.1 Propionicimonas sp. | reverse complement strand
CAACGGCCGGGCCCTGAATGCGGTGCGAGAAGGGCTGACCCTGCAGCGCTACTTCTTTCCCGGCGAGGTCGACGCCGATCTGGTGCACGCCACGCTCAGCGCCGTTGCATGTGGGACAGCGAGCAGCGACTCGGAGAGTCTGAAGCGCCCCAGGTTTCCCGCCGCATCCTTTTGAGTTGGAAGGATGCATGTCATGCCGAAGAAGATCGATCCGAAGGTCAAGGAGCGCTGCACGCGGTTGGTGCTCGAGCACCTGGGCGAGTACCCCTCGTTGACTGCTGCTTGTGAGTCCGTGGCGCGTCGAGAAGGGATCGGCGCGGAGTCGGTGCGTCGCTGGGTGCGCCAGGCCCAGGTTGATACCGGGCACCGCCAGGGTGCGACGAGCCAGGAGCTGGCGGAGATCAAGGAGCTCAAGGCCAAGGTGCGCCGCCTGGAGGAAGACAACGAGATCTTGCGCAGGGCCTCGATTTTCTTCGCGGGGGAACTCGACCCCCGCAATCGTTGATCGTCGCGTTCATCGACGAGCTGCGAGCTGGCGGCCACGCGGTCGAGTCGATCTGCCGGGTCCTGCGCGAGCAGGACTGCCAGATCGCCGCGCGGACCTACCGGGAGTGGGCCAGGGCCAAGCGGCCCGTGGCGGCTCGGACCATCAGCGACGCTGCGGTGATCAACCTCGTGCGTGACCTGGTCTGGAAGGCGGGTGATGACGGGGTGCGACGCATGACCCCCGAAGGGCTCTACGGGCGGCGCAAGATGACCGTGCTGGTGCGTCGCACCCTGGTGCACGCATCGCCGGGCAGCGTGGACCGTGCGATGAGAACCCTCGGGCTGCAAGGGATTCGACGCTCGAAGGGGATCCGCACCACCGTCGCGGCCGCGGACGGCAAACGGGCCGCAGATCTGCTGGACCGCGACTTCACCGCGACCGCACCCAACCGCACCTGGGTCATGGACTTCACCTACGTGCGCACCTGGGCCGGGTTCTGTTACGTCGCGTTCATCCTCGACGTGTTCGCTCAGAAGATCGTCGCCTGGAACGTGGCATCGACCAAGACCGTCGAGCTGGTCAACACCCCGCTGCGCATGGCGTTGTGGCAGCGAGACCGCGAAGGCCACCCCGTGGTCCGCGGCGAGCTGATCGGTCACGCGGACGCCGGCTCTCAGTACACATCCATCGCCTTCACCGACCACCTCGTCGACGAAGGCATCCGCCCTTCCATCGGGTCGGTCGCCGACGCGTACGACAACGTACTCATGGAGTGCGTGATCGGCCTGTTCAAGACCGAGGCCGTGCGCACCACGGTCTTCCACCCCGGGCCCTACCGGACCATCGGCGACGTCGAGTTCACCACCGCCGGATGGGTCGACTGGTACAACAACCGACGCCTGCACAGCTCCCTTGGCATGATGAGCCCAGCGGAGTTCGAACAAGCCCACTACGCGACCCTCACCCGAGAGCCGCAACCCGCATAGGAGCGGCAGAGAACCTGGGGCGCTTCACCCAACGTCCCAAGAGTAGCGCTCCGAAGGACGATCGTGGCCCCGTCGTGAGGACTGTCGAGACGGCTCAAACTTTTCTCACCGCCGCCGAGGTGGACGCGCTGGTCGGCGACTACCTGGCCGGGATGAGCGTCAAGGCACTCGCTGAGAGGTACGGCATCCACCGCGCCACGGTGTTCGCGCACCTCCGTCGCCGCAACGTACCGAGCCGCCGACCGGGGCTGGGGATCGACGAGAAGGCCGAGGCCGTGCGCCTCGCCCGA
>NZ_JARKPQ010000203.1 GCF_029975155.1 Propionicimonas sp. | reverse complement strand
TGCATCAGGTCTTTCATATCCTGAGCGTCCGCACCGGCCTTCTCCAGCTTGCGGATCATCTTCCGCATGCCCTCGATACGGATTCGGACATCGCCGTTGGTGATCTCGTAGATGTCGCTCACGAGGATGTCACCCCCATAGCGGTCTGGATGTCCGCCTCCAGCTCCTGACAGCGAGCCAGAAGCTCGTCCAGCGTGTAGGGCTGGTGAGTGATGACGGCCTCAACGTCGGAGTGCTTCGGCACGTACACATCCGGAAGCGCCACAGCGGGATCGGGGGCTCGCGTCTCCACGACGTTGCCCAAGTCGTCGAAGACCTCGACCACCCCGGTAACAGGGTCGCGACGCCACAGCCACCGGTCACCATCACGTTGACCTAGTGACCGTGCGTCGATGATCCTGTCGCTCATGGCTTAGGACCCGGTGATGACTTTGGTGGGCTCTGTGGTCAGCTCCCACTGAGTTTCGAAGGTGTAGGTGGTCGACGACCCTGCCTCACCGCCGATGTCGGGCTTCGCGCCGATCTTGACGGTGCCGGTGAAGTGCGGCTGGGAAGCGGTCGGTGTGGTGTTGCCGTGCGGCGCGTAGACGAACGCGACGGTCTCACCCGAGTTCTCCCAGATGTACGACCACAGGGAGGCCGCATCGGTGGACTGGATCGCGGTGATGTTCATCAGCCACTTCCGGCTGCCAGCACCAGCGGCGTCCTCGAAGGTGGTCACGTCGCCGTCTGCGGCTTCGTTGGTGATGCTGAGCTTCGAGACATCAGCCCAGTAGTCGGTGGCAGGGGTGCCCAGGCTGAGCTTCAGCGCCACCCCTTTGATGCGAGTAGATCCCACTGTCGTCCTCCTTAGAACGTGAAAGTCGTGGTGATGGTGATATCGGCGGCGAGGTGGACGGCCCCACCGGATTCGAAGGCGTACGGTGCGGCGACCTGCTCCAGGCCGTAGCCCTCGGCAACGACGGCCGCCACGACCGCCTCGATCAGCAGGTCCAGCGCCTTGGTGGCTTCACGGTTCGGTGCCACGTTGGCGATGGCCACCAGGGTGTACCTGCCCTCGAAGTATCCGAACGGCTGCTCGCCGCTGGCGATGTACGGGTCACCGGGCAGGATCACCACAGCGGGCGCTGCGATCATCTCGGGCAGGTAGTCGTAGATCGTCGCGTCCACGCCGGCCAGGGCTTCTGCCAGCTCAGTCCTGATACCTGCAAGCGCGCTCATGCGAAACCTCCAGGGATGAACGGCCGCAAGATCGGGTAGGCGGGGATCAGCGGATCTCGTGCCACCCGGATAGCTGATCCGTCGGTGCTGGCGAACTGACTGATGCCGTTCTTGGTATTCTTCCGGTGATATAACTCGGCCCCGACCTCGAGGATCGCCCGGCCGCGTGCGTCGGCAGGGATGGGCCACGGATATACCTTCTGCCACCCAAGCCAGCCGTCGACAAGCTCGAGGGCCTGCCCCCAGCACTGCTCAACGAGCGCGTCAGACCCGGACAGCCCCACATAGGTGGCGAGGCCGTCCGGACCGTAACCGCTCGGGGAGGTGGTCATGATCAGCTGGCGAACTTGACGGGGACGACGCCAGCGGGGATTTCCGTAGCGACAGCGCCGTACCGGTACACCGCGAAGGTCTTGGACAGGTTGACGATGTTCTCGTCCGACAAGGAGACCAGCGCGCTGTCATACTGCCTCAGCGCCCTAGAGTTGACGAAGTTCGCCGAGTTGCCGGCCTCAGCCGAGTCCAGCCGGACCGGCAGACCAGCCAACTGGCCGGT
>NZ_JARKPQ010000012.1 GCF_029975155.1 Propionicimonas sp. | reverse complement strand
GTGACGAGCTGGCGAGCGTAGGCCACCCACTCGTCGATCAGGATCAGGGACGGCGAGTAGCGCACGATCAGCGTGCGTAGCGCCTCACCGGGGTTGGTGCCAGCGCGGTCGTCCTCGGCGATCAGGTCGTAGGCTTCACGTCCACCGAGCTGCCAGGCAAGTTCACCCCACAGCGTGCGAACCTCGGTGCCGTCGTCCTTGATGATCGGTGAGCCGGCCTTCAGATAGGTGCCGACGAGGGCGACCCGTCGCACATCGAGTGCACCGAGGTCAGGATTGCCGTTCGCGGCGATGAGTTCCTGAAGCTCCTGCGGGAAATCCTTGGCCGGGGTGCCGCTGAACAGGTGGTACAGGGCCAGCATCGAGTGGGTCTTGCCGCCACCGAAGTTGGTCTGAAGATTCACCACCGGGCTCGCCCCGGCCTCGCCGTTCAGGCGTCGCAGCGCCCGCGACAGTAGGTCGCGCAAGCCCTCGGTGAGGTAGGTGCGGGTGAAGAACTCGACCGGATCGCCATACTCGGGGCTGGTCGCCTGCCCGGTGTGGACCAGGTGGAGGTCGGCCGCGAACTCCGATGCGGTGAACGCGCCACGCGCCACGTCGTCATGGGGACGGATCACCTCGCGCCACGGGCGCAGACCGGAGCCAGGTTCGAGCGACACCTTCGTGCGCTTGACCTGCTTGCGGGTCTGATCCTCGAACACCGTGCGCTGCAGATCGACGCGCAGCTTCCGTACGTCCTCGGCGGAATCGACCGCGCCGACCGCGTGCAGCAAACGCTCGATCGTGTCCAGAGCACGCGATGCGTCGTCGGAACTGAAGGGCTCGTTGTGCGCCCATAGGTTTCGGGTCTCGCGCAGCTCGGACGCGAAGCCTTGCTGGGCGCGGGAGAGCACGTCCTTGAAGTGGTAGCCCTGCTCGGTGATCGCGCGGAGCTGTACCTGCACGTCGTGCTTGGTCAGCGTGCGCAGCGGCCCGCCCCGGCGCTGGGCATCCTCCTTCGCCCACGCGGCTGGCCAGTCGGCGGTCTTGTAGGCCCGCGTCATGACCTCATCGACCTCGTCCAGGAGCCCCTCGGAGAGCAGGTCGAACGCCTTGCCCACTCGATCTCGGTTGTTCATCGCCATCGTTGTCTCCTAGAACCCACTACTCGCTGCCGACGAGGCTGCATCCAGCTCCGGCCAATCCCTACTCATCAATGTCTTCTTCCGCCGCTGCGGTGAGCTGCCTCCGCGCGATCCGCTCCTGTGCCTCCCGGTAGACCGCCTGGATGCGGGCTTGGAGCTCCGCCTTGGGCGGGAGGGTCGTCCAGTACTCGGCGACGACGATGCCGTCCTTGTGTAGTTCGAGCAGCTCGATCTGGTCACGGCTCGCCGTAGTGCACAGGATGAGGCCGATGGGAGGGTTCTCGTCGGCCTGGCGTTCGTGCCGGTCCAGCCACTTCAGGTAGAAGTTCATCTGCCCTTGGTAGCTCGGCTTGAACTTCCCGACCTTGAGTTCCACGGCGATCAAGCGACGCAGCGGGCGGGAGTAGAACAGTAGGTCGAGGTGGTAGTCGTCTCCATCGAAGACCATGCGCTTCTGGCGTTCGACGAACGCCCACCCGCGCCCGACCTCCAGCAGGAACGCCTCCATGTCGTGGACCAGTGCTGATTCGAGGTCGCGCTCCAAGTAGGTGTCGGCCAGGCCCAGCATGTCCAACAGCATCGGGTCGCGGAAGGCATCGAGCGGGACGGCTGATCCTTCGGGAATCTGGGAGTCGGCAATCTCGCGACGCTCGAACGCCTTGCGTTCGATGGCGTGCTGTAGCTCACGAACGCTGAGTCGGCGGTCGATGGTCTCCTTCACGTAGAACGCTCGCGCCTCCGCGTTCGCCAACGGCAGTAGCGCCTTGAAGTGGGTCCAGCTCACTTGTTGCCCCAGTGAGGCAACAAGTTCGGGCTCGGCGAACTGCTGAGAGAACCGCACCATCCGGTAGAGGTTGGTCCGGTCAAAGCCGCGTCCGTACCTGGAGGTCAGTTGTTGCCCCAGTGAGGCAACAAGTTCCTGATCGTGTCCCGCGCGGCCCTCACGCAGCACGGCCACGTCGATCATCCGCCCGATGTACCAGTTCCGGAGAGTGAGCGTCGCGTCCACCTGAGTGGCCGCGAACGCCTGCGCCTGCTCAATCAGAGCCGACACCTGATCGACGAGCACACCACCCGAGGTGCTGACCGACTCTGCGATGGCCCGGAACGGAGTCAGGTCCGCGCCAGAGCGGCGCGCGGCTGCGCCGCGGCTCTGCGCTTGATCTCGCTTTCCGGGCATGACCTAATCCTCGTCCTCGTCGAAGTCGAACGCCTGCTGTGACGAGCGCGGCGTCGAGGCATACTTGCGCGCCTGCTCGTTCACGTCACCCCACG
>NZ_JARKPQ010000351.1 GCF_029975155.1 Propionicimonas sp. | reverse complement strand
GGTATCGGTGGGGGTCTGTTCGTTGGTCATGATGTCCTCCTAGATGGTGCTGGTGATGGTGGTGATCTCGGTGATCTCGGCGTCGGAGTAGCCGAGCTTGCGTAGGGCATATTCGCGGGGCAGGACGCCTGCCTGCACGAGCTTGACGGCCGCGTCGGCCTCCTGAGCGACCGATCGGGTGGCAGGGTCGGCCCAGGACACGCGGGCCCGCACGGTGGCAGGATCTTGCCCGGTGCGTACGGCCACCATGAGCCGGGCGACCTGCTCCCAGCTGCGGCCGAAGGTGCGTTGGCGGGCCTCGGCACGGGCCGTCAGAGACGCCTCAGAGGCTCGCAGAGCGTCCGCTGAGGCGGGCTGGTCGCCGTGCACACCGAGGTAGTGCGGCGGCAGCCCGGACACGGCCGACACTTGCGCCTGCAACACGCTGACAGCGGCTTGGTACCCGGCCAGGTCGCCGGCGTCCAGCTGCCCGAACTTCGCGGCCGGATCCTCCGACAACATCATCCTGTTCCGCTCCGGGAACGGGTTCACTTCCCGGGTGGCGCCGTCCTCGTCGGCCTCCTCTCTCGGCTCGACACCGGACGCCCAGCGCCGCGGTCGGCCCACGTACTCGCTGGAGACCATCATGTCGAGCAAGACCTTGTTCACGGCGTCGACCAGGGGCATCAGGTCGTCGAGTTCGCTCACCGGGTCGCCCAAGATCCGGTCTGACGCGGCGAACGGCACCACGGGTACCTGCCCGAACGGATTCACCAGCACCTCGGTCGTGGCGAATCCGGTGCTCGCCCCGACGGCATCGGAGTGCAACTTGACGATCCGGTCCGGGGTGTACAACACGACGGCGGTGCCGGTCGGCTGGTCGGGGGTGCCGGTCGTCCAGCGCTTCACCGCGGCCGTCACGATGCGGGTCGCCGGGTCACGTTCCACGGCGACCTGATGCGCCGATTCGACACTGACCAGCGGATTACCTGCGCCGTCGGCCCACACGATCGCGAAGCCCTCGCCAAGCACCAGAGCGTCACGGTGTACGACACCGGCCAACTGGTCCAGGTCGTTGGCCAGCCAGTCAGCCCACAACTGCGCTGCCGGCTGCCCGTCGACCGTGACTCCGGTGACACGTAGCCGCTCCGCCAGCGAGTTCACCGCGAGTCGGCACACATTCGACGCCATCCGGGTGAACCGAGACCCGATCGCGTCGCGGGCCTCCGGTGTCACGAACGCCAGCGGCTGTCGTCCCGCGTAGTAATTCTCCAGGCTGGTCCGGCGGGCAGCACCCGCGTCCAGCGCCTGCAGCATCCGCTGCAATTGATCCATAATTGTTGTCTCCTCAGAAGCTCAGCGCCCTGCGGCGCTTCGGTTTGTGGGTGGCTTTCCAGGTGGCTCTCGAGTGCGCCATGACCGCGCACACCGCAAGATCGATGTGGCGGACAGACGACTTGTTCTCTTTGCGCAGGCGGACCCCGCGCACGTCATCGGTCAAGATCGCGTTCCCGATATGCCGGGCAAGATCGGGGTCGCAGTCGTGGGTCACCTCGCGGTTCAGGCAGCCCTGAATGAAGTCGCCGGATGCCGGGGTCATCCGTTGGGCGGTCTGCGGGAACTCGGTCGTCGGGATGTTCTCCTCGGCGAGGATCTGCAGCGTGCGGGCCCACCGGTACGGGTCTGCGGCCAGTTCGACCACGTTGTACTGCTTGCACAGCTGGCGGACGAGGGCCTCGACCGCCAGGACGGGCACCCGGTAGGAGTCCTGGCCTGACGGCGGTTCCCACAGCCCGCCCACCTGCAGATGCGGGCTGGTCGACACGCTGGCCACCAGCAACGCCGTCGAATCGCCGTTGAACGACCCGTCCAAGGTGAGCACGACCTCGGCGCCGTCCGGGATGATCTCGCCGGTGCCCAGTTGCGACCACAGCCCCAGCGGCAGCAACGAGGAGTCGTCCTGCTCGACCCATTCACCGAGGCGGGCCCGCCGGAACTCGGCTTCACGGGTCCGCGGCGGCAGCACGGTGGCCAGATGCGACCGCGAGACCAGATCGTCCAGGCCGGGATTCGCCAGCTGCCAGCAGTGCTCACAATCCACCGGATGCGAGATGTCGCCGGCGTACTCCACCAGCCGGAAGTCCGCCCGCGGATTGCTGCGGGCCTCCAGCACCAGATCCAACATCGGCGACAATTCACGCCAGGTCGGCGGGCTTGGAGTACCGATCATCAGCATCTGCGACTCGGCGCGCTTGCCCGTCGAATTCACCAGGGACTCGAAGGCGTCCCGGCGGCAAAAGCCGACCTCGTCCATGATCGCCAGCGAGGCGTCCTCACCCTCGATTCGGGCGGACTCACCCGGCAACGCCAGAATCTGACTATCCGAACCGGGCACATAGATCGCGTTCTTGTACACCTGGCAGCGCGAAGACAACTCGTCGTTCAACGCGACCATGCGGGCCGCAATCTGCAGCAACCGCGTCGACGACCGCTCGTCCTGAGCGACCAGCACAGCCCGGGCACCCTCCACGCCGGCCATGAACACGTGGTGCAGCGTCATGGCGGCCACCAACGTGCTCTTCCCCTGACCGCGAGGCAACGACCACAGCGCCATATTCGGCCGCGGGTCGTCCAGCAGCGAGCCGGCCAACTCGACCTGCCACGGCCGCAACTTCATCGGATGTTTGGCGCCCGTGCCCTTCGGCGTGGTGATGTACCGCTCGCAGAACAGCCTGAATTGCTGCGCACCCTTCGACCGAGGATGCCAGTCCAGCGGCTCCTCGCTGACAGCGCCCTTGGGACCAGCCTTCATTTCTTACATAC
>NZ_JARKPQ010000343.1 GCF_029975155.1 Propionicimonas sp. | reverse complement strand
AAGTCGCCCATGAACACGGTCTGGCTCTTGATCTCGCCGGTGTCGTTGTTCATGAACTCGGCGGTCACGAACAGCGGGGCCGCGTACGTGAAGTCCTGGTCCTTGCACTCCTCCACGGTGTGCTTGGGCTCCTCGAACCGGTTGTCGCGGAACGACAACGACATGGTCTGGGAGAGATCCTCGATCGGCGAGATCTCCTCGAAGATCTCCTCGAGGCCGGACTTCGTGTTCACGTCGGTGCGGCCCGCGGCGCGAGCTGCGGCCACCCGGGCCTGCCAGGCCTCGTTGCCGATCAACCAGTCGAAGGATTCGATCTGGAGATCAAGGAGATTGGGGATCTCGAGCGGCTCGTGGATCTTCGCGAAGGAGATCCGTCCGCTTGCTGAGACAACATTGGTGTTCTTCGACGCAGTGCGCGAGACGGCCAAGGTGGAGTCCTTCCGCAAGATCCGGCGTGTGCCACCGGTTTCGTTGCACGCTGAACGGCCCGCGTCAAGTTCACGCGGTCGTCGTTGGCTTTGGGCAAAGCGATAGCTTACCTCGCCCATCCGGGCCTCGCAAACCGAGGACCGGTGCGCGGACACCACAAGGCCGGTGTCTGTGGCGCGTACGGGAGGGGTTCGACTCGCTACAGAACACCGGCCTGGGTGGTGTACTCATCCGACGCTTTGAGGGGGGGCGCCGACAAGTAGAGTCCATCAGACTTGACTGGATCTTGTCAAGTGTGTGTCAAGAAATCTCCTGAAACTTCTTCGCCGACGCTGCGACGCCAGGCGTCGATGGCCTGCCGCAGCCGGCCCTCGACCTCCAGTTGCAGTGCAGCGGTGACGAATTGGTGACGCGCCTCTTCCAGCTCTCCGAGTGCCTCCAGGCACTCGGCCAGCACGAGTTCGCTCTGCCCCCTGGACATCTCCGGCCCGCCGAGGACGGGGTCGTCCAGGATCGCGCGGATCGTGGCGTAGCCGCCCGTGGCGTCGCCGGTGAGCAGGGCGAGCTTCGCCTCCGACTGCCGCAACTCGACGACGTCGTAGTTGTTGCCGAGGATCTGCAGGCCGAGGGAGGCCGTCTGGAGCAGGTCGGCGACACCGTCGGTGATCCCCGCCCCGAGGCGCCAGCGCGCCGCGGTGCTGTGGAAGCGCAGCCACAGTCGCAGGTCCCGCCGCGGGTCGAGCAGGTCCCCGGCCTGCGCCTGGAGCCGCAGCCCCTCGCCGATGTCACCGGCCACGAACGCCGCCCCACTCATGGTCCACGCGATCATGCCTCGCGAATGATCCGAGGTCAGTCGCGGACTCAGGGCAGCGAGGCGGTCGAGGTACGGCTGGCTCTCCTCCGGTGCATGCCCGGCCTCGGACATTGCACTGACAAGGGACATCAGCGCCTCGGCGAGGATGATCGGTGGAGCGGCCGAAGCGGCCTCCACCGCTCTGGCACCGAAGGCGATGGCCCAGCCGAGGTGGTCCGACGCCCGGTTCGCGATGGAGGCGAGACTCAACGCCTGCGCCCGCGCGACCAAGAACTGCTGGGCGATCTCGTGCGTCGACAGCGCATCGGCGAGCCGGGCGGCCTCGGCGAACTCGCCCGAGGCGAACCGGCCCTGCGCCACGACGTACATCGCCTCCCAGTGGCGACCGCCGTCGGCGGCCGCCTCCGCGCTGGCCGCCGCCTGGGTGGCATGGGTGATCGCGGCAGCCCAGTCGTGCTCCGAGCGGGCACGCTCCGCGACGAGCAGGTCTTCGAAGGTTCCGCCGAGGAAGGCTGGGTTCGGCGCCGGTGCGAGGCCCCATTCCAGCAGCGACATGCCCAACCGACGGGAGAGGAACTCGACCACTTCGGGGCTGGCCGTGCGGCGGCCGCTCTCCAGATGGGAGATGTAGCTGCCGGAGTACTTCCCACCGCCGAGTTCGGCCTGGGACAGCCCCTGTCGCCTGCGCGCCTCGCGCAGCACGGAGCCGAACTGCACCGCGTTCGATGCGTCCACGCAACCTCCCTCTTCGATTCTCAGGGAAAACCTTGTCAAATCTTGACAAGCCAGTCAAGTACTCAGTAGTTTCTACCGCAGTGCCAGTCAACTAGAGAGGCCTCGGGGAAATGACCATCGTTCGTAGGATTATCGCCGCCGCCGCGGTTGCCGGAAGCCTTGCCGTGCTGCCGATCAGCGTGATCGCTACCGAATCACAGACCGCCGGAATCAGCATCAACGGTGGACAGGGTGGGTGGCCTCTCGCCAGGTGATGGCGAACTGACCTCAACCCAACCACCCCCAGTAGACGCAGGACGGCGGTGGCCCACGTGGGCCACC
>NZ_JARKPQ010000335.1 GCF_029975155.1 Propionicimonas sp. | reverse complement strand
ACTTCCTGCGGATGTCGTTCGGCCTGCCCACCGGCCCCTATCCGTTCGACGACGAGATCACCCGCGCCCTCGACGTCCTGCTGATCCTGCATGCCGACCACGAGCAGAACTGTTCGACCTCCACCGTCCGCATGGTCGGCTCGTCCGGGGCCAACATCTACGTCTCGGTCGCCGCCGGGGTGAGCGCACTGTCCGGTCCGCTGCACGGCGGCGCGAACCAGGCGGTGCTCGAGATGCTGCAGGGCATCCGGGACGAGGGCGGCGATGTCCACACCTACGTCAACAAGGTGAAGGACAAGAAGGACACCACCAAGCTGATGGGCTTCGGCCATCGGATCTACAAGAACTACGACCCGCGCGCCGCGATCGTGAAGAGGCACGCGGACGCGATCCTGAACACCCTCACCGGCTCCGACGAACTGCTCGACATCGCGGTGAAGCTGGAGGAGGCGGCGCTGAGCGACCCGTACTTCCAGGAGCGCAAGCTCTATCCGAACGTGGACTTCTACACCGGCCTGATCTACCAGGCCATGGGCTTCCCGCAGAACATGTTCACCGTGCTGTTCGCCCTCGGCCGGCTGCCCGGCTGGATCGCCCACTGGCGCGAGCAGTTCACCGACCCGGCCACCAAGATCGGCCGGCCACGCCAGGTCTACGTCGGCGCGACCGAGCGCAACTACGTGCCGATCGGGCAGCGCGGCTGAGGCAGGCCTCTGGCCTCGGCGCCCGCCGTGTGCGAGGGTGGATCCCACGGGAGGAGAATCCACACCCCAGGAGGATCACCTTGCCCAGTCGGTTCCACGGCCGGATCGCGGCCGCCGTCAGTCTTGCCCTTCTGATCACCGGCCTCGCCGGTGTGCCCACCGCGTCCGCGTCGCCGGCCGATCCCGCGCCGGCACAGGCCGCGTCCCTCCCGGCCCTGCCGTCCACCGGCAAGGGACGGGACTGTCCCCAGCTCCGGCTGGCCGATCACTGGTACGGCGACAACGCCGCGCTCATCCAGAAGGCCATCGACGAGCGCGGCCGGTGCAGCTGGCCCCACGGACGCGCGCCACGGATCAAGCCGTACGCCGTGTTCGACTGGGACAACACGGTGATCAAGAACGACATCTCCGACCAGACCATCTTCTGGCTGATCCGCAACGACAAGATCCTGCAGCCGCCCGACCGCGACTGGCGGAACACCAGCAGGTACATGACCGACGCCGGTGCCGCCGCGCTGCGCACCGCGTGCGGACCGCTGGCCAGACCGGGCAAGCCGCTGCCCACCAGCACCAACCTGGCCTGCGCCGACGAGATCCTGTCGGTGCGCAAGACCCAGAAGACGACCGGCGGCGACCCCGTCTTCGCCGGGGCGAACCTGCGCCAGATGCAGCCGATGTATGCCTGGGTGGGGCAGATCCTGCAGGGCTACACCTCCGCGCAGGTGCGGAAGATGGCCGCCATGGCCAGGGACGAGGCGCTGCGCGCTCCGATCGGCGCCACCCAGCAGGTGGGCTCCAGCACGCAGGTCGCCTGGATCCGCTACTACCCGGAGATCCGTGACCTGATCCGCACGCTCAAGCGGGCCGGCATCGAACCGTGGGTGGTCTCGGCCTCCCCGAAGGAGTTCGCGGACGTCTGGGGTCCGGGCGTGGGCATCGACTCGGCGCACACGCTCGGCATCGTCCAGCTGACGAAGCGCGGAAAGCTCACCGGGCACCTCAAGGGCTGCGGCGGCCATCCGGACGGCTCGGACGCGATCATGACCTACATCGACGGCAAGCGGTGCTTCATCAACCAGGAGATCCTGGGCATCAAGGGCCCGCGGGCGTTGCAGTCGCAGGCGGCACCGCTGCGTCCGGTCGTGGCGGGCGGCGACGCGACCACCGACATCTCGATGCTGAAGGACGCGACCGGCGCGCACGTCGTGCTGAACCGAAACCAGCCCGAACTGATGTGCGTGGCCTACGACAACGCGGACGGCCGGTGGGCGGTGAACCCGATGTTCATCGAGCCGCTGCCGAAGAAGCAGGGCCTCTACCCCTGCTCGACGACGGCCTACACCGACGCCGACGGCGACCCCGGCCCCGTCCGCCGCGCCGACGGTTCGATCATCCCCGACCAGGAGGACCTGGTCTTCGCCCCGGCCTGAGCCAGCCGCTCGCCTCAGTCGCTCGTCGAGCCTCCCCAGTCACCGCTCGTCAAGCCTTCCCTAGTAACCGCCCGTCGAGCCCCCCCAACACCGCCCGTCGAGCCTCCCCAAACACCGCTCGCCAGGCCTCCCCCAACACCGCTCGTCGAGCTTGTCGAGACGCGGACGACGGTCTCGACAAGCTCGACCAGCGGTCCACGGGAAGGTCTCGACAAGCTCGACCAACGGTTTGCGCGGACGGTCTCGACAAGCTCGACCAGCGGTTTGCGGGGACAAGCTCGACCGGCGGTCTGCGGGGACAAGCTCGACCGGCGGTCCCAGACATCCTCTCCGACAGTAAGGAATCCCTCATGAACGTCCTGCCCACGTACCTGTCCATCGCCGTCGCCGGCATCACCCTGGCCGGCCTGGTGGGCGCCGCGCCCGCGGCCGCGTCCGGTCATGCCCATGACGATCCGGCCCACCGCAAGGCTGTCGTGATCGCCCACCGTGGCGCGTCCGGCTATCGCCCCGAACACACGATCGGCGCCTACCAGCTGGCCATCCGGCAGTGCGCGGACTACATCGAACCCGACCTCGTGGTGACCAAGGACGGCGTGCTGGTCGACCGGCACGAGCCCGAGATCGGCGGCACCACGGACGTGTCCGCCCACCCCGAGTTCGCCAGTCGCCGCACGACAAAACTGCTGGACGGCACCCCGGTCACCGGCTGGTTCGCCGAGGACTTCACCCTGGCCGAGCTTCGCACCCTGCGAGCTGTGGAACGGCTGCCGCAGCTGCGTCCGGCGAACACCGCCTACGACGGGACGTACCAGGTGCCCACCTTCGCCGAGGTCCTGAAGCTGGCGACCTCGTCGCGAACCTGCTCGGGAAAGCGGGTCGGCATCATTCCCGAGATCAAGCACTCGACCTACTTCCGCCAGCAGGGCTTCGACATGGAGCGCAAGGCCGTGGCGCTGCTGCGCCAGTACGGGCTCACCAGCCATCGTGATCCGGTGGTCGTGCAGAGCTTCGAGGTGACCAATCTGCAGCGGCTCAACCGGATGACCAGGGTGAAGCTCGTGCAGCTGATCGACTGCCAGGGCGCGCCGTACGATCTGGCGTCCCAGGGACGTCCGACCACGTACGCCGACCTGTCCACCGCGTCCGGGCTGCGCGCGATCAGCCGCTACGCCGACCAGGTCGGCTTCTGCAAGGACGTGATGATCCCGCGGAACGCCGACGGCACCCTCGGGGAGCCGACCCCGGTGATCCGGGACGCGCATCGCGCCGGGCTGACCGTGGTGGGCTGGACGTTCCGCCGGGAGAACACCTTCCTGCCCGCGGAGTTCCGCAGCAGCTCCGACCCCGCCGCCCCGGGAGACCTGGTGGGGGAGATCCGCACCTTCCTGCGGGCCGGCATGGACCAGTTCTTCACCGACAACCCCGATCTCGGCGTGACGGCCGTCCGCGGAAGGTAGCCCGAGCTGGGCCGCCGGTCATCCTGCCCCACCGTCATCCCGGGCTTGACCCGGGATCCCTGCACGGACGTCGCCGATTGCTGCGGGGATCCCGGCGTTCGCCGGGATGACGGTAGGGGTCCGGTATCACCGGCGGCCGTCGAGCCTCCTGTCGGAGAGGACATCTTCGAGGAGGAGACGATGAGGATCATCAGGCTGACCGCGCTGGCTTCGGCGCTCGTGCTGTCCGGAGGGCTGCTGGCGCCCTCCACCAACGCGGCGGCGGTCCAGCCGCTGGCCGTGCCCGCCCAGGTCGCCACCCGGGTCGTCGACGTGGACGTGGACGGCGACGGGCGGAAGGACCAGGTGACCGTCGAGCAGAACGGCGCGGACACCTTCGTCGTGAACGTGGTCACCGCCGCCGGGAAGGACGACGTGAAGCAGTTCACGTCCACGATCGACGACGACTGGGGCATCGAGCCCTGGTACGGAGCAGCGAAGCTGGACGGCAGGAAGGGCTACGAGCTCCTGCTGCTGACCGCGGGGAGTGACGGCGTCCTGTTCCGCGTCCTGTCGTGGAGCAAGGGCAAGCTCGTCTGGGAGAAGGCTCCGAAGTCCCGGATCGAGGGCGCGTACGACTGGTATCTGGCCGACCTCGGCTGGGCGCGGTTCGGCTATCGGTTCGCCACCAGCGCGGCCGGGAAGCGCTACGTCCGCGACGTCGAGCTGTTCACCAGCGGGAAGTACCTCACCGGCACGATCGTGAACTCGGTGTGGAAGTCGGGTGCCTGGCAGAAGGTGAGCACCAAGAAGGTGAAGCTCACCAAGAAGCAGGCGAAGGCCTACAGCGGGATCAGCGGCGCGAAGGTCATCCTGCAGCCCTGACCACCGTCGGCGGACGGCACTCACCCGGGTTGGCCGCGGTTCGTCGGGATTCGTCCGGCGATGGGGTGGGCAGCGAGCGTCGCGCGGGCATAGCGTGGACACAGGGACGCCACAGAGGGAGCCCGCCATGACCGCACGCCGAGGGATCGCGGTATCACTCCTGCTGCCGCTCGCCGCCTGTTCGAGCCCGTCCACACCGCAGGGGACGGCGTCGCCGGCGGCACCCGTCTCCTCCACTCCCGCAGCCCCGCCCACCGCGTCCGCCGACGTCATGAAGACGCTGCGCACCGACGTGGACGGCGACGGCGCCGACGACACGGTGGAGCTGTCCTCGCTCGGATCGGACCACTACCGGCTCGCCGTCACCACGGCCGAGGGCACCGCGTCCGCGGTGGAGTTCACGTCGATGGTGCCCGAGTTCACCGACTACCCGAGTCCGCTCTACGGCGCGGTCACGCTCGACGGGAGGAAGGGCTCCGAGCTCGTCGTACACCTGTGGGACGCGCGGGAGAACGCCCTCCTCGGGGTCTACACCTGGCGCTCCGGTGCCCTGGTGGCGGAGAAGGCGCCGGCATCGCCCTGGCTGAAGGGCTGGTACTTCGGCAATGAGCTCGCCCAGGTTCAGGGATCCCGGTTCTTCGACAGCCGCGGACGCCGCTACGTCGATGTCGCCGCGCTGGTCGAGAAGGACTCCTCGCAGCGCTGGGTCGGCAAGATCACCCGGTCGGTGTGGACGCAGGACCGCTGGGTGAAGACGTCCACCCGCTCGGTGAGGCTCACCCACGGCAAGGCCGCGCCCTATCTGGGCTACAGCGGCCCGCCGATCCTGCTCGGCGTGACCGGCGCCGCCGACATCGACGGGGACGGCGCCCCGGACGAGTTGCGCTACTACCGCTATCGGCACAACCCCTACGGCAACGCCTACCGGTTCGAGGTGACCACCGCGCGGGGCGAGGTCGCCACCAGGAAGCTGCCTGCGGAACGGCTCGATCCGTTGCTGGGGCTCGCCGAGCTGGACGGTGAGACCGGGAACGACCTGCTCCTCCGGACCTACTCCGAGGACCCGATCTGGCAGGTGCTCACCTGGCGCAAGGGCGCGCTCGTGGACGAGCTGTCACCGGCGATGTCGATCGAAGACCCGGGTGGCGAGAAGTTCTGGGTCGGCGGCGGCGACGAGAGACTGACCATGCTCACGTTCTCCACCGCCGAGGACGGCTCGCGCCACGTCCTGGTCGCACGCACCAACCGGGAGGACACCGACGAGTACATCGGGGTCTATGTCGAGTCGGTCTGGCGGGCCGGCACATGGACGCCGCTCTCCGCGTGGACGAAGAACCTGTCGAAGGCGGAGTGGGAGTCCTTCGATCGCGGCGTGCACGGCGTCGAACTCCTGAAGCCGTAGCGGCAGCGGCCAACACCACGTGGTGGAGAGCTACCCGGCGTCGTAGCCGGTTTCGCCACACCTTGTTGTGGAGAGTTACCCGGCGTCGTCGCCGGTTTCGCTCCATCTTGTTGTGGAGAGGCGGAGGTCAGGGGGAGCCCGGCACCTCGGCCGCGAGCTCCGCCTGGACCTCGGCGGCGAGGCCACCGAGCCAGCCGAGGGGGTCGAAGCCGGCGACCGGGGAGCCGTCGGGGTTCCAGATGGCCACGTCCGACTCGGCGGGCGCGGGGTCGGGCTGCTCGATCGGCTCGGGGCTGAGCCGCAGGCCACCGCCGCGGGCGGACAGCTGCCGGATCGCGCGGACCAACTCTGCCGGGTCCTCGGGCAGCAGGCCGGCCGCCAGACCCAGCCGTCCGGCGATCAGGGCGCGGCGGAACGCCACGATCTCCGCCGGACGCCCACCGGCCACCCGCTCGTCGAACACCGACACCGCCAGGGACGCGTCGAAGCTCAGCCCGCGCCGCCACAGGTGCGCGCCGCCGGTGATCGCCCAGGCGTCGTCGACCAGCACGCTGGTGGCGTCCAGGTGCAGGGATCGGCCCGGCCCGGTGACCGGGGTGAACACCGCCAGCCGCTCGCCGGCGGCGGTCCGCAGCGCGGCCAGGGCAGCCAGAACCCCCTTGTCCCGGACGCGTTGCAGCTTCGCAGGCGACCCCGGCACGAGTGTCACCGGCAGGCAGACGACCACCTGCAGGGCCAGGTTCTCCGCCGCCCGGTCGATCAGCGCCTGCCACAGCCTCAGCACGTCGTCCGTGCCGCTGGCGACGAACTCGTAGTCGACCGCCGGGGTCTCGATGTAGACGAAGTCCTCTGCCCTGGCGAAGGCGGTGAACATCGCCTGCAGCGCCTCGCGGTAGCCGCTGCGCGCGCCGAGCATGCGGCGGCTGACCGCCCGCACCACGCTGGCGGCGGCCGGCCCGGTGCTTCCCGGGAGCGTGATCCCGTTGGTGCTCAGCCAGTTCTGGATGTCGCTGAAGGTGCCGTCGAACGGGAAGGCCCCCAGCCCGGTCGCGTTCAGCACCTGGGTGAGCCCGGGTTCCGCCTCCACGCCGAAACCGACCGTCCGCAGCACCGCCGCCCAGGTTCCAGGGACGGTGGGCGCGGTGGGCTGCGGGATCGGCGTGGCCGCGGCCTGGGCGAGGGCGACCGTGGTGCCGGCCGTGCGCTCGCGCAGGATCTCCGCGACCGCGACCGCCGCCGGTCCGCGGAGCCGGGCGCCGGTGCCGTGGCGCTCGTCGTCGCCGGGAGCGCCGGGGTGGCCGCTCTGGTGCGGCAGCAGTTCGTGGTGGACGCCGAGCGGCCTGACCGCGGCCACGACCGAATCGGCCACACCCGCGGTGACGACGGCAGCCGCCACCTCGTCCCGCGCCTGCGTGGGCAGCGGCGACCCCACCTGGATCAGCCGGGTCAGCCCGGTGCGGGCGATCACCGACGGGGTCGCCCCACCCGAGGCGACGGCCTCCGCGGTCTCGCCGCCGCGCCAGCCCTTCCAGGCCGGCTCGGTGAGCAGGAAGCTGTCCCCGGCCACCAGCGCGGCAGCCACGGTCTGGGCGTTCCACTGGGCGTTCGGCACGCTCGCCGGATCGACCAGCGCGGGCGGCGTGGCCAGCGCGACCAGCGTGCTCCCGGACGGCAACGCGCCCGCGGGCACCCCGCCGGTGAAGGTCTGGCCGGACTCGCACGCCACCACCGGGCCCGCGACCGCACCAAGGGCCGGCATCGTGCCGCCGACCGGCGCCGGACGCTCCAGCCGCACCTCGGCGTAGCGCATCGCCTGGGTGGCCGTGACCAGCATCAGGTCGAGGCCCATCCGGTTGTCCGGCGTGACGTCGCCGTCCGCGAGCCGCACCACGACCCGGACGACGCCGGCCGCGTCCACCGTGCCGGAACCGCCGGCGCCGCGCTCGTGAACGCCCTTGTCACTGTCGAAGTACTGCGGCCACACCCGCAGCCAGGCACCGGCCAGCGACGGGTCGAAGCTCGTCTGCACCAGCACCCGCTGGTTGGTCACGGTCGAGCCGGCCGCCGTGCCGCCGCCGGTCAGCGCGACCATCGTCACCTCGTTCGGCAGCGCCGCCGGCGGCGCCACGGACGGGAGCGTCGGCACCGCCAGCGCGCCGGCCGACCGGTCCAGCACCGGCGCGGCCAGCGTGGCCGACCCCGCACCGAGCACGGCCACCAGACCGGCCATGGCCGCCTCGGCGGTGGCCAGCAGCACCGTCTCGGTGGCGCTGGTTGTGGCCTGCGCCACCAGGACCTGGCTGGTCGCCCGCTTCTGGTCGTCCGCGCGGCGCTGTTCGACGTCGCTGGCGCCGGTGCCGGCGATCCGGGGCTGGCCGGTGACCTGGAGTTCGAGGTCGACGAGTCCCACCCGGACGAAGTCCCTGGTCAGGCCGCCGACCGCGCCGGCGGCCCAGAGGTTGGCCGCGGCCAGGTAGTTGCCGGCCGGCAGCACCGCCATCCGCGGCAGGGGCGCCGCGTCCGCCGTCCCGCCGGTGAGGGTGAGGCTCGCCCCGCCGGTGGTCGTCCGCACCGCGCCGGTACCGGTGGCGCCGGTGACCTGCAGCCGGCCCAGTACGCCCGGATGGGCCGGGGCCTCGTTGGGTGAGGTGGGGTGGAAGCTGAGCTGCGCGGCGGTCGTCGCCGTCCGCTGGGTGACGCCCGGCGCCCACAGGTTGTTGAACGTGGTGGTCAGCGAGGCCCACCACGCGGCGACCGCCCCCGGGTCGAGCGGACGGCCGCGGACGTCGAAAGCGAACAGCTTCACCGTCGCCGCGGCCGGGAAGGTCAGCAGCTTGTCCTCGAAGCCCAGGATGCTGCCGGCGCGCTTCAGGTCGGCCATCGGGTGGAGGTCATTGCCCAGGTTGCCGGCTGTCTGGGTGAGGCCGAGGTGGGCGGCCTTCTCGGAATCGCTGCTGAAGCCCTGCACCGGCGGGTCGATCCGGTCGAGCAGCGTGGCCAGCGGCGGCGGGTTCTCCGGCAGTTCCAGCGCGAACCAGCGGACGGTCGCCCGGGTGACCGTGCCGGCGGGCGGCGTGGTGCCGTCCACGGTGGGCAGGGTGAGCAGCGCGCCGAGCCGCTGCTCCACCTCCGGCAGCAGCCGGAACAGCGCCACCAGCCGTCCGGTGGTGAAGGCCGGGCCGCCGTCCGGACCGCGCAGCCCGGCGAGCACCGCCGGACGCGGGTCGGTGGCGACGGCGAGCGAGAGCAGTCCGCCCGCGGGCGGCAGCCAGTCCTCCCCCGCGGTGAGGTTGAGGGTCACCCCGAGGTCGGAACCGGGGACGGGAAGCGTGACGTCGGTGCGGAACCAGGGTCCGACCGCCGGCGATTCCAGGCCGAGGGTGTCGGGAGCCGGAGCGAGGGTCATGGCGCCTCCACCAGGGGACTGGCGGCCGACATGCGGCCGATCGGATCGGTGACCACCACCCGGTAGCCGGTGCCCGCTGGCGCGGTGGCATCGGCGTCCACCACGTCGAAGAACCCCGCCGGGTTGTTGCCGCGGCCGGTGGGCGGTGGCGCCTGCCCCGGCACGCTGGTGAGCAACCGCAGCCCGGCACCGGGCAGCTGGCGGTAGACGTCCACGGCATAGCCGGTGGTGGCGCCGCCGGCCAGCGGCTCGGGCTGCCGGAACCGGACGTGGACGCCCGCGGCGTCCCTGGTGGTGGTCAGGTCGGTGACCGTCACCGGTGGGTCGGGCGGCAGCACCAGCGCCGCCACCGGGACAGACGCGGTCGACCACTCGCCGTCCGGACCGCCGCCGGGGGCCGGGGCAGCCTGCACCTCGACCCGCCAGTGGTAGGTGACCCAGGCCGGCAGAGCGCTGCGCGGCCCCTCGACGGTGTTCCCGGTGTCGCCGACCACGAGCACCTGCGGCTGGTCGGGCGAGGTGCGGGGCGGCAGCGTGCCGGCCCCGACGATCGGCATCAGCAGGGTGTCGGTCGTGGTCGTGGCCCGGCGCAGCCGGTAGCGGGCCGCCGGCGTCGGGCCGGCGGGGACGGTGATGGTCAGCTCCGCCTGCAGGTTGCCGGCACCGTCGACCACCGGCGTCACCGCGAGCGTCGGCTGGGCCGGCACGAGCAGATTGGGGACGCCGCGCGGCAGCAGTGGCGAGGTCGCGAAGTCGGACTCGACGCTGGCGGCGCTCACCGCCACCACGCGGTACAGCACCAGCACGGCCAGCGATCCGGACACGTCGTGGGAGAAGACCACCGGCCCGCTGGGCGGTGCGGGCACCGGTTCGCCGGTCAGCTGCAGCCACCAACGCCTGGGCACCAGGGAGCGGTTCGCGTCCCAGACCGCGCCGCGGGCGGGCGCGTCGTCCCCGGCGGCGGCGAGCTGGTTGAGCAGGGTCTGCGCCTGGACGATCGTCGGGGCGAGCCCGGCGTCGCCCGCACCGGGCCGGCCGGCCACGATGTCGGCGAGTTTGGCCCGCAGCGTGGTCTCATCGGCGACGAACACCCGGAACGCGGCCTGCCCCGCCACCGGCGTCCAGGTCAGGGTGGCCCGGGCGCGGCCCGTGGAGTCGGGGCGCGCGGTGTAGGTGAGCGTGGGTGGCAGGACCACCGGAGTCGGCGGACGCGGGTCGTACAGCGTGGCCGTCTTCGGCTCCGACGTGGCCGAGGCGACACCGGCGACGTCGCGCCAGAGCGCGGTGACGGTCACCGTGCCGCTCGCGGTCGGCGCGAGCGCGGGCCCGGTCACCTCGATCACCAGGGTCTCGGGCGGGTTCGTCGGATCGGCGATCGGGTGGGTGCTGGTGCCGGGCGTGGCGCCGCCGGTACTGGTCAGCTCGAGGTGGTCGAGCAGCCGAGCCCCGGCGGGCAGGCCGCTGAGCGGCGGCACCGAGACCTCGACCCGGACCGTGCCGGACAGCGGCCCCGTCGGCGCGGGGTCCGGCACCGCGGGCGGGATCGCGGTGAGCGTGAGCGTGGGCCGCGGCGGTGCCGGACGCACGCCCGGACCGAACCCGGTCCGGCTCCAGCCCGACCAGCGGCCGAACCAGTCGGCCTGCGCGACCTGCCAGCCGCCGTCGTCCTCGGTGATCGCGCGGTCGTCGAGGAAGCCCGAGGTGGGGCTGGTCGCCGATTCCACCTGGTTGGCCACGATCAGCGTCCGGCGGCCGACGGTGTCGGCGACGTTCCGCTCGACCGGCGTCCCGCCGGAGGGCTGGGCGATCGCGCTGGCCAGCCCGGCGCCGGGCACCAGCTGCTCGAGGTCCATGGTCAGCTCGCGGACGGCCGTCGGCGGCAGCGCGGGCAGCCAGGGTCCGGCCACCGGGGCCGCGAGAGCCGGGTTCGCCGGACTGTCCAGCGGCACGCCGGTGGTGGCCGCCAGCACCACGCGGGCGAGGAAGAACGGCCCGCCGTCCAGCGTGCCGGGGTCCTCGACCGCCACCTGCCCGGCACCGGCATTGACCGCCTTCGCGGCGGCGTCCGGTGTGGTGAAGATGCCGGACGGGTCCAGCGTCGCGGTGAGCCCGGCCTTGGCGATGGCGTCCCAGTCGGGGCTGAACAGGCCCTGGACGATGTAGGCGACCACGACCTCCTCGTTCCAGCCGGCCTCCTCGTCGACGTCCAGCAGGCCGAGCCAGCGGGCCAGCCCCGGGTCGACCATCGCCTGCAGCAGGTCGTAGAGGATCAGCCGGTCGGACGTGCCCAGGTTGTTGCCACCGGCGTCCAGCACCTGCTCGACCGCGGTCAGCTCCCACGGTGGCGCGGTGGTGTCGTTGACCAGCCGATCCAGGTGCGGCTCCAGTTCGGCGGCGAGTTTGGCGACCCGCACCACCTCGTCCGCCACGCTCACCGGTGGGCAGGCGGACGGGCCGGCGACCGTCGGGTGCTCGTGCATCCCACCGCGCTGCGGCGCGCCCCGCTTCACCCGGTCGAGGGAGTACGCCAGGCCGTTCGGCGGTCCGAGGTAGCGGGCTCCGGGGCCGATCGGCAGCGGCGCGATCCGGAACGGCTCGAACACGTCGACCGCGGACGCCGGCAACCAGGCGGCCGAGCGGACGGTGCCGCTGCCGCTGACCACCAGTCGCTCGATGTGCGAGGCGTAGACGTGGTAGGGCGCGCGGCTGCGCCGGGCCACCGGGGCATCTCCGAGCGGAGTGGCCACGACGCCGGTCAGCGCGAACGGAGCGCTCAGCTGCAGCGGTGGCTTGACGATCGGGGACGGACCGAGGACGCCCCCGACCGGACCTCGCACCGGCAGCTCGATCCGGCTCGCCACCGGCGGCCGCCGTGGCCCGGGCAGCGGCCGGACGATCCGGCCCGCCTCGCCGTCGATCATCGCCCAGCAGCAGGTGGCGCCGAGCGGCAGGTAGCCGGTGACCGGGTTGTCCGGGGTGACGGTGAACGGCGTGGTCAGGATCGTGCCGTGGCTGTCCACCCAGGTCACGTCGTAGCGGGCGTAACCCTTGGCGCCGCGGCCCAGGCCGATCCGGCCGATCACCAGCGGCGCCACGGGCAGCCCCAGCAGCGGACTGGTCAGCACCCGGTAGTGGAACCCCTTGCTCAGATGCGGATCGCCGATCGCGTCGACGGCCTGCCCCGACATCGCCCAGGAAGGACTCAGTGCCATGGTCGCCTCCTCACCGTCATCCCGGCGAACGCCAGGCAAGTCGACTCACGAGATCCCGGGGCGAGCCCGGGATGACACGGAAGGAGGATCGTCATCCCGGCGAACGCCGGGACCCCCGCACCAGCCCGGCAACCCGGCCAACGAGATCCCGGGTCAAGCCCGGGACGACACGGAAGGAGGATCGTCATCCCGGCGAACGCCGGGATCCCCGCACCAGCCCGGCCACCCGACTCACGGGATCCCGGGGCAAGCCCGGGACGACGGGAAAGGGAAGCGCACGCCCGGACCCCCGCGCCCGACCGGTTCATGATCCGGCCTCGGCGTAGACGGTGCGCGGGACGCCGATGGCGGCGCGGCGTCCGGTCGTGGCGGTGGTGGTGGTCGCACCGGTGCGGTCGGTGACCGTCTTGGCCAGGGTGACGGTGAGCTGCTCGGCGGTCGGCACGGCCACCGGCGCGGACGGGGCCAGCAGCACCCGGGTGCCGGCGAGGTTCTGCCGGCGCGGGGTGAGCGCGCCCGGCCCGGAGCTGGCCGCGGTGACGGCCAGGGCCGTCCGGCCGGTGCGGAGGATCGGCTCGGCCGCCTCCAGCAGCACTCCCGCCAGCTTCCAGGTACCGGCGTCGTTCAGCCACAGCACGCTGGTGCGGGCACCGTCCGGCAGCGGCCACGGGTCCATGCCGACCGCGGCGAGC
>NZ_JARKPQ010000325.1 GCF_029975155.1 Propionicimonas sp. | reverse complement strand
AGGGACGGTTGATCAACCCCGGGCACAACCGAACAGGGCCACGGAACTGACCCGTGGCTCTACTCGGTTGCCCGTCGTGGGTGGGCGCCCTCCCGGGGATCTACCGGCGGACGGTCGGGTGGACAGTGGGCGACGCCGACGGCGTTCCCCACGCCCCGGATGTCGTGGGGAATACGTGGGGAATGGGAGGCCTCTCAAGGCCATCCGTGTCCATGAGAGTCCACAACTGATAAGGACCGAAGTCCTTGTCAGAGGGGATTTGATGTAGTCAGGGGACCATACATCGTTGTGCGCGAGAGAGGAGTTGAACCTCTCGACTACGTGGCATTGACAAGCACAAACAATCGAATGTCGAGGACTTGCATAGCCTGTGCATAGTCGTTTGGAGGGCGGCAAACCTCCGTGCTCCCGGGCGGATGGATCTGCCAGTCTGGAGCAGTCCGCATTGCTCGGCTTAGAAGTCGCTGCCGGCCGAATCGGCGACGCATGGCCTTGGCGACGGTGACGCACGCTATCGCATAGGGGCGGGTGAGGGCGTGGCCGGAGGCGAGCCTCGCGTCGAGGCGGTGGGCGCGGGTCACGTTGGCGCGGTCGCGGGAGTTGCCGGATCTGGAGTCGGCCGCGGAGCCCTTCGCCCATGTCGGCAGCCCATTCGCCGGAGGCCGTCTGTCGGTCGCCGCGGCTGAACGGCAGGATCGGGAACACCACCGCGTAGCTGCGCCGTTCTCCCGGTTCGGACGGGGTGAGCACCGGGGCGAGGGCGCCCAGGCAAGCACCGCGGTCGGGGAGCTTGATGGTGGAGCTGATCGAGTTCCAGGCGTCATGGGAGTAGTGCCGCATCGTGGTGTCGGCGCCGGAGGGGCCGGCCATCGCCCACGGCACCTCGGTTCACACGGCCAGGTCGGTCTGGTGGGCGGCGCGGGCGTCGATGATCCCGGCCCGGTCTGCGGGCGCGAAACCGGTGCGGACCGCAAGCGCCGACTGGGGCGAGGTGAGCCAGGCGACGTCGGTCATGCCCATACCGCCGCGCAGCATCGCGGCGATTTCGTCAGCCAGGGCGTACAGCACGCGGGTGCGTCCCTCCAGGCCGCCGCCGAACTCGCGGGCCTGCTTCGCGATCCGGGTTTCAGGGACCACGAACGTTACGAACGCCTCGGTGCGGACCGCGGCGCGGGCCAGGGCGGTGGCGAGTTCGTCGTTCATGCGCCGGGCCAGTTCGGGGCCGTCGGGACGCCGATGGGCCGAGATCCACTGCTGCCGTTCGGCGCCGTCGTCGGGGACGGTGCGGACCAGGAACACGACGTCGCTGATCAGGGACGCCCGGGCGGCGACGTCGAGGAGTTCCGTGAGGCCGCGTCCGTACTGGTCGCGGCGGTCGCCCTCGGCCATGCCGACTCCGGGGTGCCGGATGGCGGCGGTCACCGCCCACGTGCGCAGGCCGTGGTCCTGGATGATCGCGTACCGGGTCTGCGCTGGGCCTTTCGGGGCGTCGTCGTGGACCTCGATGCCGGTCATCACGCCGGGCAGGTCCGCGTTCTCGAGGGCTTCGGCCTTTCCTGCGTCGGCCTTGCTGCGCCACGACGTCCAGCCGAATGCCCTTCCGACGGCGAAGCTGAGGCTGGCGAGCAGCCAGCCGGTGGCCGACCGGCCGCGGACGGGGACGACAACCAGCACCGTCACCACGCCAGCGAGTGCGGCGAGTTGGCCCGCGAGCAGCCAGCGTTGCTGGTTGGCGGCCACGAACACAGGGATGACTGCGAGGGTCAGAGCCGCCAGCCGGGGACCGGTCAATCCGAAGAAGAAGCCGACCCGGTCCGGGCCATAGTCGTCGTAGACCGCTGCCATGACGTGGCCAGTCACTCAGAGGGCCGGCGCGGCACCGGGCGGTGACGCGAACGGGAGTGGGACGTCCACTTCGGGCCACAGGTCGCCGACGCCGGTCCGGAAGTGGGTGTGCTTGAGTTGTGCCATACGGGCCGCGTCTAGGTGCTGGGCCGAGACTCGGCTGGCCTCGATCAGGCGCCAGTCCTGGTCCAGGATCGTCGGCTGCGTGTCGGGTGGATTGACGTGCGGGTACAGGTGGGTCCAGCCGTCCATCCGGCGCCTCCTGTCAGCGTGGTGGCCCGAGGCCACTCGATTGCATAACGGGGCCGGAGGCTGGCCCGTGGACAGGCCAGGTGCAACGGACGGATCGAGTTCACAGGTGCGATCGGAGGCGCCCGCGGCCTCCTCATAGCGGACAGGCCGCTGAGGTCGGAGAGCAGCTGTGCATACGGAAGTGCCCATCCTGACATCGGGGATCCGGGCGCCCCTCGGGCTTGCCCTGCGAGCCGAAGTCACGCAATGTGTGGCAGGACAACCGTGTCTGGCAGAGCCCGACGGACCCCACGAGCGGCGTGAAGCCGAGCCGACACGCTCGGGGCCGCGGCGCGCCTTGCCACGGGGCGATAAGGGCCCAAGACAATGAAGTATGCGGTTCAGCGAGCAACACAAGGTCAAACGGTCTGACGACGCGGACTGGTTCGACGTCAACGTCGAAATGGACTCACCGCTCTACGTGGACCCGTTCCTCGTCTTTGATGACGGGGACACCCACTGGACGGCGGCGCACGATGAGATCATCGACTTCTTCGACGCGACGCTCGGTTTGTTGGCAAAAGCGCAGGGTCACCGCAGCTCCATGCACTGGGTTAAGGCAGAGCGATTCGTGCTGTTCCCCGAGCCGAAGGAGTTCGCCTTGGGCCTCTCGATGGGGCACCCGGAAGGGGCAGGCATCGGCCCTGACCTGGCGCGCGAGATGTGCGCGGGGCTGGAATTCTTCCGGGAGCGCGGACGCGGCTCGGACGATCGACTCCTGGCGATGATGGCCGTCCTTGTGCCTGGCCTGGGTGTCGACCGGATTAGCGACATGGTGTGCAACATCGTCAAAGACCGGTTCATCGCCTACACCCAGACTGTTTGCCAGGACCTCTCCGTCCCCATGCAGGAGTACGCGATTCCGAACGCGACCTGGACCGCCAATGGGTGTCGCTGGCAGTCAGGCAAGGAGATGCTTCCAGCAAGTCCAGTCTTCAAGGGTGGGGTCATCCTGACCCCCCAGCGCTTCCTGAAAGACATCCCCCGCGTAACGCCGGATGGTTTCTGGAACTGGGCGGAGCACAACGAGAACGAGACGCTGCGCTTCGAACTGAACTACGATCTCGCCGAGTCCCTCTCGCGCCGCGAGAAGGCACGGCTGGGTCGCGAGCTGGCCCACCGGGCAGTGGACCTGCTTGAACGCTACGTGGACAACGCCACGCAGGACGTGGCGGCCTACGACGTGGACGGAGACCCCAAGGGCCTCGTTCGATGGGAGGAAGCTGGCCGTGCCATCGCGAAGGCATCGACCGCCCCTGTCGTCCCCACATCCCAAAGGGAGTTCGAGCAGTGGCTGACTGATCTAGCACAGACCTTCAAGTTCGCGGTGGAAGACAACGGCCTATGGCGTGCGCTCTGGAACGACGGAAACACCAGGCACCGTCCCGAGAACATCGCTCAAGTCATTGCCCGATCGAGTTGGATCGAACACTGTCGCGCAAGTGACATTGATATCACGCGCGAGGCCGACTGCGGACGCGGCCCAGTAGATTTCAAGTTCACGCGCGGCTGGCAAGTCAGGGGGCTGATCGAGGTCAAGCACATCTCCAGCAGCCAGTTCGTGCATGGCGCCGGTACGCAACTCCCCATCTACCTAAAGGGCGAGAATGCGAAGTTCGGCATCTACCTGTGCATCGGGTACTCCGAGTGCGACTTCCGTGAGGAGCGCCTCGCACTCGTCCGCGACGCCTGCAACTCCATCAGCCAGGCCGGTGAGACCAGGATCGTTCCAATGTTTGTTGACGCCCGCCCAAAGGCATCAGCCTCGAGGGGATGATGAGCATTGAAACGCTCGTCGTCCACCGATCTGGGTACTCGGACGGCAACATGGCAGCCACGCTCGCGCTGATCACCTCAAGGCCAGTCTTCAGGTGCCGAGACGCCTGTTTCAGGACGCGTCCCGGTACCCGCTATTGAATCCGCGACTCGAATGCCTACAGCGCCGCCACCTCAGCGACCTCCACCACCTCTGAGGAACTGACGGCGCCCCTCGCCGCAGTTCCCCCTCGCCCTCCAGTAGGTGCCAACGTCCCCGTGGACGGCAATGAGCCCGTTCCGGACGCCGAGCCGCCCCGCGCGGCGTCCGGGGGTGGGCCTCCCCACCCACCGCCGTCGTAGCCGCTGGCCAGAGTGGGGTCGTCTGGGTTGGTTGGCTCGTCGGTGGCGCCGTCGTCGTAACTCGACTGACTGCCGCCCGCCGGAACGCCGCGGCGTGAGTAGTCGGGTGGGAAGTTGTTGTGGCCGACGCCCATCTGGTTGGTCTGGTCGGCGCCCATGGCGGCGGCCGTTCCGCCCACGGCGGCCTTGACGCCGATGCCGGTCGAGAACGCCTGACCGACCGGACCCATGCCAGCCGCGAACCGACCAATCGTGGTCGCCGCGGCTCCGTCCTCGCCCGCCGTGTGCCCGGAGTCATCGGTGGTGGTGGCGGCGCTGCTGCCGGTCTGGCGTCCGGCGAGGACGCCGCCGATGCCACCGGCAGCGGCGATCCCGGCCCGCAGGGCCGACCCGGACGTGCTGCCGGGGTCGGTGAACGCGAACAGCTTGTAGAGCGCCAGCGGGGAGAACGAGGAAACGCAGATCAGCACGACGCCGACGAACGCGGTCCCGATCGACTTCAGGACATCGTCCTCACCGCCGACCGCCACCTCGGCGGTGATCCTCACGCCGATGCCGAGCGCGAGCCCCATCAGCGGCGGGGTGAGGGCCGCCGCATGGAACCAGCGGAACGACTTCCAGAACCAGCCGCATCCGAAGTCGGTGACCAGCCCGGCCGCTGAGATCGGTGTGACCGCGGCCAACACGAGCAGGGAGGCAGCCCGGGCCACCATGACCAGGGTGTGGCCGATGGCGGCGAGCCACAGCAGCATCCCCATGATGCCGAGGATGACGGCGACGGTGCCGTTGGTGATGTCGCTGGCGGTGAACGGTTCCCAGGGTTCCCATTCACTCCAGCGGGTGACGTTGAGCAGTGACTGCATGAGGGCTTTGGTGAGGCCGCTGCAGGCGGCGACCAGGGTGACGCCGTAGCCCACCGACGCGAACCATACGAAGCCGAACTGGGCGGCTCCGACGAGGAGCCGGCCGATGCTGTGCCCGTCCCGCTTTCCGAGGGCGACGCCGACCTGGACGAGCATGAGGATCCCGACCAGGGCGAGGGCGATCCAGAAGGTGGTCGCGTACAGCTGGCTGACCGGTCCGTCTTCGCCGAGGCTCGGGGTGAGGATCGCGTCCTCAAGTTCGAGGACGGCACGGAGAACCCACAGGCCGGCGTTCCACAGCGCGAGCATGGCTGCGGTCAGGCTGTCGGTCACCACGTTGGCGATGGCCGAGCCGAGAAGGCCGAACGGATCGATGGGCATGGTGGCTCCTTCAGTTGGAGGCCACCGGCTGCCAGCCGGCGTCGACGGAGGCGTCCGAACCTGGCCACGTGGAGGGGGCCGGGGCGGGTGGTGCGCCGGGGCCGATCAGCCAGCGGTCGCCGGTCCACTGCATGCGTTCGCATGTGCCGTAACCCATGCGGGCCTCTGCCCTTAGTGCGGCGCGCACGTCGAGCAGCACGCACGCGACCACCCAGTCAGGGCCGTCGGTCCCCTTGATCTGGATGGCCGCGGGGGTGACGCTGACCAGGGTTCCGGGGTCCAACTGGTTCGACGACTGCCGGGCGTGGGTCAGGAACGACTGCACGTTGAGGGTCTGCGACCAGTCCGCGGCGCCGACACCGCCGGGCATCGCCCAGTCGCGGTAGACCTCGGTGGCCAACGGGAGCGACATCGCGGACAGCACGCGCACCTCGATGGCCGCCAACTGGGCGGCCGCGCCCTGGGGTGTGCGCGGGTAGCCGGACGGCACACCGCTGCCGCCGACGGTCGTGGCGGCGGGAAGCCTGATCGCGGGAGGCAGGGCGATCGCCACCCCCGGAGTCAGGCCGGCGTCCTGGGCCACCGTCGCCATCGGCGCGGCAGCAATGAGGTCTCGCCGCTGGGCAGGGTCGGCATCCGCATGAGGGTTGCTCCTGACGCCGTCGGGCGCGGTTCCCGCCGAGAAGCTGGACACCAGGGTGTAGCCCAGCCCGTACAGCAGGACTCCGCCCACCAGGAGCAGCCCCGCGAGGACGCCCATCAGCTGAGTGCGCGAGAGCGGGACGACCTCGGCCGAGCTCGCCGGGACGGGTGGGCGCCGGCGGAACATCAGCCGACGCAGCCGTCGCCGAGGATCCCGTTGAGCATCCCGTAGCCGCCCATCAGCACCACGGCGCGCACCAGGACGCCGGCGAGTCCGATGATGCCGCCCTTCGATAGGTGCGGGGAGTGCGTGGCACGTCCGACGAGGATCGCCCCGACGGACACCAGCGCCGCGATGCCGAACAGCCACAACACGGACCACAGGACCATGCCCGAGATCTGATCGGTGTAGGCGGCGACGCCCGTGGGCGCGACCGGGCAGATCTTCAGCGGGACGATCAGCGGGTTCATGTCGGTTCCTTTCGGAGGAGGGTGAGGACGTTCTGGGCCGCCTTGAGCACCGGGGCGGGCAGCGGGTCGGGAGTCAGCCCGGTGACCTGCAGGCGAGAGTCGAGCGGAAAGTCGGCCAGGTGCACGAGCGCGGGTATCCCGGCGGCAGCGACCTTCACCGGACGCGGCCACCGCTTGATCATTGGTCCCACGACCACCCCCAGCGCGTCGCGGCCGATGAGTTCGGCGCACGACTCCAGGCGGCGGACCCCGGGCACCGTGGCATTCGTGACGAGGATGACGTCGTCCAGGGTGCGCAACACTGACCCAAGCCATCCGGCGCCCGGGCCTGACACGGTCGTCCAGTTGGTGTCCACGAACGTCCACTCGACCGATGACTCGGTCGGAACCGGCAGGACCGCGTCGCCGGCGATGGGGCGCTCCAGGAGGACGTCGCCACGACTACCACGGCGCCAAGGTCCCTCGGTCC
>NZ_JARKPQ010000310.1 GCF_029975155.1 Propionicimonas sp. | reverse complement strand
CCGCCGAAGTCACTTGCACAAGTTGTTACCTCAGGACTCCGCCCGGCGACGAGTGCCCCAATTGCGGAGCCCCACTCCCCGCCGCATGAGCGACGACGGCGTCGGCAGTTGTCGACGCCAGCAACGTCCGCTATTGCCGCGTTCCGCGCGGACCATACGAGTCGGCCGGAGGCCGCGCGCTCGCACTGTCGCTGGCAGCTGCCCGGCTTGCGAGGTGACATGTGAGCGACGGTCGGTGTCGTTCCCGGCCCGAGGACGGCCAACCACCCCGCTTGTCCTTCATCGCCTGCCGCAGCCTCGCGGGCACTCGACACCCTTGGCGATCGCCGCGGGCACCTCCTGCTTGTCCTTCATCGCCTGCCGCAGCCTCGCGGGCACCGCGCACCCAACATGTTCACCGGCCGCGGTCGGCGACGACCCGATAGTACGAGCGTGGCTGATGTGGTCCCCGGGATGGTCGGCGTCTGCGGCTGGGTCGGGCGCCGGTGGCGTACACCGCGGAAAGCGCGTTTCCCTCGTCGGCTAGGATGCGCGCCTCGGTGGCGCGTTGGTTCCCGGACCGGGCGTAGCCCTCGGCACGCGCCGTGCGCTGTTCGGCCGAGTCGTACCTGTCCTCACTTTGCTGGCTAAGGCCGTCCACCCGCGCACGTGCATGCTCGACCTCGCCGGTGCCGGCCGCCGTCTCGGATTGCGGCGGCGTCGCGTATCTGGCTTGTTGGGCTTGCCGGTCATCACGATCCGCTTCGTCCTCGACGACCTGTGCCCTGGTGTGGTCGCGTCTGGCGCGGCGGACTTCGTCGCGCTCTTGTTGCCGGCCCCGTTCGGCCTGCTCCAGGAGTCGACGAACGGCGGCGCTGTCGGCGTCCCCTGCCGGGGTGACGCCCCAGCGGGTGGTGATCTCGCGGGTCATGACCTCGCGGGCCGCGTCCACGTCGTGATGGCCTCGGTAGGCGTCGGCGATCTGCCAGGTGTCGCCGACCTGCCCGATGGTCGCGGAAGCCCACCAGTTGGGGTCATGGACCAACCGGAGCCGTGCCATCGCGACCTCTTCTTGCACTGCGGCCTGCCGAGCCTGCTGCTCGGCCCGCGTGGACGCGGCCGTGACGGCGTGTTCCTGGTCGATGGCGTGTTGTTGGGTGGCGCGGGATTGTGCCTCGCCGAGGCGGGCCAGCATCCCCGCGGTCAGTTGAGCGGCGTTACGTAG
>NZ_JARKPQ010000289.1 GCF_029975155.1 Propionicimonas sp. | reverse complement strand
TCTCGAGCCTGAACGCGGTGGGCCTGCGCAACGTCCCGCCGACGCGGGCGAACTACGCGCAACGCTCGGGCCGGGCCGGCCGTTCGGGGCAGCCAGCGCTCGTGCTCACGTACTGCGCGACGGGCAACTCCCACGACCAGTACTACTTCCGGCGGTCTGAGCACATGGTGGCCGGCGCGGTCGCCGCTCCCCGGCTCGATCTTGCCAACGAGGCGCTGCTGCGGAGCCACGTCCAGGCGGTGTGGCTCGCCGAGACCGGCGAGAAGCTCGGCTCGCGGATGACCGACCTGCTGGACGCCGAGGGCCGCCCCCCGTCGCTGGTGATGAAGCCCGAGAAGGAGCGCGCGTTCGCCGACCCGGAAGCCATCCGGCGGGCCACCCAGCACGCGCAGGCGATCATCGAGCCGATGCTCACGGAGCTCAGGGCCACCGCCTGGTGGCAGGACGACTGGGTCGCCGATGTGGTCCGGGCCGCGCCACGCACTCTGGACGAGTCGTGCGAACGGTGGCGCCGGCTCTACCTGGCGGCCCTCGCCGATCAGGAGACCCAGAACCGGATCGTCCTGGAGAGCCATCTGTCGCCGCGCGCTCGCCAGGCCGCGACCACCCGCCGCCGCGAGGCGGAGAACCAGCTGCGCCTGTTGCGCAACGAGGATGATGAGTCGGGCCACTCCGATTTCTACACCTACCGGTACTTCGCGTCCGAGGGATTCCTGCCGGGCTACAGCTTCCCGCGGCTGCCGCTGGCGGCCTACATCCCGGCGGTGCGCAGCACGGTCGGACCCCGCGACGGCGGCGACTACATCCAGCGCCCGCGGTTCCTGGCGATCTCCGAGTTCGGCCCCGGCGCGCTGATCTACCACGAAGGCGCCCGCTATGAGGTGAACCGAGTCCAGGTGCCGCTGGCGCAGTCGGGCCAGGCGACCGTGGACACCTCCGAGGCCCGCCGCTGCGAAGCTTGCGGCTACCACCACGACCGCCGGGCTGGGCTCGATGTGTGCGAGAACTGCGGCGAGGAGCTGGGCGCCACCACCTATGGCTTGATGCAGCTCACTACCGTCTACACGCGTCGCCGGGAACGGATCTCGTCGGATGAGGAGGAGCGGCGCCGCGCCGGTTTCGAGTTGCAGACGTCCTACCGGTTCAGCCAACACGGCGCCCGC
>NZ_JARKPQ010000274.1 GCF_029975155.1 Propionicimonas sp. | reverse complement strand
AGCAGCCGCGGCACCGTGCTGGCATAGCTGTGCCCGGTAGGCGTGGTCGTGACCACGGTCCCGTCCGGTTGGGTGCCGGCTCGCCAGCCGGCCGACTCCTTGATCTGGTTGCACCGTTCACAGAGCCCTTGTCCGTTGTCGGCGCTCGTCGGCCCACCGCGCTGACGAGGGACGACGTGGTCGGCGTGCCGGACGGGTGCACCACACCAAGGGGTCCGGCACAGCTGGTCCCGCACCAGCAGGAAGCGGCGCAGCGGTTCCGGGAACAGCCGGCGCTTCGATTCCATGGCCACCAGTTCGCCGGTGTCCGGCTCGGCGTAGAGCCGCCGGAGCCAGATCTCGGTCTCGGGGTTGAGCCGGGCCAGCACGGAGCGGACGACCGGCTCGGGCAGCGGACCGTAGCCGACGATGTCGGCCGGGGCGGTGCCGCCGTGCAGCAGGGTCGTGTCGCTCATCACCAGTTGGATCTCCACGGGCGTCTGGCCGGCCTCGCGTCCGGTGACCCGAGCCACCAGCGTGTCCGCCATCACCTGACCGCGGCCGCGCTCGTCACCGTCCGCACGGGCCGTGTCCGCGGCCTTGGTGAGCGCGGCGTACACGGCGACACCTTCGGCCACGGGCAGCACAGCGGACACGATGGCCATCGTGTCGGGCGCGGGACGGATCGACACCCGCCGGTCCTGCTCGGCCCGAGCGGCGCGGTTCACGATCGAACGCGGATCGAGCGTATAGCCGATCCGCCGCGCGGTGGCGGCGACCTGACGATCGGACATGGACTCCAGATCCGGAGCCATCCGTCGGTCGACCTCCTGCCGCTCGTCCCGGGTCAGGCACGCCGTCTCCCGGCACACCAGGGTGGCTCGCCACTCGCTGATCCGGCCGCGGGCCAGCGCGGCCATGGTGTGCGGCAGCTCGCCGACCAGTGCCTCAGCCAGACCCATCAGCCGATCGCCACGGTGCGGCGACTCCCGACGGGCCAGCGCCACCTGAGCCGCCACTCCCCGACCGCGCTTCACGGCGAGCACTCCGCGGGCCGCCTCGGCGTTGACCACAGAACGCTTGAGCGCCGCCGCCTCACGGGCCTGGGCTGCGCACAGCGCGCCCTTCACGTCCTCCATCAGCCGGATTCGGTCGATCCGCTCAGCGTCCGTCACGTCATCGGGGAGCGTGAGCAGCGCGTCCACCCATCCGGCCAGATCGGCCGTCGCGATC
>NZ_JARKPQ010000272.1 GCF_029975155.1 Propionicimonas sp. | reverse complement strand
GCACCTGGACGGGGAGGCGCGACCACGCCCTGCTGCTGCTTGCCGCCCAGACCGGGCTGCGGATCTCCGAACTGCTCGCCCTCACACCAGACGACGTGCACCTCGGCGCCGGGCCGCACGTCGCCTGCCACGGCAAAGGCCACGCGCCGCAAGGGAACCACCCGCACCATCGGCATAACCCGGACATCGGCATAATGGATGATGCACGTCTGCACGATCGCCCTGGGGAACGCGGCGGCGACACTGTCGGGCAGGCCTTTCAGCCCGTCGCAGACGATGAAGAACACGTCCCGCACGCCGCGGTTGCGGAGCTCGGTGAGGACGTTGAGCCAGTACTTGGCTGACTCGCCGTCACCGTTGCCGCCGGCCCAGATGCCGAGGATGTCCTTGTGACCGTCCAGATCGACCCCGATCGCCGCGTAGAACGGCTGGTTGGCGACCTGGCCGTCGCGGACCTTGACGACGATGGCGTCGATGAAGATGGCCGCGTACACCCGCTCCAGTGGGCGGGCCCACCAGGCCTGCATCTCCTCCACGATCTTGTCGGTGATCCGACTCACCGTGTCCCTGGACACGTTTGCGCCGTACACCTCGAACAGGTGCGCCGAGATCTCTCCGGTCGTCAGGCCCTTGGCGTACAAGCTGATGACCAGGGTGTCCAGATCAGACAGGCGACGCTGCCGTTTGGCCACGATCACCGGCTCGAAACTGCCGTCCCGGTCCCGCGGGACGGCGATCGTCACCTCGCCGCAGTTGTCGGTGACCACCGTCTTGGGCCGGTAGCCGTTACGTGAGTTGGCGCCATTGCGGCCGACCGGGTCGTGCTTGTCATAGCCCAGGTGGTCGACCAGCTCCTCCTCCAAGGCGGACTCGATCACCGTCTTGGTCAGGTGCTTGAGCAGCCCGTCGGGGCCGGTCAGGTCACCGCCCGCGCCACGGGTGCGGCGCACCAGCCCGCGCAACAACTCGGCCTCCTGACGTGACAGCACCACCGGCTCGGCCACCTGGCCGCCTCCCGGGTGCTCGAGTCGCGGTGGCTGGTCAGAGACCAACGCCGCCGGCGCCGCCTTGCCTTCTTCGTGTGGCTCCACAGCCATCAGTGTTTCGGTCATCATGACCCCTCCTGCCCAACCGGGCCGTAGGGCCAGTTACACCGTTCCTGCGATAGACCCGGTTCCGGAGGCCATGTAGGCGGCGAGGATGTAGTTGGGGTGCCGGTCGAGGTTGTTGCGGGCCCGGTCGTAGCGCATCGTCGTCCTGGGATCGGCGTGGCGTGCGGCGATCTGCACGTCGCGCAGGTCGACGCCGGCGTC
>NZ_JARKPQ010000009.1 GCF_029975155.1 Propionicimonas sp. | reverse complement strand
AAATGAGGCCATAGTGACGGTCGAAAACGAGGCCACCCAGACAGATTGGATGGGTGATCTCTATGGAGGATTGGGCTTTGATCCGGCGGCTGGTCGCGGACGGTGTTCCGCAGCGGCAGGTGGCGCGGGACCTGGGCATTGGGCGGTCGACGGTGGCGCGGGCGGTGGCCTCGGACGGTCCGCCGAAGTACGAGCGGCCGGCGGTGTCGACATCGTTCACGCCGTTCGAGCCGGCGGTGCGGCAGTTTCTGGTCACGACGCCGGACATGCCGGCGACGGTGATCGCCGAGCGGGTCGGCTGGACCGGATCGATCAGCTGGTTCCGCGACAACGTCCGACGGCTGCGGCCTGATCACCGGCCGGTCGACCCATCGGACCGGTTGATCTGGCTGCCTGGTGATGCGGCGCAGTGCGACCTGTGGTTCCCGCCGAAGAAGATCCCGCTCGAGGACGGCACCAGGACGCTGCTGCCGGTTCTGGTGATCACCGCTGCGCACTCCAGGTTCATGGTTGGGCAGATGATCCCGACCCGGACCACGGCCGATCTGCTGCTGGGGATGTGGATGCTGCTGCAGCTGCTCGGACGGGTTCCACGGCGGCTGATCTGGGACAACGAGTCAGGCATCGGCCGCGGGAAGTGGCATGCCGAAGGCGTGGGTGCGTTCACCGGGACGCTGGCCACGACGTTGCAGCGACTCAAGCCGAACGACCCTGAATCCAAGGGTGTGGTGGAACGCAGGAACGGCCACTTCGAGACGTCCTTCATGCCGGGCCGCGAGTTCGAGTCCCCGGCTGACTTCGACGCCCAGTTCGGCGAGTGGCTCACCATCGCCAACGCCTGGATCGTGCGCACGATCAAGGCACGGCCGATCGAGCTGCTCGACGCCGATCGGGCGGCGATGCTGCCGATGCCGCCGGTGCCACCGGCGGTGGGCTGGGTCAACCGGGTCCGGCTGGGACGCGACTACTACGTCCGCATCGACAGCAACGACTACTCCGTCGACCCCGGCGTGATCGGCCGGTTCGTCGATGTCACCGCCGACCTGACCCGCGTCGAGGTCCGCCACGAGGGACGCCTGGTCGCTGCCCATGACCGGGTCTGGGCCCGCGGCATGACGATCACCGACCCCGCCCACGTTGCGGCCGCGAAGGTCCTGCGCGAGCAGTTCCAGCGACCCCGGCCGGCACCAGATCCGCACACGGAGCTGGTGCGGGACCTGGCCGACTACGACCGCGCCTTCGGCCTCATCGACGGCCCTGTCGACGGCGAGGAAGTGGCCTGATGGCGGGCAAGACGAAGACAGATGCGACCGAGGCGCTCAAGCAGGTCACCTACCTGGCATCAGCGTTGAAGGCCCCCCGGATCACCGAAGCCGCCGCGAGATTGGCCGACCACGCCAGGGATGCCGGCTGGACACACGAGGAGTACCTCGCCGCGATCCTCGACCGCGAGGTCGCCGCCCGCAACGCATCCGGCGCCCAACTGCGGATCCGCGCCGCCGGGTTCGCCGCACGCAAGACAATCGAGGAGTTCGACTGGGACGCCCAGCCTGCCGTCCGCCAGCAGGTCGCCGCGCTGGCATCCGGCGGGTTCCTCACCGAAGCCCGCAACGTCGTGCTGCTCGGCCCGCCGGGCACCGGGAAAACCCACCTGGCCACCGGCCTTGGCATCGCGGCCGCGAATCACGGCCACCGGGTGCTGTTCGCGACCGCGACCGAGTGGGTCACCCGACTCACCGACGCCCACCGCGCCGGACGACTACCCCAGGAACTCACCCGGCTGCGGCGCTACGGGCTGATCATCGTCGACGAGGTCGGCTACCTGCCCTTCGAGCAAGACGCCGCGAACCTGTTCTTCCAGCTCGTGTCCAGCCGCTACGAACACGCCTCACTCATCCTCACGTCCAACTTGCCCTTCAGCGGCTGGGGCGGCGTATTCGGCGACCAGGCCGTCGCCGCCGCGATGATCGACAGGGTCGTCCACCACGCCGACGTCCTCACCCTGAAGGGCGCCAGCTACCGGCTACGCAACCGCGGGATCGACACCCTGCCCAGCATCAGAACCCAAGACGCGGCAGACTAGGACTCGACAAACCGGTGGCCTCGTTTTCGAGCGTCGGATCGGCCTCATATTCGAGCGTTGTCGACAGTCTTCAGGTCAATGTCCTGGGCTTTCAACAGCAGCGCGGTGTGTGCGGCGATGTTGTCGACGTCGATGCGTCCGGACGCGAATGCCGCGCTCTGCTCGGAGTCCGACTTCAGCTCGATCAGTTCGAGTTCGATTCCCTGTGCCGCCAGCATGTCCTTGGCCTGGGCGACATGCCACTGTGCGTATCCGATCCAGGGCTGGATCCCCATCCGGACGGTGACCGTCTCAGCGTTCGGAGATACGGCAGATTCACCGCTGGACGCAGGGGCGGAGGAACAGCCGACGAGCACCAGAGCGGCTGCGGCTGTGGCAGTGGCGATGAGACGGGACACGGTCAGCATTGAACCTCCATGGTCGATGGGCGCCTGCCCAGGATCGCCCGGGTCTCGCTGCCGCCCCGGCCGCGTCCGGTTCGTGGGCGGGTGGGCCCGGCACCGACCCGAGCCCTGTGACCGACACCTGTGTCCGGACACCTGCGACAGGTTCGCCAGTGAGCGTGCGCACCGACGACGTCAGCGCACCGGACGACCACATCGTCCGCAGAACGCTGCCCCGCTTCGAAGCGGCTGACCGCACGAAGGACAGAATCCTGGGCCGGGTGCAGCGGATGGCTGACCCCTGGTCGGGCCGCGAGCAGGCGCTGGCGCAACCGGTTGCTGGCGCTGGCGTCCTCGACGGGCAACCAGTACCACGATCAGGGTCAACAGGGCTCCACCGCCCAGCAGCACCAGGGCGCCGATCACCAATGTGGCCATCGTGCCGTCATCCCGGTCGGGTTCAGCCAGTTCTTCACCCGCAAGCAGGAGTGGCTCGACTAAGGTTCCGTCCTGCCGTTGGAGGGCGGCTGTCGGGGAGTCCGGGTCGACCTGCAGGGTGAAGATCTCACCCTCGGTCACCTCCATCGGGTAGGTGAGAACGTCGTTGCCGTGCACCCGGGTCAGGTGCGCCCAGCCTGTCTGGCTGGCTTGCAGGGTGAGTTGGTAGGCGTCGGTGCCGGTGTTCGTCCAGATCGCCCCCCAGGTCTGGTCGGCTTCCTCGTACTGCGGGAAGATGTGGACCGGGAAGTAGCCGTACAGGCTGGCGGAGGATTGGTCGAGCACCATGGTGTTCTGGTCATCTGTCCAGGTGATGCTCAGCGGGGACGACATGATGATCGTGTCGGGGTCAGGCTGGCTGAGTTTCCAACCCGGGGGCCGGTTGTCCATCGGCAACGGACCGAAGATCGTCGGGATCGTCACTCCGGCCGGTGGACCGGACGGTAGGGTCACCGCTGGTTCCACCCGCAGGCGTTGCTGGTAGAGCCAGGCTCCGATCTTGGCGCCGGTGGCGTTGTAGCAGTACTTGGGTGGGTCCTCCTCAGAATGGAAGATGTACCTGCGGGCAAGTTGTTCGATCTCGTTGGCGGCACTCGACAGCAGGGTCTGATTGGCCCGCAGTTGCAGGTTCGGGTCATCCTTCATGGTCCGGGCGATTTGCTGGGCCAGTTCGGTGATCCGGTCGTTGAGTTCGTCCCCGGTCCACTGGACCAGGGTGTAGGCACCCCAGGTGCCTCGGGCCTGCATCTCGAAGTACGCGGTTCCGAACATGTGATACCACGACCCGGTGTTCTGCCCCTCACCCAGCGGAGCAGGGTCGACCACGGGTGCCAGGTACTCGGTGATGAACCCCGGGCTGTGTTCGACCATGGTCCACTCGAAGTCGGTGTTTCCCATGCTCTGTTCCATCCGGGCCAGTGAGCGCAAGGTGTTGTGGGCGAGCAGCATCGCCTCTTTCGCGTTGCCATTGCGTTGCTTCAGGGCCAGGTAGAACACGTCACCGGGGGTCAGTTTGCGCTGCTGCTGGTTGTGGTAGGCGAAGATCGCCTCATACAGTGCCCGTTCCGTGCCGGGGCTCACTTCGGCGGCGGTAGGTACCCGGGTCGACCACTTCTGGCGGTCGGCGTCCGAGGTGAACACGAACTGGCGGTTGATGACGCTGGTCGCGCCGCCCTGATTGCCCAGCCAGGCCAGGGCGGGCATCGTCCCGCCGATGTTGTCCTGGACGTACGCGGTGCTCGACGCCTCCTGTTCGTACGTGGTGATCGCCTGATCGAACTGCTGTTGAATGTCGGCGTAGTCGTACTGGATTCCGATGCCGGTGTTCGGGTCGAGGGAATAGGCCTCGACAGCCTCAGGACATGGCGGTTTGCCAAGGTTTGCTGGGGTGGGATAGGTGGGCGGGGGCTGGACGAGCGGGTTGGGATTGAGGAAGTTGGCACTCACCCCGATCGAGTCGAACTTGCTGAACCGTTGGATCGAGATGTTGAGCGTCAGGTCGCTGTAGTACTCGGGATTGTCAACCCTCAGGCTGAAGTCCTGGCGCCACTCGGACTCGGGGGCAGCGAACTCCACCCGTTGAGCGCTGCCGGTGAGACTGATCTCCAGGTAGCCATAGGCTCCCGCGCTGCCAGTGGCGTAGCCGGTGACGGTCAGCGGGCCGCTGGCCAGCGTCCCGTCGCGGTAGATCCGTTTGGCTCCGTAGGTGATGTCGGGAATGTTCTCGAGATCCTCTGGGACGCCCAAGGTTGCGCCGGACACGGTGAAGGTGAGTTGCAGACCTTCGTACGGTGAGGAGGGGAAGGTGACGGTGCCTTCCTGGGAAGAAGCCGTCGGGGCAGCGCTGAGCACGCCGACCAGGGCGAGGACGATGGCTGCGAACGTTGCACACATTCGTCGGATAAGGCTGGTCGATCGCGCACGGCGACGTTCAGCTACGGCGGACGAGCCTCCGGAACAGGCGGCCATGGCTGCTCCCATCCACATGTGGACCCTCACCTTGGTCGTGAGGAACCCGCGAGTCGTGACAACTCGGTGACGTCATTTTCGCATGGCCCTTTGACGAGCGGCTGATGCGTCGAAAATTTGGCAAGAGGGGCATCGGGCCCGGCGTCGAAGGACAATACAAGGGTGACGAACTCCAGGTTGTGTCCCAGTTGTCACACCCCGGCTCCTGAAGGAGATCGGTTCTGCCAGCTGTGCGGGGTGATCCTGCCGGAGGGCGATGCCCGACAGACGTTTTCGTCTGCACATCCGGACTCCGTGGTGTGGACGACACCAGTTGCACCGGTTTCGCCGCAACCTTCGTGGGCTGCGCCGGGGGGGTCGTCTGCCGGGTCGGGGTTTTCGTGGGCTGCGCCGGGGGGGTCGTCCACGCCGGTTGCTCCAGGCCCTGAACGGGGGCAACGGCCACCACCCCAGCCCAGCGCGCCCAGCTTCCCGGCTACCGCCCCTCACCCGCCCGTCCCCCCGTCGTCGCCGGGACCGGAGTCAGTAATCGGCCATCTGCCTGCGGAGTACATCGTCGAGGGCGGGGGAGTGTTCGGTGGCAGCAAGCGCACCCAGGTGAACCTTGTCATCACCAGTACGCGACTGTTGTGCCTGGCCGAGACTGAGCAGACCAACACCACCTGGCTTGCCGAGACCGAACGGCTGGAGGAGGACGCCAGCCGCACCGGTGTGCCGTGGCGGACGTTGATGGACTACTACCCGTGGGCGGGTCCGCTGTGGGCCAGTTTCTTCCGGACGCCCCCCGAGGTGCTGCTGGCCGAGAGTCGGTCGAACTGGGCAGTGCCGTGGGGGGCCGTCGTCGAGGCCACAGTGACGCTGGATCCCGAACTGGATCGACTCGACCTGCTGATGGACAACCGTCAGGTGCTCAGATTCGCGCTGTTCAATCTCGTGGGTGTGGTCGCTGCCCGACTGCTCGGACAGGTCCTGGGTGCGAACCGCGTCAGGCTGGTGCCCGAACCCTCTCATTGAGCATGACGGTCGAGCAGGCCATTGGCCGAACCTACGGCGCACCCGTCGCCGATGCCTGACACGTAGGCAGCGGAAGGGGGTGTCCCTATGTTTCTCGTCAAGCTGCGAGGGGTTGTGGCGTCGGGTTGGGGGCCCGGTAGGGCTCGCGGTTTCTGAGCATGGCGAACAGGACATCGACTCGGCGCCGCGAGAGGCAGATGAGTGCGGCGTTGTGTTTCTTGCCTTGGGCTCGTTTCCGGTCGTAGTAGGCCCTGCTGACGCGATCGGATCTGAGCGCGGCGAACGATGACAGGAACAGGGCCCGTTTGAGGTGCTTGTTTCCCGATCTGGCTGGGAACTCGCCCCGGATGCTGGTTCCGGAGCGGTGCGTGACGGGTGCGAGGCCGGCGTAGGCGGCCAGGTGTCCGGCGGTCGGGAACAAGGAGGCGTCGCCAACGTCGAGCAGGATCCGTGCTGCGGTCCTGACCCCGACGCCTGGCATCGAGGTCAGGACCTCGGCAAGAGGGTGAGCATCAACGACCTTCTCGACCTGCGCAGCCAACTCGGAGCGCTGGTCCAACGTCTGGCGCAGGGAAGCGGCGAGCTTCGGCAGAACCTGTTCGGCCGCGGCAGTCCCGGCAACAACAACGGTCTGCTCGGACAGGGCCTGGGTGATGGCGTCGGCGAAGTTCTGGGCGTGACGCGGGTTGGCTTTGGTGATGACCCGCAGCAGCTTGGACTTCGATGCTGCGGTCATGCCTTGGGGTCCGCCGAGCTGCTCGATCACAGCGAGGCCTTGCCTGGTGGCCAACCGGGGTCCGACAACGCGTTCCAGCGCGGGATGGATCTGCGTGAGCAGTCCCCGGATCCGGTTCGACAACCGAGTCGCTTCCGCAGCCAGGTCCTCATCGAACCCGACCAGAACCTTCAACTCCGCCAAGGTCTCTTCGCCCAGGTCGACCCGGCGAAGGGTGTGCGGCATCGTTCGAGCGGCGTCGGCGATGACGAACGCGTCGCGCGCGTCGGTCTTCGCGTTGCCCGGATAGAGATCGGCGGCCCTTCGCATCGCGAGGCCTGGCAGGTAAGCGACCTGGATGCCCATCGACCGGGCGACGGCGATGGGCAGCGCGCCGATCGTGTTGGGCTGGTCGACGATCACCAACACCCGACCGTGCTCGGACAGCCTCGTGAACAAGTCTTCGAGCTTGGACTGGTCCTGCGGCAAGGGCTTGTCGAACACCTTCTTGCCGGCGGCGTCGAGGGCGCAGGCATGGTGGGCTTGCTTGCCCACGTCGAGCCCGCACCAGATGTCGAAGCCGAGGTCGTTGTTCATGACGGCCACCATCCTTCCATCGAAACGACGGTCGTCGGAGTGGTGATGCGTCAGCTGCCGGCACCCACGTTACGAAGTGACCTGTGTTGAGGCCGTGTCCCTATCAGCGGTCATCTGGCGCCACCAGGCCCGGTGACAACACCCCCCGGATCATGCGTGAGACAGGGGCAGTAAGTCATGCCGGGCCCGGCGACCGTAACCCCTCCCTACGGGGTCACCAGAAAGGTAACGGGGCTCGCTCGTCCCGACTCTGACCCCGGCGCCCTTAGACTGATCCGTCTACACCGACTGTGATGGTGACATGTCCGAGACGACCACGATCCGAATCAGTCGGGACACGCATGCAAGGGTGACTCGGCTGGCAGCCGAGCGCCACGAGACGGTCGACCAAACCGTCAGCAAAGCGATCCGAGCGCTGAGGCAAGATGCCATGGCGCGTGACCTCGCGACTTACTACCGGTGGACAACGACGGGCACCAACGGGGCCCGGCGCTTCCCTGCCCTCATACCGCCTGACAGGCGGCTGCCCGCGAGCATGATGTGACGCCCGAACCGTGATGGGTGCCTTGGTGTACTTCCACGAAGGAGGGGAGGCTGTCGCTCGACTGATTGCCCCGTCGTCAGGTGGCTTGCACCCATCCCACGGTCAGGCCCGGCTGAAGGTAGCGGTGAACCCGTCGGGTTGGCGGGCGATCTCCGGCATGCCGTCGGGAAGGACGCCGAGGCGGACGATGCCGTTCCAGTAGCCGACGTCGCCGTAGTAGAGGACGAGGTCGCCGGTGGGCGCGTAGTAGCCGATGTCGTTGACCTCCGGGTCCGCACCGCCCGGGACGCCCCGGGTGCTCAGCGGACGGGGCAGGGTGGCGATCTTCTCGACGCGGTTGTAGTCGGCGAAGGTGAGGGTGAGCGGCAGTTGGGCCGCCAGGTCGCGCGTGGTGGGGTTGTCGGCCAGCGTGGCCTGGTAGGCGCGGCCGCCGATCGTGAGCGTGATGGCCACGGTGCCGCCGCCGCCCCCAGCCGCGGAACTGGCACTGGTAGTGGGCTGGGTTGAAGCGCCGCCCTCTCCCGCGGCGGGCCCTGGGGAGGCCGGCCCGGCCGCGCACGCGGCCACGCTCATGGTGCTGACGAGGGCGAACAGTCAGAGGCCCCGGCGGACGTGGCGGGGTGGGCGCATGCGATCCTCCTGAAGTCAGAAGCCAGGGCGGTAGACAGCCCGCCGCCCCGGCCTGGGTGAAGGGTCGGACGCCGCGGCGTCCGACCGGTCGGTCACGGCTGGAGCAGGACCTTGATCGCGCGGCGCTCGTCCATTGCCCGGTAGCCGTCGGCCGCCTGGTCGAGGGGCAGGGTGAGGTCGAACACCTTGCCGGGGTCGATCTGCCGCGTCCAGATCAGGTCGATGAGCTCGGGCAGGAACCGGCGGACCGGGGCGGGCCCGCCGTGGAGGTGCACCCCGGAGAAGAACAGCTCATCCCCCGGCAGGGACACGTCGTGGGACACGCCGACGTAACCGACGTGCCCGCCCGCGCGGGTGGCGCGGATGGCCTGCATCATCGACTCCTGGGTGCCGACGGCCTCGATGGTCGAGTGGGCGCCGAGCCCGCCGGTGAGCTCCTTGACCCGCGCCACGCCCTCGTCACGGCGCTCGGTGACGATGTCGGTGGCGCCGAACTCCCGCGCCAACGCCTGACGGTCGGCGTGGCGGCTCATCGCGATGATCCGCTCCGCGCCCAGCTGCTTCGCGGCCAGCACGCCCAACAGCCCCACCGCGCCGTCCCCGACCACGGCGACGGTCTTCCCGGGCCCGACCTCCGCGGCGACGGCCGCAAACCAGCCGGTGCCGAGCACGTCGGAGGCGGCCAGCAGCGAGGGGACCAGGTCGGCGTCCGGCATGCCCGGCGTGGCCACCAGCGTGCCGTCGGCCAGGGGCACCCGCAGGTACTCGGACTGCGCCCCTGTAGCGGCGCCGGGCTGGCGCTGGACGCAGTGGGTCTGGTAGCCGGACCGGCAGATCTCGCACGTGTTGTCGGAGGCGAAGAACGACCCGACCACAAAGTCGCCCACCGTGACGTTCTTCACGTCGGCGCCGACGGCCTCCACGATCCCGACGTACTCGTGTCCCATCGGGGTGGGTTCGGTGGTGGCGTCCGCGCCGCGGTAGGGCCACAGGTCCGACCCGCAGATACAGGACGCCACCACCTTCAGGATCGCGTCCGTCGGCGCCACCACCTGGGGCACCTCACGCTCCTCGACCCGCACATCACCGGGCCCGTACATCACCACTCCGCGCATGCGCAGTCTCCTCGATCGATCGAATCGGGCTCACGCCCTGTGTCACGACCAGCATCGCGCGGACGCGGACCCTGGAGAAGTCACCCCTGTGAGGTGTATCGACAGGGCACCCCACGCCCACGGCGTCCGAACTACCGTGGACGCCGTGGACCACCGAGCCGAAGTACGCGAGTTCCTCACCACCCGCCGCGCGAAGATCACCCCCCAACAGGCCGGCATGCCCGTCGTCGGACAACGCCGGGTGCCCGGACTGCGCCGCGGCGAGGTCGCCAGCCTCGCCGGGGTGAGCATCGAGTACTACGCTCGGCTCGAGCGCGGCCAGCTCGCCGGGGTGTCGGCCAGCGTCCTCGACGCCATCGCCCGCGCCCTGCAGCTGGACGCCGCGGAGCGGGAACACCTCTACGACCTGGCCCGCGCCGCCGACGGCAGCAGCCTGCTCACCCGCCCTCGCGGACGCGGCGACAAGCCGTGCGGAACTCGCCGCCCGGCAGAGCGCGGGAGTCTGATGCCGGGCGAGGGCAGCGGCGAACCGCCGCTGCTCGGCCCCGGCGGCAGGATCCCCAGCCTCCTCGCGGTCCCGCCGGTCGCCGAACCCGGGAACACCTCGCTG
>NZ_JARKPQ010000256.1 GCF_029975155.1 Propionicimonas sp. | reverse complement strand
GTCAGCGACGGGATCCTGAGGAGTCTTGATGAGCAGTGAGGAACGAACTGCGAAGAACAGACGACGACCGCCCCCGGCGCGTCAGCGACGGGATCCTGAGGAGTCTTGATGAGCAGTGAGGAACGAACTGCGAAGAGCACCGGCAGATCGAGGTCGGGGCCGTTCCCACAGAGCGCGCCGGATCAGGCAAGATGATCCCTATGAACTCCACCTCAGGTCCGGCTGCATTCGGTCGCGTCGACCCGGACGGCACGGTCTACGTGCGTACTCCGGACGGCGAGCGTGTCGTCGGTCAGATTCCCGATGTCGAGGCCGGCGAGGCCCTGGCCTTCTACACACGGCGCTACGAGGCGCTCGAGGTGGAGGTGGGCCTGCTCGAGACGCGGGTGAAGGGTGGCGCGCTCTCGCCCGAGGAGGCCCGGCACAGCATCAACGCCGTCCGCGAGACGGTGAGCACCGCCAACGCGGTCGGCGACCTCGCCGCGCTCGTCGAGCGCCTGGACGCGCTGGCCCCGCTGCTGTCGGAGCAGGCCGAGGCGCGAAAGGCCGAGCGCACGAAGCAGCTCGCCGCGGCGCGGGAGACCAAGGAGCGGATGGTGGCGGAGGCTGAGGCCCTCGCGGCGGGCAACGACTGGCGGGGCGGGGTGAACCGGTTCCGCGCGCTGCTCGATGAGTGGAAGGCGCTGCCCCGGATCGACCGGGCCACGGACGACGCCCTGTGGCACCGCTTCTCTACCGCCCGCACCACGTACACGCGGCGCCGCAAGTCCCAGTTCGCCGAGCAGGCGGCGAAGCGCGAGTCGGCGAAGCTGGTGAAGGAGCAGATCATCGCGGAGGCGCGCGAGCTGGCCGACTCCACCGAGTGGGGGGCGACGGCCGGAGCCTTCCGTGAGCTGATGACCCGCTGGAAGGCCGCCGGCGCCGCACCGCGCGAGGTCGAGGACCTGCTCTGGACGGAGTTCCGGAGCATCCAGGACGGCTTCTTCAACGCGCGCGCGTCCGTCCTCAGCGAGCAGGACGCCGAGTTCAAGGCCAACCTCGACGCGAAGGTCGCGCTGCTCGACCAGGCCGAGGCGGAGCTGCTGCCGGTCACCGATCTGGCGGCGGCGCGCGCCGGCTTCCGGACGTTCCTGGAGAAGTACAACGCCTACGGCCGCGTGCCCCGCGAGCAGATGCGTGCCCTCGACTCCCGGGTGAAGGCGCTGGAGTCGGCCGTCCGCTCTGCCGAGGAGGAGGAGTGGCGCCGCACCGACCCGCAGGCCCGCGCCCGTGCCGAGGAAACCGTCGGCATGCTCACCGCGGAGATCGAGAAGCTCACCGAGAAGGCGGCCAAGGCCACGGCGCGCGGCGACGCCGCCGCGGCGACCAAGGCCAACGAGTCGATCGCCACCTACCAGACCTGGCTCGACCAGGCGAAGGCCACGCTCGCCGACTTCAACCGCTGACCGGCGCCCCGGGGACGATTCCTCTCTCGGTCCGCCCCGACCTGAACGGAACGGGGACAGGTCCCATTACCGTTCAGCCACGTCTCGACGAGCGGTGGGCAGGCCATTCGGGGACGGGCCCGCACCCGGCCCACCTACCGGGGTGAACGGGAAGGGGACGGTTCCTTTACCGTCCAGCCCGTCTCGACAGGCTCGACGAGCGATGTGGGTGTGAGGTCGACGAACGATGTGGGTGAGGTCGACGGAGTCGGGTTGAACGGAAAAGGAACCGTCCCCTTTCCGTTCAGCGAGCGCCTGGACCGAGTGCGGAACCGTCCCCGGTTGGACGACCCATCCGGGCCGATGCCGTGGGGACGTCAGTTCTTCAGGCGGAAGACGTCGTAGACGCCGGGGACGCGGCGGATCGCGCCGATCAGGTGCTCCAGGTGGGTGGGGTCGGTGGTCTCGAACGTGAACCGGAAGCGGAACGTGTGGTCCTTGGCCGTGTTCAGCGTGGCCGACTGGATCGAGATGTGGTGCTCCCCCATCACCTTCGTGATCTCGGAGAGGACGCCCGTCCGGTCGAGGCCCTCGACGTGCAGCGCGACCAGGAACGAGCTCGTCGCCGTCGGCGCCCAGGCGACCTCGACCAGCCGCTCGGGCTGGCTGCGCAGGCTCTGGGCGTTGGTGCAGTCCACCCGGTGCACCGACACCCCGCTCTCGCGCGTGACGAAACCGAGGATCTCGTCGCCGGGCACCGGACGGCAGCAGCGGGCCAGCTTCACCCAGACGTTCGGGTCGCCCTGCACCACCACGCCCGCATCGTTGCCGGACGTCATCCGGCCACGCCGCGGCCGGGTGATCACCGAGGTGTCCTCGCCGCCGAGCTCGGCGACCTCCTCCACGCCGCCCTCGGACGCGATCAGCCGCTGCACCACCGACTGAGGGCTGATCGAACCCTCGCCGATCGCCGCGTAGAGCGCGTTCACGTCCGCGACCCGGAAGTGCTCGGTGAGCCCGGTCATGTGCTCGGGCGTCAGCAGCCGCTGCAGCGGCAGACCCGCCCGGCGCAGCTGCTTGGTGAGCAGCTCCTTGCCGTTCTCGATGGACTCCTCGCGGCGCTCCCGCATGAAGTACTGGCGGATCTTCCCGCGCGCCCGCGGGCTCTTCACGAAGCCCAGCCAGTCGCGGCTCGGTCCTGCGTTGGCCGCCTTCGAGGTGAGCACCTCGACCACGTCACCGCTGGACAGCGCCGACTCCAGCGGCACCAGCCGTCCGTTCACCCGGGCGCCGATCGTGCGGTGGCCCACCTCGGTGTGGACGGCGTAGGCGAAGTCCACCGGCGTGCCGCCCGCGGGCAGGCTGATCACATCGCCCTTCGGGGTGAACACGAACACCTCGTCGTTGGCGATCTCGAAGCGCAGCGTGTCCAGGAACTCGCCCGGATCCTCGGTCTCCCGCTGCCACTGGTTGATCTGCTGCACCCAGTTCAGCTCGGTGCCGTCGGCCTTGCCCTCCTTGTACTTCCAGTGGGCGGCCACGCCGTACTCGGCCTGCCGGTGCATCTCGTGGGTGCGGATCTGCAGCTCCACCGGCTTGCCACCCGGGCCGAGGACGGTGGTGTGCAGCGACTGGTAGAGGTTGAACTTCGGCATCGCGATGTAGTCCTTGAACCGCCCCGGCAGGGGGTTCCAGCGCGCGTGCAGGATGCCCAGCGCCGCGTAGCAGTCCCGCTGGGTGTCGACCAGGATGCGCAGGCCGACCAGGTCGTAGATGTCCGCGAAGTCCCGGCCGCGCACCACCATCTTCTGGTAGATCGAGTAGTAGTGCTTGGGCCGGCCGTACACGGTGGCCTTGATCCCCGCGCCGGCCAGGTCGCTGCGCACCTGTTCGGTGACCACCCGAAGGTAGTCCTCCCTTAGCGGCGCCCTGGCGGCGACCAGCTTCACGATCTCGTCGTAGACCTTCGGCTGCAGGGTGGCGAAGGACAGGTCCTCCAGCTCCCACTTGATCGCGTTCATGCCCAGCCGGTGGGCCAGCGGAGCGAAGATCTCCAGGGTGTCGCGGGCGATCGCCATCTGCTTGTCCTGGCGCAGGTACCCGATCGTGCGCATGTTGTGCAGCCGGTCCGCGAGCTTGATCACGAGGACGCGGATGTCCTTGCTCATCGCCAGCACCATCTTGCGGATGGTCTCGGCCTTCGCCGATTCGCCGTAGGCGATCTTGTCCAGCTTGGTGACGCCGTCGACCATCGCCGCGATCTCCACGCCGAAGTCGGCGGTGAGCTGCTCGACGGTGTAGGACGTGTCCTCCACCGTGTCGTGCAGGAGCGCGGCGCAGATCGTCGGCTCGGTCATGCCGAGCTCGGCCAGGATCGTCGCCACCGCCAGCGGGTGGGTGATGTAGGCGTCCCCGCTCTTGCGCAACTGGCCGGTGTGGTAGTGCTCCGCGGTGCGATAGGCCCGCTCGATCAGCCCGACGTCGGCCCGGGGATGGTGGGTGTGGACGATCCGGACCAGCGGGTCGAGCACCGGGACGGGCTGGTTGCGCTGCGCGCCGATCCGGGCGAGGACCTGGCGCATCCGCATCCGCGGTTGTTCGGTGGCGTAGTGCGTCCGGGGTTCTCCGGGCAGGCCGTCCCCCTCGCCGTACGGTCCGTGGACGCCTTGGCTCACCCTGCCTCCGGTGCTCAAGTGAAGTGGATGCTCACTCTACCCGTGGCGTGGTGCACCGGCGGACGCAGACCGCGGCCAGCGGGTGCTCAGACAGTGAGGACGGCCGACGCGTGCGGGATCCCCATCGCCGTCAGGTGGTCGCGGCCGCCGAGGAAGCTCAGCTCGAGCAGGACGGAGACATGGACGAGGTCCGCACCGAGCCGGCGGATCAGGGCCGCGGTGGCGCCCACCGTCCCGCCCGTGGCCAGCACGTCGTCGATCACCAGCACCTTGGCACCGGGCATGATCGCGTCGGTGTGCACGGCCAGCGTCTCGTCCCCGTACTCCAGCGAGAAGGTCTGGGTGTACACGTCCCCGGGCAGCTTGCCGGGCTTGCGGACGGGCACGAAGCCCGCGCCCAGAGCCAGCGCGACCGGGCCGGCGAAGATGAACCCCCGCGCCTCCATGCCCACCACCACGTCGACGCCGGCAGGGGCGCTCGCGGCCAGCTCCTCCACCGCCGCCCGGTAGCCGGCGGCACTGGCGAGCAGCGGGGTGATGTCCTTGAACACCACCCCTGGCTTCGGGAAGTCGGGGATGTCCCGGATCAGGGAGGAGATCAACTCCCGGTTCTGCGCCGACGTCGCCATCATCACTTCTTCCGCCGGCTGCGGGACTGCCGTGAGGGCTGCCGCCGCGGTCCGCTGTCCAGGTCCTTCGCCGCGACCAGCCCGAGGGTGGCCGGATCGACGTTCGCGGCCGCGGTGTCGCCGACGGCGACCGTGACCGCCTTCGGCTTGCGGGCGCTCTTCTCGGTGGCCCGAGCCGCCCTGCGGGACAGTCGCTCGCGGTGCTCGACCATGTCCGGATCGGCCTCCCGCATCTGCGCCAGCAGCGGGGTCGCGATGAAGATCGACGAGTAGGCGCCGGCGATCATGCCCACGAACAGCGCGAGGCCGAGGTCCTTCAGTGGCCCGGTGCCGAGCACGAACCAGCCGGTGAACAGCAGCGCACCGACCGGCAGCACGCCGATGATCGTCGTGTTCAGCGACCGCACCAGCACCTGGTTGACCGCGGCGTTCGCCTGGAAGGAGTACGTGTGCCGGGAGCTCGTGATGTCCCGGGTGTTCTCCCTGATCTTGTCGAACACCACCACGGTGTCGTACAGGGAGTAGCCCAGGATGGTGAGCACGCCGATCATCGTCGCCGGGGTCACCGAGAAACCGATCAGGGCGTACACGCCGACGGTGACGACGAGGTCGTGCAGCAGCGCCAGGATCGCCGACACGCTCATCTTGAACTCGCGGAAGTATCCCCAGATCAGCAGCATCACCAGGCCGAGGAACACCACGAGCGCGATCGCGGCCTGCGTGGTGATCTGCTGGCCCCAGGAGGCACCGATCAGCGAGTAGGCCACACTGTCGACCTCGATCCCGGCGACGCCGGCGATCGCGGCCTTCACCTGGGTGATCTCCGCCTCCTCCAGCGGACGGGTCTGCACGCGGACGCTGTTGTCGCCGACGGTGGTCACGCTGAGGTCGTCGTTCTGCGGCAGGTTGAGCCGCTCCACGGCGGTCCGAACGTCGTCGACCGTGGACTCGGTGACCGTGATCGGTGCCGCGAAGTCCGCCCCGCCCCGGAACTCGATGCCCCAGTTCATGCCCCGGATCCCCACCGCCAGGACGGAGATCAGCAGCAGCACGGCCGAGACGATGTACCAGCGCTTGCGGTTGCCGACGAAGTCGTAGGAGATCTGCCCGGTGTAGAGCCGATGGGCGATGCTTGCCTTCTTGGTCTGGGCCGGCTGTTGAGTGACCTGCTCGGACATCACGCCTCACCTCCCGCGGGGGCCGCCGCCTGGCGCCGCGAGTTGTGCAGCGGTGGGTTGCTGGCCCCCATGTGCTCGGCCTCGAACCCGGAGAACCGGTGTCCCTCGCCGAAGAACCTGGTCCGGCCGAGCACGGTCATCATCGGCTTGGTGAAGAAGAACACCACCGCGATGTCGATCAGCGTGGTCAGCCCGAGGGTGAACGCGAAGCCCTTCACCGCGCCGATCGCGAGGATGAACAGCACGACCGCGGACAGCAGCGAGACCGAGTCGGCCACCAGGATGGTCTTCCTCGACCGTACCCAGCCGGTCTCGATCGCCGTGCGCAGGCTGCGGCCCTCGCGGACCTCGTCCCGGATTCGTTCGAAGTAGATGATGAACGAGTCCGCGGTGACGCCGATCGCGACGATCGCACCGGCGATGCCGGGAAGGTTCAGCGCGAAGCCCATGCTCGCCCCCAGCAGCACCACCAGCGCCCAGGTCAGGCCGAAGGCCACGACCAGCGACAGTGCCACCACCACGGACAGGCCGCGGTAGTACAGGATGCTGTAAAGCAGGACCAGGGCGAGGCCGATGATGCCGGCGATGATGCCCGCCTGCAGCTGGTCGCCGCCGAGCTTGGCCGAGACGTTCTCCACGCTGGAGACCTCGAAGGCCAGTGGCAGTGCGCCGTAGGAGAGCACCGTGGCCAGGTCGGTCGCGGTCTTCTGGGTGAAGCTGCCGGAGATCTCGGCATTGCCGCCGGCGATGCCGGTCGCGTACTGGGAACCCACCGACGGCGCGGAGATCACCAAGCCGTCGAGCACGATGCCGAACTGGTTCTGCGGGCTCTGCTGCGCGGCGAGGTGGGCGGTGACGGTCTGGAACTTGGCGGCACCCTCGGTGTTGAACGACAGCGTGACGACGTAGGCCACGGAGCTCTGCGGAATCCCGGCCTGCGCCTTGGTGACCTCCTTGCCGGGGATCAGGACCGGGCCGAGCAGGTACTTGTAGGCGTTCTCCCGGTCACAGGTGATCAGCGGCTGGTCCGTCACGTCGGGGGTGGGGCTGGTCTGGCCGCACTGGAACTCGTCGAACTCGCTGTTGTCGCGGTCGGACGGCTCCCACTTCAGCAGCTCGTCCAGGCTCTTGGTCTCACCGGACGGCGCGGTCGGCCGCGGGCTCGCCACCGGAGTGGGCAGCGCCGGCAGCGGCCGCTTGTTGCCCGTGCTGGACGCGGTCGCGGTCGGCGCGGCGGACGCGGACGGTTCCGCGGACGCGGTCGCCGTCGGCGCGGTCGTGCCCTGGCCCGCCGAGGCCGACGGGGTGGGCGTCACGACGCCCGTGGACGCCTCGGCGTTGTACACCTTGCGGAAGTACAGCTGGGCGGTCTGGCCGACCATCTTGACCAGGTCGTCCTTCTGCACGTTGGGCACCGAGACGACGATCTGCCGCTCGCCGGAGGTGGTCACCTCGCTCTCGCCGACGCCGATGGCGTCGACGCGCTGCTGGATGATCGTCCGGGCGAGTTCGAGGCTGGCCGGATCGACCGCGCCGCCGTCCGGGGTGGAGGCCGTCAGGGTGATCGTGCTGCCGCCGCGAAGGTCAAGGCCGAGCTTGGGGGCCCAGGTGCCGGAGACGGCGACCAGGGTGAACAACCCGGCGATCACCAGGGCAAGGACCACCAGCGTGCGTACCGGGTTGGAGTGTTTCCTGCTTGTCGTAGCCACTTCTGCCTAAGGAAAGAGGTCAGTGCTTGTCCGTGCCGGGCTGGTCCCAGGTGACGTCGGTGTCGGTGGGCTCGGGCGCTTCGACGGGAGCCGGGTCGACCACGGTCGTCGGGGCCTGGTACACCGTCTCGTCCACGACCGGGACGTCCTGCGGCTCGGCGGGCGCGCTCTCGTCCCCGGCCTCCGCGTCGTCGTCGGCGTACTCGAACTCGTCCTCGACGGCCTGGGGGCTGATCGCACGCTTGTCGACGGTCATCTCCACACCGGGCGAGATCTCGACGATGGCCTGCTTGTCACCGAGGTACTTGACCGTGCCGATGATGCCGGAGATCAGCATCACCCGGGAACCGGGCGCGAGCGAACTCATCAGATTCTGCTGTTCCTTCTGCCGCCGCTGCTGCGGCCGGATCATCACGAAGTACAGCACGCCGCCCGCCAAGGCGAACATCAGCACGGTGGACCAAACGTCTCCGCCCATTGGGATTGTCCTCACGCTCAGGAAGTTCGGGGGCGGACCTGCCGCCGAGCCCGTAGCCTAGCGCCGCAAGCTGGGAATACCCATTCGGCGACTCACCGCCCGGCGTGATCGGGGACCGGTTGCCGCCGCTCAGTCACCGCTGAAAAGGTCGGGGGCCGCCGGCGGCGTGCCGGTGCTCGCCGGCGGAGTGAGGCCGAGGTGCGTCCAGGCCCGGCGGGTGGCCACCCGGCCGCGCGGCGTCCGCATCAGGAAACCCTCGCGGACGAGGAACGGCTCCGCGACCTCCTCGATGGTCTCGGTCTCCTCGGCGACGGCGAGGGCGAGCGTGGTCAGGCCGACCGGCCCCCCGCCGAAGCCGCGGCACAGCGCGTCCAGCACCGCGCGGTCGAGCCGGTCGAGGCCGAGCGGATCCACCTCGTACAGTTCCAGCGCTGCGGACGCCACACCGCGGGTCAGCCGTCCGTCCGCCTTGACCTGCGCGTAGTCGCGCACCCGGCGCAGCAGCCGGTTGGCGATCCGGGGCGTGCCGCGGGAGCGGGAGGCGATCTCGGTCGCCGCCGCGGCGTGCAGGTCGATGCCCAGCAGCACGGCGGAGCGGCGCAGGATGGTCTCCAGGTCGTCCGCGGCATAGAAGTCGAGTTGCGCGGTGAAGCCGAACCGGTCCCGCAGCGGCCCCGGCAGCAGGCCCGCCCTGGTGGTCGCTCCGACGAGCGTGAACCGCGGGATGTCGAGCGGGATCGCGGTGGCGCCCGGGCCCTTGCCGACCACCACGTCCACCCGGAAGTCCTCCATCGCGAGGTAGAGCATCTCCTCGGCGGGCCGGGACATCCGGTGGATCTCGTCGAGGAAGAACACCTCGCCCTCGGTCAGCCCGGAGAGGATCGCGGCGAGGTCGCCGGCGTGCTGGATCGCCGGTCCGGACGAGATCCGGATCGGCGCGCCCATCTCCGCGGCGATGATCATCGCCAGCGTGGTCTTGCCCAGTCCCGGCGGGCCCGAGAGCAGCACGTGGTCGGGTACCGCACCGCGGTGCCGGGCCGCGGCGAGGACGAGGCCCAGCTGGTCGCTCACCCGCCGCTGGCCCCGGAACTCGGCGAGGGTGGCCGGACGCAGCGCGGACTCGGCGGCCTGTTCGTCGCTGTGGACGTGCGGGTCGAGCGGATCGGTGTCAGCGGACTGCACGTCGCACACTCTGCCAGACGGCGGCGACCGGGCCGGTCACCGGGCGAGGCTGCGCAGCGCCGCGCGCAGCAGGACGGCGACCGGGGTCTCCGGACTCTCGTTGGCCACCTCGGCGACCCGGTCGCAGGCCGCCTCGGCGTCCCTCGTGGAGTAGCCGAGGCCCTCCAGCCCCGCCCGCACCTGGTCGCGCCAACTGCCGGCGACGGCCTGGGCGGCCCCGCCACCGCTGCCGCCGCCGAGCACGGCCACCTTGTCCTTCAGCTCGAGGACGAGCCGCTGGGCACCCTTGGGCCCGATGCCGGGCACCCGGGTGATGGCGGCGATGTTGCCGCTGCTCACGGCGATCCGGAACTCGTCGGGGCTGAACACGCTGACGACCGCCTGGGCGATCTTCGGCCCGATGCCGGTGGCGCCCTGGACGAGCTCGAAGCAGTCCCGTTCCTCCGGCTCGGCGAAGCCGTAGAGGGTCAGGGAGTCCTCCCGGACGACCAGCGAGGTGTGCAGGGTGACCGGCTCCCCCACCCGGGCCCGGCTGGCCGTGGCCGGCGGGCACAACGCCTTCAGGCCGAAGCCGGACAGGTCGACGACCAGCCAGGTGCCGCCGACGGCTGCCACCGTCCCGGTGAGTCGGGCGATCATGCCGTGGTTCCTCTCTTCGCCAGCGCCTGGGCGATCCGGTCGGCGCCGGCGCCGCGCCAGAGCTGGCAGATGGCGAGCGCGACCGCGTCCGCGGCGTCCGCGGGCTTCGGCGGGGCGTCGAGCTTCAGGATGCGGGCGACCATGGTGCCGACCTGCGCCTTGTCGGCGCGGCCGGAGCCGGTGATCGAGGCCTTCACCTCGGTCGGGGTGTGGGTGTGGACGGGCAGTCCGGCGCGAGCGGCCACCAGCATCGCCAGCCCCGCCGCCTGCGCGGTGCCGATCACCGACAGCACGTTCTGGTCGGCGAACACCCGCTCGACCGCCACCACGTCCGGGCGGTGCTCGGCGACCCACTCGGTGAGACCGGCCTCGATCCGGAGCAGTCGCTGCGGCAATTCCAGGGTGCTGGGAGTGGTGACCACGCCGACGGCCACCAGCCGTGGCGGCCGTCCAGGGGTGCCCTCGATCACGCCGACCCCGCACCTGGTCAGGCCGGGGTCAACCCCGAGTACCCGCATTCGTCACCTCATGTCCGAACAGTTGTTCGGATACTAGCCGCCGCCCCGCCGCCGCTCGCCATGCCACGCCGTGAACAGAAAGGGGACGGTTCTCTTACCGTTCAATTTTCTCCACTCGTCGGTGGAAAGTGAACGGAAAGGGAACCGTCCCCTTACCGTTCAGTCGTCGGCGAGCTGGGCGCCGATCTCGTCGGGGACGTCCTCGTTGCTGTAGACGGTCTGCACGTCGTCGAGGTCCTCGATGGCGTCGAGCAGCCTGAACAGCTTCTCTGCGGCCTCCTTGGTGTCGATCGCCTGCGTGTACTGGGGCACGAACTGCACCTCGGCCGACTCGTAGTCGAAGCCCGCCGCCTGGACGGCCTTGCGCACGTCCACCACGGCGTTCGGGTCGCTCAGCACGCGGAAGTTGTCGCCGTCGTCGGCGACGTCCTCGGGGTCGGCGTCGAGCGTCGCCTCGAGCAGGTCGTCCTCGGTGAGCGTGCGGCCGGCCTGGGCCTTGGCGACCTCGACCACGCCCTTGCGGTCGAAGATGCGGGAGACCGAGCCGACGTCCGCCATCGTCCCGCCGTTGCGGGTCACGGCCACCTTCACGTCGGACGCGGACCGGTTGCGGTTGTCGGTGAGGCACTCGATCAGGATCGCCACGCCGGCCGGCCCGTACGCCTCGTACATCAGCGCCGTGTAGTCGACGGCGTCCGCGCCCACGCCGCCGCCACGCTTCACCGCACGGTCGATGTTGTCGACCGGGACGGAGTTCTTGCGGGCCTTCTGGATGGCGTCGTACAGCGTGGGGTTACCCGAGGGATCCGCGCCACCGGTGCGGGCCGCCACCTCGATGTTCTTGATCAGCTTGGCGAACAGCTTGCCGCGCTTGGCATCGATGGCCGCCTTCTTGTGCTTGGTGGTGGCCCACTTGGAGTGACCGCTCATGTACGTCCCACTTCGTCGTCTCGGCTTTTTGCGCGGCTCAGTGTACGGCACTTAGCCTGACCGCCATGAGCGAGCGCCTTCACGGGGAGTACAAGGTCACAGGCGGCAAGCTGGTCGCCGTCGACCTCACCGTCACGGACGACCACCTGGCCGACGTCCGGGTCAGCGGTGACTTCTTCCTCGACCCCGACGAGGCGCTGGAGGTGATCGACCGGGCACTCGGTGGGCTGAACGTCGCGACCGTGCCCGCCGAACTCGCCGCGCGCATCGACGAGGACCTGGCCCGGGCCGGCGCGGACGGGCTGATCAGCCTGCCGATCACGATGGTCGGCTTCGACACCCACGCGATCGCGATGGCCGTCCGCCGGGCGCTGGGCCGGTCCACCGGCTGGAGTGACCACACCTTCACCTACGTCGACCCGGGCGTCCTCGACCCCGCCGAGCACTGCGCGCTGGACGAGGTGCTGGCCCGGGAGCTCGCCGCCGGCCGCCGCGGGCCCACCTTCCGGTTCTGGGAGTGGCAGAACCCGGCGGTCGTGATCGGGTCGTTCCAGTCGCTGGGCAACGAGATCGACGCGGACGGCGCACGGCGCCACGGCGTGCAGGTCGTCCGGCGGGTCTCCGGCGGTGGCGCCATGTTCATGGAGGCCGGCAACTGCATCACCTTCTCCCTGGTCGTCCCGGCCACCCTCGTGGACGGGATGAGCTACGAGGCCTCCTACGCCTTCCTCGACGAATGGGTGCTGACCGCCCTGAGCCGGGTCGGGGTGCAGGCGCACTACGCGGGCCTGAACGACATCGCGTCCCCGCTGGGCAAGCTCGCCGGCGCGGCGCAGAAGCGGTTCGTCGGCGGCGCCGTCCTGCACCACGTGACCATGGCCTACGACATCGACGCGGACAAGATGCTGCAGGTGCTCCGGGTCGGCCGGGAGAAGCTCTCCGACAAGGGCACCAAGAGCGCCAACAAGCGGGTCGACCCGGTGCGGTCGCAGACGAACCTGCCGCGCGACCAGGTGATGGCGTCCTTCCTGGCGACCTTCCGGGAGCTGTTCGAGGTGGTCGACGGCGAGGTTTCGCCGGAGGAGCTCGCTCGCGTCCGGCAGCTGGCGGAGGAGAAGTTCCACAACCCCGAGTGGACCGCTCGGGTGCCCTGACCGGTATCAGCGCGGCCCGCTGAGGCCTCTCCTGTCCAGTCGCGTGCACCGCACGCCTGGACCGAGGAGGCAGACATGGCCCGGACCAAGGGCTGGCAGCCCGTTGCCGATATCGCGTCCGGCGAGGTCGTTCCCGCCGGACGTTCCATCACCATCGGCGGAGGCGCCTTCGCGGCCGACTCCGCCCATGCCGTCGTGGTCTCGGGTGGTGGCTCGGCCGCCGTCCGCCATGACCGGGCGTCCGGCCGGCTCGTGGTCGAGACGGCCGAACTCACGCCGGGCTTCCACCAGGTGGTGGTGGACGGCGTCCCATCCGGGAAGGGGGCCCGGCAGGAGTTCCGCACGGAGTTCGTCGTGGTCGAGACGCCGGCTCCACTGAGCACGAAGCATGTCGTGACGCACGCGGTGCGGCTGCGGATCGGCGAGCTGGACGTCGAGCGGCTCCCGCTGCACGGCACGGTGGACGGTCCGTTCATCGACGCCTTCAAGGCGATCGGACGTCGCGACGACGAGCCCGTCGAGCTCGCCTTCGACCAGGACGGCAAGCCGGTCGACCTGTCCGGGGAGCTCACCGCACTCGGTGAGCGGCGGCGCAAGCGCTACGGCCGCATCGATCCGGCGCTGGCCGAACAGCTCGACCGCGCGGACTCCGTCGAAGTCGCGGTGTGGGCGGCGCTGCCCGCCGACGGCCCGTGGGAGACCCTGCCCGAGAAGCCCGCCCGTGGTGCCGCCAGGCGGCCACCGGCGGCGGAGCTCGAGGCTGCGAAGGCGTGGACGGAGTACGTCGACAAGCTGGCGGAGGTGGCCCGCGACCTCGGGCTGGAGGTGACCCGCGTGGACAGCGCCGCACCCGTCGTGTACGGCGTGATCCCGGCCGACGCCGTGCGCCGCCTGGCCGAGCACGAGTCGGTGGCGGCCGTGTTCGCGTCCGATCGCACCGGCGAGGTGGACCTTGGCGCCTCGATCGCCGTCGCCAACTCGGACGACGCGCACACCGCCGGGTTCACCGGCAGCGGTGTGAACGTCGCCGTCTACGAGGACGGGCCGGACAGCACCACCCAGTTGCAGATCGCGGGGCGGTACACCTCCTCGCCAACGCCGAGTTCGCACGCGCGACTGACCCACGCCGTGATCAGGAACACCCAGAGGAACGCCCCGAACGGGCATGCGCCGGGCGTCTCGCTGTTCTCGGCGAACAGCATGGACCTGGACGCGATCCGGTGGGCCGCCCAGGACCGGGGCTGCACGGTGATCAGCCAGAGCTTCCACCGCAACGCCGAGCAGACCAGCAGCGGGTTGTCCCACGACGACATGTACAAGGACTGGCTGGCGCTGCACTGGCCGTACCCGACGATCGTGGAGGCGTCCGGCAACGGCGCGGGCACCGAGTTCGTGAACCACAAGGGGTTCAACCGGCTCACCGCGGGCAGCCACAACGACAGCGCGACGGCGATGGCGTCCGACTCGGTGTTCCGGAACCCGGCCTCGAGCCACGGCGATCGGGAGCAGCCCGAGATCGCGGCGAACGGGATCGGCGTCACCTCGGTGGGCCTGACCATGAGCGGCACGAGCTTCGCCGCCCCCGCGGTTGCCGGTGCGGCCGCGCTGATCCAGCAGGCCGCGCCCACGCTGAAGTCGTGGCCCGAGGGGTGCCGGGCGATCCTGCAGGCCGCGGCGTGGCGG
>NZ_JARKPQ010000250.1 GCF_029975155.1 Propionicimonas sp. | reverse complement strand
AACAAGCTCAGAATGAACTCGATGAGAGCGTCAGCAATCGTGGCCAAGGGCGTGGTCATATCGCAGCTCCTGTCTTGTGGGTGACGGTCGATTCGAGCGTATGGCACGGGTTAGTACAAAGCATGGGGGATTGTCCCTAGTGCTTGTGTGCGTTAGTTCGTTGGCGGTGGTGTCCAGGCGGTGGGGTCGCCGAGGTAGAGGCCGCAGGCGGTGTCGAGGGCTTCTTCGGGGGTGCCGGAGGGTGTGCCGTTGGGGAGCCAGGAGTCTTGGTAGTCATCGTGGGAGGCCCGCCAGATCGCGAATCCCCAGCGGGAGGCGTAGCCGGTGTAGCGTAGCCGGCAGAGCTTGATCGTGTCACCGTCGGCGAGGACGGCGTCGACGTAGGCTAGGTTGCCGCGGAAACGGGTCGTCACGTGTTGGATTTGCGGCCAACGCGCGCGTGCCCGGTCGGTCAGTTTCCAGGTCAAAGACCCTTTGGTCGAGTCGGGGATCGTGGCCATGGGAACCATCATCCCAGGCGGGTGTTTGTTCGGCGTGTCCGGATCGGTCACGGCACGCCGAGGTGGTGGGCTGGGTTATGGCGTCTTCCCCCGTCGTGATCGTGTTGTCCCTAGCAGAGCGTGCGGAACTGGACAGGTGGTGTAGGCCGTCGGCGCAGTGCCGGCAGCGGTTGAGAGCCCAGATCGTGCTGGCCGCCGCCGATGGGCTGTCGAACCAGCAAGTCGCTGACCGGGTGAGGATCTGCCGGGAAACGGTGCGCAAGTGGCGGTCCCGGTACGCCAGCCGACGGCTGGCTGGGCTGGTGGACTTGCCGAGGTCTGGTCGTCCGACGAAGTTCACCCCGGTCCAGGTCGCCGAGGTTAAAGCGATCGCGTGCTCCCGTCCGGACGACGATAAGGACATTCCGCTGGCCCGCTGGTCGGTTGCTGAGATCGCCGCGCAAGCCATCGCCGAACACGTCGTCGAGACGATCTCTCGCCATACGGTCGGACGCTGGCTGACCGCTGATGCGATCAAGCCATGGCAGACCCGGTCCTGGATCACCGTGCGCGACCCCTGCTTCGCGCAGCGGGCCGGTGTCGTGCTGGACCTGTACGACCGCCGCTGGCAAGGCAAGCCGCTCAGCGATGACGACGTCGTGATCTCCGCCGATGAGAAACCCGGTATCCAAGCGCTACGCCGTGTAACGCCCGCCCGGCCGTTACTGCCCGGACGGGCCCGCCGGGTCGAGTTCGACTACCGGCGTGGCGGCACCCTGGCCTACCTTGCCGCGCTCAACATCGCCTCAGGCCAGATCCTGGGCATCACCGATCCGACCACCGGGATCGAGCCGTTCACCCGACTGGTCGATCACGTGATGACAGCCGAACCCTACGCGTCGGCTCGGCGTGTGTTCTGGGTCGTGGACAACGGCTCGTCTCACCGAGGTGTGGCCGCTCAGATCCGGCTGCAGCAGCGATACCCGAACACGATCATGGTCCACACTCCGGTCCACGCGTCCTGGCTCAACCAGATCGAAATCTACTTCTCCATCCTCGCCCGTAAAGCCCTCCACGGCGCGTCCTTCACCACCCTCGACGACCTCGCCGGGCGGATCCTGGCCTTCCAGAACCGGTACAACACCACCAGCCGCCCGTTCAACTGGACCTGGACCCGCCCGCAGCTCAACGACTACCTCAAACGGGTCGCCGCATGAACGCCAACGAACTAACGAGCATGACCACTAGTCTCCCGGGCGTGCTGGCCGGTGACGCCGCTGCCGGGTTGAATGGAGTCCACCCCGCGGCCGACCCCGGGGTCCTGTGGGCATCGCTCGGCGTGACGGGCCTCCTCGCGACCATTTTGCTCGCCGTGACGGGTGTGTGGGCCTGGCATCGGTGGGGGCCGGTGCGGATGCGGGGGATGGCGACTGTCGCCGAAGCCCACCAACTTCTGGGGAAGGACCGGCTTTGGAAGGCGCGGCACGTGGTCCGACCCGACCTGTTCCCGAGCGGGCGAAGGGTGTCGCGATGATCGCTTCACAAACCCGCAACCGCGTCTGGCGCAGCCGACCGAGTCGGTTCGACCCAGCTCAGGTGGGGTGGCGGATCGGAGTCGGCCACCACCCGAGGTCAGGTGCGCTGTGGTGCCCGTGGGACCGGACCGCAGGTGTCATCGGCCCGCAGGGTTCGGGCAAGACGTTGGACCTCCTGACGCCCGCGCTCATCAACGCCCCCGGCGCGGCACTGGTGACGCTCACCAAGCCTGACGACCTGCTCCTATCGCTTCCCGAACGTTCCACGGGCGGCAGGCCCTGCGTCGTGCTGGATCCGTTCGGGCTCGTCCCCGGCCTGCCGGAGCTCGTGTGGGACCCTGTCGCCGGCTGTGTAGACCGCATGGTCTCCGAACGCCGAGCGAAAGCGTTCACGGCGGGAACCATCCACGGCACGAGCCACGGGTCGGGGGACGCAGCGGCCAGGTTCTACGCCGCCGAGGCCGCGAAAGTGCTGATGGCGTACTTCCACGCTGCAGCGCTCACGGGCAAGACCCTGGATGACCTGCTGTTGTGGGTGTCCAAGCCGTTGTCGACCTCTCAGCCCGAGGAGATTTTGCGCCGACACCCACACTCCGATCCCTTGTGGGCGGGTCTCCTGCAAGGCGCGCTGCGCGGAGACGAACGCACGAGCGCAAACACGATCACGACTGTCCAGCAGGCCATGTCTCTGTTCTTCCAGGACGACATTCGCCGCCGCTGCGTGCCTTCGGCGCGGCGTCCGGCCACCAACATTGGCGAGGTGCTCCGCGAGCGGGGAACCATCTACCTGTTGGGCCGCGAAGACCCGTACGCGTCGGCGTCCCCGGTGATGACCGCAGTCGCCGAGCACGTCCTCGCTACCGCAATCCAGCAGGCAAACGGCAGCCAGTTCGGACGCCTGTGCCCGCCCATGCTGGCCTGCCTGGACGAACTGCCCTCCACGGCTCCGTTGCCCACGCTCCGGACGCGGATGGCGAACGAGCGGGCGCTCGGGTTGTCTTTCATCTACGCGGCGCAGACGTTCCGGCAGTTGGCGGCGATCTTCGGCGAGCAGGAGGCCCGCGCCCTCGTGGGGCTCACCAACGTGCTGGTGTGGTTCGGTGGCTCGAAGGACGTGTCGTTCAACCAGGAGGTCTCCGACCTGGTCGGACGCGTCCGGGTGCCTCGTTCGTCGTGGCAGATGGGCGGCGGAAGGGGACGCACGATCCACTCCGAGGAGATCCCGATCCTGCGTCCCGAGGAGCTCCGGCAGTTGCCCGACAAGCAGGCGCTGGTGATCGCGGAGAACGCCCGACCGATGATCGCCCGGCTGCATCGGTGCATCGAGGGACGCGATGGCCGACGGCTGCTGGCCCAGCAGCGAGCGCTTCGGGAGGAGCTTGCTGCGGGACGTGGCGGGGGTCGTGACGTGGAGGCCCGTACCGCCGCCGCCCTCGTGGAAGCGCAACGTCATGGCTGGTGAACAGGCGACCCACGCTAGCCCGCTCGTGTCGGGTTTCCCGGCGCCGGGCAGTCGGGTCCAGAAGGCCTACCACGATCTGTGGGAGGCCCAGAACGGCAGCGAGGAGCGCAAGAAGAAGCTGGGTAACCCCGCCAACCTGCCGCGCCCGTGGGACCCGACAACCTGTCTTGACCGCGGCCTGCGGTGGGAGGTCTGGCTGTGGCTCGACCAGGTGGCGGAGTGGATCAACACGGAGTACGTGTGGGAGGGCTCGGGAGGCGCGTGCATCCCGCACTGTTGGCCGCTGCATCCGCACCTCGTCCACGAGTTGGCCGTGGTGGCCGACCAACGCCGCCGCGCCGGCCACGCGCCGACGTCGGACGTCCTCGAGAACTGGCACCGCTACGTCCTGCCCGGCTTCATCGACCGGATGCGTCAGCGGCTCAAGCAGTCCTGCGACGACGACCACCAGCCCTGGCCCAGCCGCAGTCGCTACACCCGCCACGCGAGCGAAGAGGCGTCTGCCCAGCGGCTCCGAGCGTTCGAGGTTGACCTGTTCGCACTCGCCCATGACGAGGACGTTCGGTCCACCCGGCACCAACTCACCCTTCTGGATGGCGGTGACTTGATCGACCCGTCCACCGGTGAGGTCCTCTAGCCTCGATGGTTCAACACCCGCCTGGCTGCGACTGCGGGCCGCTCACCCGAACAGCGCGATGGCCGCCAAGGCCCCGATGGCCAGCCAGGGACCGAACGGGAACGCGGTTCGACGGCGGCGGAACGGGGTGGACCCGACGGCTGCCACGCAGGCGATCAAGAATGCCCACCACGCGACGGAGAGGCTGACCGCTGCGGTTGCGGCGCCGATGATCGGGATGTACTTGCAGTCACCCCAACCGAAACCGCCGGGCCGAACCCGGTCGAGGATCCAGAAGACCACGAACGCGACCATTCCGCCGACGGCGGCTTGCATGGCGATGCTGAGGTCGCCGGTGATGACGGCAGCGGTTCCCACCCCCACCGCCACGACGATGCCGTGGACGGCAAGAAGGCGATTGGGCAGTCGGCGGACGTCGAGGTCGATCGCAGACAACCATGGACCGAACAAAGCGAGTGGCAGGGTGGGGAGCAGCAGCGGCCAGCGCTCGACTCCGAAGCGCCATGCGAGGAGGCCACTGGCCGCTGCAACCGTGACGGGAATCCACCATCGAGGCCCCGGCGAGGGCTGGCTGACTTCCCCATCGTGACGGTAGGCGAGTGTGGCGAGCCGCGCCCTGATGGCAAAGCCGATGACCGCGCCGAGGACTGTGACGGCAGCGATGAGGATCAGGTCTCCGCGAGTCATTCCTGGGACCCGTGTTCCTTCTGGTGCCGGTAGAACGTTGCTCGGCTCCACCCCACCAATCGCGCGGCGTCGGCGGCGCTCAGCCCGCGGGCTCGCGCGTCCTCGACTGCGCGGACCTTATCTCGGATCAACAAAGAATCGAGCGGCGGTCGGCCGAGTCTCGTGCCCGCCCTTCGAGCGGAGGACATGCCCGCCGCGACGCGCTCGCCGGTCAGGTGTCGTTCGTACTGAGAAAGGCTCACGATGAGGTCCACCATGAGGCGGCCGGTTGTGGTGCGCGAGTCGATGCCATCCTGCACGGAGACGAGGTCGAGGCCACGCCCAACCATCATGGCGACGGTGTCGAGAACCTCGCTGAGGGACCGGCCCAGGAGGTCAATCCGCCACACGACAACGGTCTCGCCTTCCTCAACGGTGTCCAGCAGGCGGCGCATACCGGGTCGGTCGGCGGCCCTCTTCGGCGGGGCGACGTCAGAGAAGATGTTGAGAGCATCCACCCCCGCCGACATCAACGCCTCAGACTGGACGGCGGCGTCCTGGCCGGCGTCGCTGACGCAGGTGTATCCCAGAAGCCCCATGGAGAGAGTGTCTCAAAAATCCCATCCTCGTGGGTGAGACACGCTGACGGTTGGGCGGGGGCGGGTAAGGAGAGCATCTGCTGTCACAGGCGGATGCTCGCGTTGGCGGGAGGGTCGTCGCGTCAGCACCACGAGAGACGAGAAATCCTCAAGGGCACCATCTCCATTGGGATCAACGGAGCAAGCTGGGCTATGAGAAGACTTTGAGGGCTGAGACGACAGCAATCATCAGCGAAACGAATCCGAAGGTAGCCATTCCGGCGAGCCACCATTCACGACTTCGTTGACGGGTCAGCCACGCCTTGAGACCTGTCCCACTGAGAATGGGCTTGACATGGTAGATGGCCATCCCGCGACGTCGTTCGATGTCCTCAAGGGCTATATGATCACGAAGCTGCATCGCAGAGTGCTTCAGCATCAGCTGAATGCTCAGGATGCTGACCACCAAACTCAGCCCGGCCGCCGCAAGGCGTGCCATCGGGCTTATCCCAGAGCCCAAGCCGATCGTTAGGAGGAATGCTTGCGCAGTCATCGCGAGCACGGGAGTCTGCCACATGAGGGCGTTGTGAGTATCAGCCTGTGAACTGATCGCGGCGTATGTCTCTGCAAGGTACTTCGAGGCAGTCGTCTGTTCCACGAGCTGCGCTGTTCCCGGCCAGAGTTCTGCGGGCAATTGGGAAGCGCCGAACCACTTCACGGAGAGCGCTTCACTGCCGCTCACGGGCTGCGGATCGGTTTCCCATGGCCACTCGAAGCGATAGCACCAAGAGATCGCATGCTTATCAGGATCAAGGCCTGAACCAGAAGGGCCTAACCCTTCCTTCCTGAAGAACTCAAACGGCGCAACAGGGCTCCTTGGGAACGTTGAGCCGAGAAGATCAGAGTTCTCCCCGGGGATGCTGCAGGTCGAGTTGACGTGCCGCATGGCCGCCTCCCGGAGCGTCTCGTCGATACCAACCCGGCCACCCAGGTGGCACCACCTCAAGCTCCCGTCCCGATAGCGTCGTTGGATGAGCGCGACCTTAGTGACCGATCCGAAGGCCTCTCTGGTGATGACGATGTCCGTGCATGCGATTGGAACGCTCGCCTTGATTCCCCGCCAGTCGTCAGAGGGGAGATTGAGTTGGTGAGGATCACTGTTTGGCAACACGGTGCCATTCTGTCATCGCACACGCGGACTCCAGGAGCGGGATGGGGATCGACCCTGAACCGGCCTGATGATCGCGGGCGAGCCGACACATGATCGAATCCCGCCCCGGCAGCCGCCTCGTGAGCTGGCGTCCTCCTCGGCCCTCGTGAGTCCACCGCGCCTCCGGGGCAACTGTGATGACGGCGTTCACCAGGTGCTTGGACCGCGGCGGTGGCTCGGCATTGTGGGGTGGATCGCTTCCTGCGGCGCTTCGTTCACGCCAGGTGCCGTGCCTTCTGTGAACGGTTCGGGCGTGGTGAGGAGCGCCATCCGGCTTGCGAGGTCGGCGGCAGGTGCGTCCGCGTTGAGAGCTCCGTCTTCGAGCACCACGGAGATGGCGTCCGGCACGTCGATGCGACGGTTGTCGGCGTCCTGAAGGGCCGCCGCGAGTGTGCGCCAGTGGGGGTCCGCCACCAGGCGGGGGTCGATTCGGCTGGCGAGGGTCTCCCAGCGATGGGCGTGCGCGGCTGCCGTGAGCCGGTCCCGGGCCTGTGTGGTGAGTCCGAGTTGCTGGTCGGCGACGCGGGATGGGTCGTTGTTCCAGGCCCGGATGAACGCCGCGACGCTGGAGCGGATGACGTCGGCGTCCACGTTGATCCTCTCCGCCACGGTCTGGACGACCGGTTCCCACGCGTCGACAGCTTGGGCGGCGATGACGGGCGCTGCGGCGAGGGCCGCGTCGACGGGGGGCAGGTTGGTAAGGCGCTCGTCGATGAGGACTTCGGCCAGTGGTCGGGCCTGGTCGAGGGCATCGACCAAGTGCGGGGCGCTGCCGGTGGCCACGAGTTCGGCGGGATCGGTGCCTTCTGGCAGGTCGGCATGGCGCGGTTGGAGGAGTTGCGGGGTGAGGATCCAATAGTCACGCTGTGCGGCCACCTGGCCGGCCACGTCGGCGTCCGTGGCGATGATCGGGTCGACGCCGTAGCCCCGGAGTTGGGTGGCTTGCTCGCTGGTCAGGTTGGTGCCGAGCGGCGCGACGCCGACGTAGCGGCCCTCGCTGGCGCGGGTGACGGCGATGGCGTCGGCGGGTCCTTCGACGACGACGGGGATGCCGCCGGCGTCCAGATGACGTGCTCCGGCGACGAACAACTGGGCCCTCTTGTGGAACAGCAGCGTCTCGGGGGTGTTGAGGTACTTCGGTCCGGCGTGGTCGAGGTCGGTGGCGTCGGGGTGGCGACGTCCCACGAACCCGAGGACCTTCTGGTCGTGGAGGATGGGGAAGACGGCGCGGTCGCGGAACCGGTCGATGAGGCGTCCGGTGGAGGCGGTGGCGGCCAGTCCGGCGGCGAGCAACTCGTCGTCGGTGACGCCGTGGCGGTGGAGGTGGTTGACAAGGCTGGTCCAGCCGGCTGGGGCGTAGCCGGGGCGGATGTCGGGGTCGCCGGTGATGTCGGCGCCGAAGCGTCTGGCCAGGTAGGGCTGTGCCCACGACCCGCAGTAGCGGTCCTGGTAGAACCTGAGCGCGAGCTCGTTGACGGCCTCGAGGCGTTCGGGGGTGTGGGGGCTGGCGCGCCAGGCGTCGGCGCGGTCGAGTTGGGCGTTGAGGTCCGCAGCGGAGATCTCTGGCGGCGTCATCACCCGGCGTTCGACGGCTTCGAACGAGAAGGCCAGGTCCGGTTCGACCTCGTCGATCTGGTTGTCCTCCGTTGTCGCGCTGGCGGCGTCACCGAGGTCGGCGTGCGCTGCCCAGTGCTCGTCCGCGGCGGCATCGCCGGGGTCGGGGGGCAAGCCGTCGCTGTCGGGGAGGGGGTCGAGCAG
>NZ_JARKPQ010000244.1 GCF_029975155.1 Propionicimonas sp. | reverse complement strand
GGGGCCGGGCGCGGCCAGTGATTCCATCCGACGGGAAGGTCGCGGAGGACGGGCTTGGCGTCTTTGAGGCGCTGGGCAGGAAGATCTTGGGAGCGGGATTTCCCGGAGCTCGCGCCGTCGGGATAGGTGAAGGCGTAATCGACCCAGGGGCGAAGTCCGCGTTCGATCGTCTCTCGGTAGTTGCCGCTGACGGTCGCGAACACTTGCTGCTCGAGTTCATCGGCTTCGGCCTCCCAGTTCGAGTCGCAAGCGTCGCAACCGCAGACTGGGTAGTGGAAGTCGTGCAATAGTCCCGCGTGCATGTAGATCCCCGGATAAGCGGTGAAGACCAACGTCAAGGACGCGCACTTCGGATCATTAGGACGTATCCGCACCGCGCGCACCACATCATGAAACGCGGGACGCAGCAGATCCGCTGCCACCTCAACACCCTCATCGACCTCGACGTCATACGTCTCTCGGAGGTGGGCGATAAGGGCGTCAGCGACAACGTGCAGCGGTGCGAACCGCTCGGGATGCGTGTCGACCGAGTAGGTGTCTTCCGGAGGTGACCCGTGCCACCGACTCCCGTAGTTGATCACCGCGCCGTCAGCATCGCGGAACACCGGCGCTTCGATCAAAGGGCGAACGTAGGAACTCATCCCGTCATCCTGCCGCATCGGCGCGGCGCCGGCCGGCCTATGGCCAGGCCGGACGGGACAGGTCCGTCTTGATCCAGATCAGCGTCGCAGCGAGGCTGATCGCGGCACGATAGTTGCGAGCGAGCTTGTCCGAACGCATCGCGATGCCGCGCCACTGCTTGAGCTTGTTGAAGCAGCGTTCGACGACGTTGCGGCCCTTGTAGCGTTCCTGCTGCTGATCGCCGAAGTCGATCGGTCGGCCTGGCTTCTTGCGGCGGTGCGCGATCTGATCGTCCCTCTCGGGGATCGTGGCCGCGATCCCTCTCGTGCGCAGCCATGCACGGTTCGCCTTCGACGGGTAGCCCTTGTCGGCGAGCACCCGGTCGGGGCGGGTGCGCGGCCGGCCCTTCCCGTCGCGGGGCACGCGGATGTCCTCAAGCACGGCGGGCATCATCGTGGTGTCGTTGACATTCCCACCGGTGATGACCATGCCCAGCGGCCTTCCGCGGCCGTCGCAGACCAGGTGCAGCTTGGTCGTCAGGCCGCCACGGGAGCGTCCGATCCCGTGATCAGGCGGCTCGAACCACGGATTCTTGTGATTCGGCAGGGCCCCCTGTGTCACGCTTCAGTGTCGCGCCGTGCTGATGCACACGTGCAATCGTGGAGTCGATCGAGACGACCCAGTCGATCTTCCCGGCGGCGTCGGCCTGCTTCTGCACCTCGGCCAGCAGCTTCTCCCAGGTGCCGTCCTCGGCCCACCGGTTGAACCGCTTGTAGATCGAGTTCCACTTACCGAACCGCTCCGGCACGTCCCGCCACGGCGCCCCGGTGCGGTACTTCCACGCCAT
>NZ_JARKPQ010000241.1 GCF_029975155.1 Propionicimonas sp. | reverse complement strand
GGCCATCGACGACCCGCGAGCAGGACGGGGCTCGGGGATGCGCTTCGTGCGCCGCTGCCGATGACGGCGCACTGCCCAGATGGCCAGGGCTGCTGCCGTTGCCAGCTGCAACCAGAATCGAGCGACATCGGGCACGTGAAGACCACTGCTGATCGCGTCGACGAGTCGCTGCACCGACTCCCCCAGCACGATGCCGACCACCACCGTTACAGCCAATGAGGATGCAGAGAATGCCAGCACGGCGTCGCGACGAGCCCCAGAAGCGATCGCGGTCGCCAAGATCAGCGCGCCGACCGGATCCAGCCCGGCAACACCCAGACCGGCGGTCACTGCCAACATTCCCCAGAACATGACTGCCAGGCTATGTTGTTCATCTGTCTTAGTCAAACGACCTGGACGATTGACCAGTTGTCGTAAGCTTGGTTTATGACTGAGCAAGATGCCGGGACGTCGGGGCGGATGAGTGGGGCCGAACGGCGGCAGCTGTTGGTGGCGGCCGCGCTCCAAGTAATGCGCCGCGATGGTGTTGCGGCAGCGACGACCCGCGCGATCTGCACCCAAGCAGGCATGCCGTTAGGTGCCTTTCACTACTGTTTTCACAGCAAGGCCGAGCTCTTCCAGGTGATCCTGGACGGCGATCTCCAACAAAGCCTGGACGACGCCTGGTCGGTCCTCGATCCGGCGCTGACCGCCGAGCAGAATCTGCGGGCGTTGGTGACTGCCTACTGGACGGCCGTCGAAACTGACCCGCAGTGGTGCCTGGTCCTCAGTGAACTCACCGCCCACTGCCTACGAGACCCCGAACTGGCCGCCCTACCCGCTCGTGACTATGCCATATATCGTGCCCAGGTGATCACGCAGCTGAAGCGATTCCTCACCGACAGCGGGTCTGGGCACGGCATCGACATCGGCGTGCTGGCCGACGTTCTCATCGCAGGCCTGGAAGGAATCACGTCGTCCTGGCTAGCACACCGCGACGGTGAGGTAGCCCGGGCAAGTCTGGACGCGTTTGTCGAGATGGTCGCGGGCACGATCACAACCGCGTCCGACTCATGACGACTTGCTCATCGGCGGGTCGATTCTCTGATGACGTGCACACCGTCAGGCCGATTCGTGGCGCCCGGCGGACCTAGGGTGGTCTCATCGCCGGTTGCCCGATCCTGACTGGTCGCCGCCAAGATCGCGTGGCAGGCCGGCGGGCTGGCCGGCACCGTTGCGGCAGCGGAGAAGGCACGATCGACGAAGGGAAGGGCCATGAAGACTGTGATCATCGGTGGGCACGGCAAGGTCGCACTGCTCACCGCGCCGCTGCTGCGCCAGGCCGGGGACGAGGTGACCTCGGTGATCCGCAATCCGGACCAGATTCC
>NZ_JARKPQ010000232.1 GCF_029975155.1 Propionicimonas sp. | reverse complement strand
CCCAGGAGTTGACCACCGGGACCCCCGGGGAGGCGGCCGCCCCCTTCGTCGACCCGGAGCGGGAGGTACGCGACGCCACGGCGGCCCTGGAGGGTGCCGGCCACATCCTGGCCGAGCGGTTCGCCGAGGACGCCGACCTGCGGGCACTGGTGCGACGGCTGACCGGCGAGCAGGGGCTGATGGCCTCACGGGTGGCTGGCGATAAAAAAAAGAGCATCACCAAGTTCGAGATGTACTACGACTACCAGGAGCCGCTGAGGGAGATCCCGTCCCACCGTATGCTGGCAATGAGGCGGGGGGAAAAGGAGGAGGTGCTGTTCCTCTCCATCGTCGCGCCGGTGGAGGAGATCCTCGCGGGCTTGAAGTCGCGGATCGTGCGCGGGAACAGCATCTTCGGGGAGCTGCTGGAAGGCGTGACAGAGGACGCCTATAAACGGCTGATTGCGCCCTCCATCGAGGTGGAGCTCAGGCTGGAGGCGAAACGGCGGGCCGACGAGGCGGCCATCCGGGTGTTCGCCGACAACCTGCGCAACCTCCTTTTGGCGCCCCCTGCCGGAGGAAAAAAAGTCCTGGGCATCGATCCCGGCCTAAGGACCGGCTGCAAGCTGGCTGCCGTGGACGAGACCGGCCGGTTCCTCGACCACGCCACCATCTACCCGCACACCGGCGAGGGGAAGGCCGAGGCTGCCCGCAGGGAGCTGCTAAGGCTCATCGACGCGCATGACAGCGGGATGGTGGCTGTGGGGAACGGCACCGCCGGCAGGGAGACCGAACAGTTCGTGAGGGAGACCCTGGCGGCGGGAAAAGGCATCCAGGTGGTCATGGTGAGCGAGGCCGGGGCAAGCGTCTATTCGGCGTCGGAGATCGCCCGGGAGGAGTTCCCGGAGCTGGACCTGACGGTGCGCGGCGCCATCTCCATCGCCCGCCGCCTGCAGGACCCGCTGGCGGAGCTGGTGAAAATAGATCCCAAGAGCATCGGCGTGGGCCAGTACCAGCACGACGTGAACCAAGACCAGTTGAAGAAGGCCCTGGACGCGGTGGTGGAGTCGTGCGTCAACTACGTGGGCGTTGACCTGAACACCGCCTCCTGGACGCTCCTCTCCTACGTCTCCGGTCTCGGCCCCTCGCTGGCCAGGGCCATTGTCCGTCACCGGGACGAAAACGGCCCGTTTCCCGACCGGCCGGCGCTTAGGGCCGTGCCCCGGTTCGGCGCCAAGGCATTCGAGCAGTCGGCCGGCTTCCTCCGCATCCGCGGAGGGAGCCATCCGCTGGACAACAGCGCAGTCCATCCCGAGCGTTACCCGGTGGTGGAGGCCATGGCCGCCGACCTCTCGGTGTCGCTCCAGGAGCTGGTCGCCGACCCGTCCCTGGCGACGCGCATCGACCTGTCCCGCTATGTGACGGAGGCGGTCGGCCCCCCCACCCTGCGCGACATCCTGGAAGAACTGAAAAAGCCGGGCCGCGACCCGCGCCGGGAGTTCCAGGCGGCCGCCTTCCGGGACGACGTGCGCGAACTGGCGGACCTGACGGAAGGGATGGTGCTGCAGGGGGTG
>NZ_JARKPQ010000231.1 GCF_029975155.1 Propionicimonas sp. | reverse complement strand
GAAGGCCCCGCCCAGCTGTTGAACGATGCGAGTGATGGCCGAGGCCTGAGGCATCTGATCCCTGGCGAGATCCACATAGGCGACGGTCATGATCGGGATGAAGACGACACCGTTGCCGAATCCGCGGATGAACAGCGACACACCGAGCAGTGTCAGGCTTGTCGTGGCACCCGCGAGAGCGAACGGCATGGTGGCGGCCGCCATGACAAGGAACCCGACGAAGGCGACCAGACGCGAACCGTGGCTGTGAACCAGCCTCGCCACGACGAATCGGGCGAGCAGCGCACCCACCCCCTGCGGGATGAGCAGCAGTGCAGCATGCAGGGGGTCGTAGCTGCGCAGTGCCTGGAAGTACAACGGCAGCAAGAAGTTGCCGGCGAACAGCGCCGCGCCGACGAAGGTCAGCGCGATCGACGAGACGCGCACGGAACGCACCGAGAACAGGCGCACATCGATCAGCGCCTTCCCGCCGCGCCGCACGGCCCAGACCGCGAAGCCGGTCAGCAGCGCAGCGCCCCCGATGCCGGGGACCAGCACATCGGCGCGGCCGAATCCGCCGGCGGCATAGACATTGGACAGGCCGTAGAGCAGGCCAGCCAATGCCGGGACGAGCAGCAGCCCGCCGACGACATCGAGCCGTTGGGCGGGGGGCTTGGCGGTCGGGGCGGTCGTCGGCGATGAACAGGATCGCCAGGATCCAGCCCAGTACGCCGATCGGCACGTTGATGAGGAACAGCCAGCGCCAGGACAGCCAGCTCAGCACCATTCCGCCGAGCACCGGGCCGAGGATCGGGCCGAGGGCGGCGGGCAGGCTCACCGTGGCCATCGTCCTCGTCCGGGACTCGGGCGTGACACTCTGCATCGCCAGGGTCTGCATCAGCGGAAACATGATCCCGCCCCCGACACCCTGGAGGATGCGGAAGGCGATCAGGGACTCGGCGTTCCACGCGCACGCGCACAGCGCGGAACCGAGGACGAACAGGCCGAGCGCGAACAGCCACAGCCGCTTGCCGCCGAACCGGTTCTGCGCCCAGCTCACGAAGGGGATCGTGATCGCCAGCGCGAGCAGGTAGCCGGTGCTCACCCACTGGATCGTCGATATCGGGGCATTCAGCCGCTCGGTGAGCGTATGAAGCCCGATCGCGACGATCGTCGTATCCATGATCGCGGTGATCCCACCCAGGATCAGCGCCGTGAGCAGCTTGCCGGTCGACTGCGTCGATGGCGGAGTCTGCGGTTGTGTGCTTTCCATCCCGACCTCCAATAAGAAACGGCTGCGTTACTAAGCTGGGTCGCTAGAATAAGAAACGCAAGCGGATCTAAAGGAGCAATGTGATGGCGAACCGGCGGCGTGGTGCTGCGCTCGAAGCGGCGATCCTCGAAGCCGGCTGGGAGCAGTTGTTGGCCGAGGGCTATGCGGGATTCACGTTCGAGGCCATTGCGGAGCGCGCGAAGACCGGCAAGGCCGTTCTCTATCGCCGCTGGCCCGACAAGGAGGCACTGCTGCTGGCCGTGCTGGCTCACAACGGCTTCGAGCCCCCGGCCGAGATCCCCGACACGGGTTCATTGCGCGAGGACGTGCTGATCCTGCTGCGCTCGGGCAACCGCCGTGGTGACCACGCCGCCGTGCTGTTCAGCACGTTCCTCAGTGCGTACTTCAACGGCGAGCTCGCGCTCACACCCGCGCAGCTGCGCGCTGAATTGTTCGGCGATCACAGCGCCGCCCTGACTCAGGTGATTCAGCAGGCTGTCCGTCGAGGCGAGCTGGGTCCCGAACCCATCGCGCCCCGGATCGTCTCGCTCCCGGCCGACCTCTTGCGCCATGCGCTCATCATGAATCTCGGCCGCGTCCCCGATGCCGACATCGTCGACATCGTCGACACGGTCTTCCTCCCACTCGTCATGGCCGACCAGGGCTCGCAGTAGTCCCTAGCGGGAGGGTTTGTCCCAGTCTCCTGGACCCCATGCGTCTCCGGTCACGCGCGGGGTACGATCGAATCGTCACGGCGGTGGGGCTCGCCTTTATCCGCGGCACGTGTGCCGCCAACGGTCCCTGAAACACCCGATGGGTGTTCGCCGTGACGTTTCTCCAACTGATCGGTGGTCATCAAGTCGGGCCACATTGGCACGCTTCATCAGTTGAGGAGAAAGCATCATGACGCGTGAGACAGTTGAGTTCACCCAGATCTCGGCGCTCGAGATCCTGGATTCGC
>NZ_JARKPQ010000225.1 GCF_029975155.1 Propionicimonas sp. | reverse complement strand
CCACGACCACCGGCACGGTGCTGGACGTGGAGTTCCGCGCGGAGAGTGTCGGCGACGGCGCGATGACCACGAGGGTGCCGACGGTCGAGTTCACCGACCTGCACGGCAACCGGCGGCGGTTCCGGAGCAGGGTGTCGGTCCCGGACTGCCCGCTGCCCGGCGGCAGCCTGCCCGTCTGGTACGACCCGGACGATCCCGGCGCCGTGGCGGAGGTGGTGGACACCCGTCCGGGGCGTTCGGCGACCGGCTATGTCGTGGGGATCGTCGTCGGGGTGCTGCTCGCGCTCGGTGCGGTGTGGTTCAACGCGACCTGGCTGGCCCACGTCCGCTGATCCGCGCGGTGCGGGCGGACGGAGCGGGGCTTCAGCTGATCCGGCGGTAGGTCTCGGGCTCGTCCTCGTCGCCGGAGTAGCGATCGGCGAGGTCACCGTACTGGTCGTCCTCGGACTCGTCCTCAGCCTCTTCCTCGGCCACGATCTCGGGGTCGTAGGCGTCCCCACGCAACTCCCGTTCCAGAGACGAGAAGTCCGTGGAGTAGGAGCGGTATTTCAGATCGCGAGCGACCTTGGTCTGCTTCGCCTTAGCACGGCCGCGCCCCATGAGGTCAGCCCCCTTCGCAGCGGTCGTAGCCGCTTCAAGATTCAAAGTTTCGTCGTGAGGCAAGGGTACCTGTTCGACGCACCGCCGCAAAGGCGACGCTCACCTCAGCGCGGGTGGTCTCCGTGAAGCTCGACCCGGGCCGGGTGGCCCGGCTCCGCACGCACCGTTCCGGCCACCCAGGACGCGATCCCGGCGCTCGCCGCGACCTGTTGCGCGGCCGCCAGGGAGCCCTCGGGCAGCACCAGCGCCATGCCCACCCCCTGGTTGAGGGTCGCCTCGATGTCGTCCCGGGAGATGCCGCCCAGCTCCTGCACGAGCCCGAAGATCGCCGGCGGCGTCCAGGTGGCCCGGTCGAGGTCGGCGACCACCCCGTCCGGCAGGACCCGGACCAGGTTGTTGGCCAGGCCGCCGCCGGTGATGTGGCTGATCGAGTGCACGGGCGCCGCGGCGATGATCGCCAGCAGGTCCTTCGCGTACACCCTGGTCGGTGTGAGCAGTGCGGCCCCCACCGTGGTGCGCAGTTCCGGTACCTCGCGGTCGAGCGCCCAGCCCGCCTCGGCCAGCACGTGCCGGACCAGCGAGTAGCCGTTCGAGTGCAGGCCCGAGGACGCGAGCGCCAGCACGACGTCGCCCGGACGGACCCGGTCCGCACCGAGGATCTCGTCGTACTCGACAACACCGGTGGTGGCGCCGGCCACGTCGAACTCGTCCGGGTCGAGCAGGCCGGGATGCTCGGCGGTCTCCCCGCCCAGCAGCGCCGCGCCGGCGGCGGTACAGGCTGCGGCGATGCCGCCGACGATGGCCGCGATCCGCTCCGGGTGGACCCTGCCGCAGGCGATGTAGTCGGTGACGAACAGCGGCTCGGCGCCGGTCACCACCAGGTCGTCGACGAGCATGCCGACCAGATCCCAGCCGATGGTGTCGTAGACGCCCATCGCCTGGGCGACCGCGACCTTGGTACCCACGCCGTCGGTGGAGGTGGCCAGCACCGGACGCCGGTAGCGCGCGAGCGCGGACGCGTCGAAGAAGCCGGCGAACCCGCCGAGGCCACCGAGCACCTCTGGCCGGTGACTGGCCGCGACGGAGGCCTTCATCAGTTCCACGGCCCGCTCGCCGGCGACGATGTCGACCCCGGCGGCGGCGTATGCGCTCTCAGCAGCCAACCTTGCTCTCCAATCCCATCTGGCGGGCCCGGTCCGCAGGGACCGGCACCGGGTAGTTGCCGTCGAAGCAGGCCCGGCAGAGTCGCCGGCCCGACACCCCCGTGGACGCGGTGAGTCCCTCGAGGCTGATGTAGCCCAGCGAATCGGCGCCCAGCGAGCGGCAGATCTCCTCCACGGTCAGCCCTGGCGCGATCAGTTCCGCCCGGGTCGCGAAGTCGATGCCGTAGAAACACGGCCACTGCACGGGCGGCGAGGAGATCCGCACGTGCACCTCGGCCGCGCCGGCCTCCCGCAGCATCTTCACCAGCGCCCGCTGGGTGTTGCCGCGGACGATCGAGTCGTCCACCACCACCAGCCGCTTGCCCTCGATCATGTCCCGGATCGGGTTCAGCTTCAGCCGGATGCCGAGCTGGCGGATGGTCTGGGACGGCTGGATGAACGTCCGCCCGACGTAGGAGTTCTTCACCAGGCCCAGCCCGAACGGGATCCCGGACGCCTCCGCGTACCCGATCGCGGACGGCGTCCCCGACTCGGGCGTGGGGATGACCAGGTCGGCGTCGGCGGGCGCCTCCATGGCCAGGGTCTTGCCGATCTCGACGCGGGCGGCGTGCACCCTCCGGCCCGCGATCAGGGTGTCGGGACGGGCGAGGTAGACGTACTCGAACAGGCAGCCCTTCGGGTCGGCCTCGGCGAACCGGGTGCTGTTCAGACCGGACTCGTCGATCCAGATCAGCTCGCCCGGCTCCACCTCGCGGATCAGGGAGGCGCCGATGATGTCGAGGGCCGCGGTCTCGCTGGCCACCACCCAGCCCCCCGCCAGCCGGCCCAGCACCAGCGGGTGGATGCCCTGGGGGTCGCGGGCGGCGAACAGCGTCCGCTCGTTGGCGAAGACCAGGCAGAACGCGCCCTGCAGCCGGGGCAGCACGGTGAGCGCCGCCGCGGTCAGGCCCGTCTCGGAGTGCTCGGTCAGCAGCGCCGTGACGAGCGCGGTGTCGGAGGTGGAGTCCATCCGGTTCTTGCGCGGCACGTCGGCGGCGGCGAGGGTCTCCCCCAGCCACTCCTCGAGCTCGTCGGTGTTGGTGAGGTTGCCGTTGTGGGCGAGCGCGAGCCCGAAGTCGCGGGCGCCGCGGAAGGTCGGCTGGGCGTTGTCCCAGGTGCTGGCGCCGGTGGTCGAGTAGCGGCAGTGGCCGACGGCCATGAACCCGTTCAGCGAGTTCAGCGTGGGCTCGTCGAACACCTGCGAGACCAGGCCCATGTCCTTGAAGACCATGATCCGCTCGCCGTTGCTGACCGCCATGCCGGCGGACTCCTGACCACGGTGCTGCAGCGCGTACAGGCCGAAGTAGGTGAGTTTGGCGACCTCTTCGCCCGGCGCCCACACCCCGAACACGCCGCACGCGTCGCGGGGACCGGGGTCGTCGGTCCAGTCGTCACCCGGGCTCAGCACGCGCCGAGTCTACCGGCCGGAGCGTCCGCCCCCGCGTCCGGCTCACTTCACCATGCGGATGTTCAGCGGGTACCGGTAGTCCTGCCCGTTGCCCGTCTGGACGGCGGCGACGATCTTCATCACCAGCCAGAACAGGCCGATCAGCGGGGCGGTCAGGAAGCCGATGAACACGATCATCAGCACGAAGCTGATCAGGATGCCGATCAGGCAGGTGAGGTCGAAGTTCAGCGACTCGACGGCGTTGGCCCGCACCCGCGCGCTCTTCGGGCCCTGGATCAGCATCACCAGGAGCGGACCGAGGAACGGCAGGCTGACCACGCTGAGCAGCAGCGAGGACCAGTGGGCCGCGGTCGCCCAGGTGTTCTCGTCGGCACGGGTCATCCCGGAGGGCGCGACCAGCTGGCCCGGGTACTGCGAGCCGTACGACTGCTGGTTGAACGGCGCCTGGTCGTACTGGGGCTGGGAGTACCGGGGCTGTGCGTACTCGGGCTCCGCGTAGGCGGCGCCGGCACCCGGGGCGGCCGCGTACGGCGAGTCGGCGTAGGGCGTCGCGGCCGGCGGTGCGGGCTCTGCGGCCGGCTCGCCGTACGCCTGCCGGGCGAGGTTCTCGCTGTAGTCCACGCCGGGACCGAACGGTGCGGACGCGGCCGGGGCCTCGGGGACGGCCGGCGGGACCGGGGGGACCGGCCTCGGCTCCGGAGCCGGGTACGGCAGGTCGAGGCTGGGCAGGTCGAGGTTCGTCGCGGCGCCCGGCTCCGGACGCTGCACCGCCTCCAGGTCGGGCGCGACCGGGACGGGCGGCTCGGCCTGGCCGAGATCGAACTGCGGGGACGGGGCGTCCGCTTCGGGCTCAGGGCTCACGACGTCCGGCTCGGGGGCCGCGGTGTCTGGCTCGGCACTCACGGCTTCCGGCTCGGGGACCGCAGTTTCCGGCTCGGGGACCGCGGTGTCCGGTTCCTCGGACGGCGTCCGGGGCTGCTGGTCGTCGAGAGGATCATTGCTCGGTTCCATGCGCTTCACCCTAGGTCCGTGTCCGGTCGCTGCCCAGCCCTCCCGGCTCGATTACCGGGACGGATCAGGGTTGGCCTGGGCACACCCTGAGCGGTGGCCATCGGGCCGGCCGTGCCTGGCGGCTAGCCGATCAGGCTTCCGACGAGGTAGCTCAGCCCGAGGGACGCGAGCCCGATCAGCACCGAGCGCAGCAGCGTGGCCACCACTCGCGAGTGGCCGAGGCGGGCGAGCACCAGTCCCGTGCCGACGAGCGAGATCGCGACGGCGAGGAGCAGGAACTCGTCCAGCCAGGGCCCGGGAAGCAGCAGCGAGACGAGCACCGGGACAGCAGAGCCGAACAGGAAGCCCAGGCCGGACCGGAGCGCCGCCAGCCATGGCTGCGCGGGCTGGACGAGCTCACGGATGCCGTACTCGGCCTCCAGCTGGGCGGAGACGGCGTCCGCGGCGCTGAGCTCGTCCGCGACCAGTTCGGCGGTCGCCGGGGACACCCCCTTGCCGAGGTAGTGCTCGACCAGCTCGCGCCGCTCGTCCTCGGGACTGAGTGCCAGCAGCCGGCGCTCCTCCGCGGCGAGTTCCAGCTCGGCCTCGCGCTGCGCGGACAGCTCGCCGAATTTGGCGCCGGCCACGCCGGTCGCGCCGGCGACGGCCGAGACGGCGATGATGGCGTACACCTGCGACGCGGTCAGGCCGCCTCCGAGGAGGCCCTCCGCGAAGCCCGCGGTGGCGAGGATGCCGTCGTTCACGTCCACGATGTGCTCGCGGACCCGGGCCGGGTCGAGCCGCATGGCCTCAGGCTAGGGCATGGGTCGGACCCGTCGGGGCCGCGGCGTCCGGCGGCTACCCTGATGGCCGTGACCACCGAGGACCTGGTCGTCCGCTGCCCGTTCGACGACAGCGTCTACGGCACGCTGCGCGCGACCCGTCCCGAGGAGGTGCCCGCGGCCGTCGCCCACGCCCGGCGGGCGCAGGCCGACTGGGCAGGGGTGCCCGTCGCCGACCGGAGCCGCGTATTCACCCGCCTCGCGCGCGTGGTGCTGGCGAACCGGGACCGGATCCTCGACACCATCCAGTCCGAGACCGGCAAGTCGCGGCTGAGCGCGTTCGAGGAGGTGCTGGACGCTGCGCGCGGCGTCCGGGTGTTCGCCCGGCAGGCGCCGCGGCTGTTGCGGCCCGTCCGGCGGGCGGGGGCGATCCCGTTGCTCACCCGCACGCTGGAGCACCACCGTCCGGTCGGTGTGGTGGGGATCATCAACCCGTGGAACTACCCCTTCAACCTGCCGGCGACGGATGCGGCCCAGGCTCTGCTCGCCGGCAACGCGGTGGTGCTCAAGCCCGACTCGCGGACACCGTTCACCGCGCTGCTGCTGGCGGAGCTGATGGCAGAGGCGGGCCTGCCGGACGGACTGTTCCGGGTGTTGCCCGGCGCGGGCGCGGAACTCGGGCCGAGGCTGGTGGCCGAGGTGGACTACCTGATGTTCACCGGTTCCACCGCCACCGGACGGACGCTGGCGGCGGCGTGCGCGGAGCGGCTGATCGGCTTCTCCGGGGAGCTCGGCGGGAAGAACCCGCTGCTGGTGCTGGCGGACGCGAACGTGCGGGCGGCAGCGGCGGGAACCGCCCGGGCCGCGTTCGCAAACACCGGCCAGGTGTGCGTGGGGATCGAACGCGCCTACGTCGTGGGCGAGGTCTACGAGGCGTTCGTCGCGGAGTTGCTCGACCAGACCGGACGGCTGCGGCTCGGTGTGGGCTACGGCTGGGACATCGACGTGGGCTCGCTCTCGTCCGCGTCCCAGCTGGCGGCGGTGGCGGCCCACGTGGCGGACGCCGTGGCGAAGGGCGCCTTCGTGCTGGCCGGTGGTCGCGCCCGTCCCGATCTGGGACCGTTCTGCTACGAACCCACCGTGCTGACGGGAGTGACGGAGGAGATGACGCTCTGCCGGGAGGAGACGTTCGGGCCGGTGCTCGCCCTGTACCGGGTGGGCACGGAGGACGAAGCGGTGCGGCTCGCCAACGACTCGGCCTACGGGCTGAACGCCAGCGTCTGGTCCGCCCGGCGGGGACCGGCCGTCGCGGCGCGCCTGCGGGTGGGCACGGTGAACATCAACGAGGGCTACGCGGCAGCGTGGGGTTCGCACACCGCGCCGATGGGCGGCATGGGTGAGTCCGGTGTCGGCCGCCGCCACGGCACCCAGGGCCTGCTGAAGTACACCGAGCCGCAGACCGTCGCCGAGCAGCGCCTGCACCCCATAGCCCCACCCGAACGCCTGGGCAACGAGAGCTACGGCCGCGTGATGAGCCGCGCGATCCGGATTCTCAACCGCCTCCCCTGAGCGCCGCCCCAACCCGCTCCCTGAGGAGCGCCCCGGTGAGGAACGAGCCGGGACGCGTCACGAAGGGCCCTGAGGGGGCCCTCCGCCCACCGGTCCCTGAGGAGCGTTCGTGAGGAACGAGCGAACGCGTCACGAAGGGCACCCGATCCCCTGACTGCCAGCTTTCCCGGCATACCAGCGGTGTTGCCGCCAGGTTCTCGGCTGACCACCAGGTTTC
>NZ_JARKPQ010000217.1 GCF_029975155.1 Propionicimonas sp. | reverse complement strand
GTAGAGGCGTTGCGGACGCATCAGTTCTCCTCGCTCGTCGGTTGTCGCTGTCTGCTCACGTGTCACGGTCTGCTCAGGTCCACAGGCCACCGGGCGCGAACACCTCGTCGACCAGTTCGGCGAACCATCCGATCTCGCGGCTGACATCGAGCACGGTGTACCACGAGCGGTAATACATGGCGCGCGGGAAGGTGTCCTTCAGATCGGCCAGCGTCAGGCCGATCTGCTCGGGATGAGTCGGAGTGCCCGCCGCGGCCAGCGAGCGCTGCAAGGTGGCCGCCGGCACCAGCTGAGCCTCCAACCGGGGCCGCAGGGACGGCCAGGCGTCCACGAGCGTCTGAACGCGGACGCGTAGCCCGTCGGCGTCCACGTACTTCTCACGGGTCTCCCGCACGCCCTTCTCGGCAAGCGCACCGGTCAGTTTCGAGCGGATGTCCGCCTCGAGTTCATCCCAGGTCGGCCAAGCCTCAACCACGGCGTCCACGTCGATGGACGCGAGGTCACGCTGCAGGAACCGCTCGTAGAAGGCCGTCATCGCCAAGGTGCCGATCGCGACCTTGAACCCGTGCGACAGCGGTGGGTCGAGTTCGGCGCCGAGATGGTCGAGTTCCCACAGGTGGCTGAAGTAGTGCTCGGCGCCAGAAGCCGGGCGAGTGCCCTTGTAGACCTGCATGGCCAGGCCGGACAGCAGCAGACCCTTGACCAGGCCCTCATAGGCGTCGGGATCTCCGGCAGCCAGGGCCTCGGGCCGCGACAGCGCCTCGGAGACACCGCCCTGCACCAGATTCCAGGCGAGCGGGTCAATGGGGTCGAGCCCGATCGCATCTGACAGGATCCAGTCCGCGCCGGCGGGGATCTTGGCGGCCAGGTCGCCGTAACCGGATGCCACCATGGCCTTCGGCGCCGCAGCCGCGACGTCGAGGTCGAAGATCACGACGGCCGGGGCGGGACACGGCATGGTGATCTTGATGCCACCTTGGCTCATCGGCGCTCCGAAACCGGAGTATCCGTCCATGGATGCCGCTGTCCCGACGACCGCATACGGTTGGCCGAGTTCCCCGGACGCCAGCTTGACAAGGTCGTTGAGCGTTCCGGAGCCGACCGCGACGCCCAGCGCGTCGGTCTCACGCAGGCGTTCGCGGACCTCTTCGGCGTGTTCGTAGGCGGCATACAAGGTCGGGGTTCCGGGGAAGATCAGCGGCTCGGCCTGCGCCAGGCCGGCCTGCGCGATCGACGCTGCGACGGCCTCCCCGGCGGCGGCCCAGGTGCGTTCATCGGCGACAATGAGCAACGGCCGGTCGGGCTGGGCGAGTGACTGGGCGAGGATCTCACCGGAGCGCGGCAGGATGCCTCGTCCCACTTCGATGACTCGGGTGTCGCTCGCGTGTGTCAGGCCTTCGGCGATGGATTCCTTCTTCATGGTTTCTCCTTCGATCGATGATCGGGGT
>NZ_JARKPQ010000214.1 GCF_029975155.1 Propionicimonas sp. | reverse complement strand
AGGATGTCGGTGAAGTCCCTGTCGACGCTGGTCTGCACGTAATGCTGTCTGAACACTCTTTCAGACGCCCATCGACCCAACTTGAGCACCTTGTCGGGCATGACCTCGCGCGCAATGGCCAGGCTGGCGCCGCCGCGCCGGAAGCAGCGCGCCGACATGAGGCTGCGGTCACCGCCGCCCGCGACGATGAACTCGTTGAGAATGCGGCAAACGGTCGCGGCCGTCAGGCCATCGTGCGGCTCGCGCAGCTTGATGACGACCGGCCAGCGCGCGCGCTCAGCAGGGTCGGCCGGGCGCATGGCATCGGTGCGCCGCATCCAGGCCAGATAGCACTCGACCGGGTCGAGCAGCGCGTCGGAGGCGCGCCAGATGCGCACGCTGGCGCCCTTGGCCTGGTAGTCATTCTTGAAGCCGAGCATGCAGATGACGAGGCAGTCGTGCGCGGGCGCGACGGCGACCTGGCCGGCGCGCGGCAGCGTGATGTCCGACGGGCGGCACAGGCCGACGAAGCCGAGCAGGGCGCAGAGCTTGGCGCGCAGGCGCTCCAGCGGCATGGTGTCGTTGGCGCCCCAAGCGTGCAGCACATGCGCAATGAGCTCGGCAGGAACGGGGATGCCTCGCTGGACAGGCTGCGTCGTGCGCGTCAGCTGGACGGCCTTGCGCAGACGCTCGAAAAGATGATGGCGCGCCGGCGACGGCTCGTGCAGCGCGTCGTGGACGAGGTTGACGACGGTCGCAATGAGCGAAAGGAGCGAGCGGGGCCGCACGCTGCGGCGGGTTGCAAGCTCGGTGTACTCAGCGAGCACCTCGACAGGCATGGGCACGAGCGGGACTCCGCGGTCCGCGCAGAACGCAGCCATCGCGCGAAGGCGGTTGTTGAGAGCCTTGGCGCTGGTGCGCTTCACAGCGCCGCCTGCAAGAAGCGCGCGAGCATCGGGCGGCCAAGCGTCCGCCGCGGCGCGCCAGAAATCCTCCACGCACAAACGCGCCAGCAGCGGTTTTTCATCGGCTCGGCATGGCCGGTAGCAGCCGGGCGGAAGCAGCGCGGGTCGGCCGTCGGCAGCTGGACCGGCCAGTCGACGCACATCGAGAGCAGCAGCGGGAACCAGGGCTGGCTGGGCCACACCGGCGCCACGAGCGTCACCTCGGCACGCGACGCCTGCACATGGCGCAGCACGCGGTGGATCAGGCTGAAGGGCGGATTGACCCAGCTGTTCTCGGTGGGCGACCACAGCGCGGAGAAGGTGTCGGCGCGCAGCGAGCCAACGTCGCGATGCCTGCTCTCGTAGCGCGGCACCTGGCGAGTGCGGAATGTCGCCATGCGGTCTATGGAATGCGGGCCCCACAAGAGATCCAGCTCGTGGAAGACCCGCCGATGCAGCATCCAGTCGCTGCGGTCGCACTGGCGGCTCAGGCCGTCTGCGGCCGTGTTGGTCACGCCCGCAATGTGCGCCGCCCGCAGCGCGATGCCGTGACGCGCCGCCAGCGCGTGGATGGCTCGGGCCAGCGCATCCAGGTCGGCGTTGAGCCGCCCGAAGCCGTTGAGGTGCGCCACGGTGGTCGCGTTGTCGCACTCGAAGAGGACCGTCTTGCCCGCCCACTGCGGCGCGAAGACGCGCAGCGCGTTGAGCACGGCCATCGACTCGCGGACATTGTTGCTGCACTGCGCGAGCGCGTCCGTCCACGGCCCGCTCGCCTCGCCGCCCGCCCAGGTCGCGCCCCAGCCGAGCTCCGAGGCGTCCGTCGCGCAGCGCACGTCGGCGGGGAGCGGCAGCGGGCATGCGCCGTTCCAGCCCTCCAGGCCTTCCAGCCACCAGGCGAGGTCGGCGCGCGCCGCGCACGAGAGGCGGAAGCGCGCGTTCCAAGAGGGGGCGTCCGCGATGTCGCGGTAGACGTTGCGCAGCAGCAGCTTCGCTGGCATGATGGCGCGCGACACCGACAGGCATAGGCCGGCTACATGGGCCACGCGGCGCACGTGCACCGGGCCCGGGGCCCCCAGCAGGCGACGGATTTCGTGCTTGATCGCCCGACGCTTGTCCGCGGGCACCGCGTAGACCACCGCTGGGCTCGTCCGCACCGTGAAGCCCAGGAACTCCTGCTCGCACGAGGGCGCGAGGTGGCATTTCTCGCGCTTCAGCACAAAGCCCGCCTGCTCCATCGTCGCGGCGAAGAGGTGGACGTCGGCGGCTGCGCGCTCGCTCCGGCTGGCCACCAGGAAGTCGTCGATGTAGCTCAGAAGGCGCACGCCCTGCGCGCGCAGGTACTCGACCACCGGGCGGACGAACTTGGTGAAGGCCCACGGCGCGCAGCTCAGGCCGAACGGAAGCACCGTGAAGACGAAGTAGCGTCCGCCCCACTGGAAGCCCAGGTGCTGGCGCGAGTCGGGGTGGATGAGCAGGTGGTGGTAGCCCTCGCTGAGGTCTGCTGTCGCGAGGCAGTCGCCCGCGCGGAGCATGGGAGCCAGCGTTGTCAGGTCCTCGAGCTTGAAAGGGGGCGCGTTGACAAAGAGGTTCACGAAGCGCATGTCGACGCAGAGGCGCAGTTTGCCCGATTTCTTCGGCGCGCACGTCAGCGGGCTCACGTTGTGGGGTGCGCGCGGCGTCTCGGCGATCGCGCCCGTCCCGAGCAGGCGCGCCACCTCGGCGTCGACGAAGGGCACATGGTCCGGCCGCACATAGTTGGGCAGGTGAGAGCGCGGCGGCCGCTGCAGCAGCGGGATGCGGAAGCCGTCGGTCAGCCAGGCGCGCACCGCACGCGGCAGGCGGAAGTGGGCCAGCCAGAACTCGCGGTGCTGCGGCAGCGACGGCCGGCCCGTGCTCGGCGGCGGCGGGGGCGGGGGCGCCGCGGGCACGGGGGGCGGGCAGCCGCTCATGGCCGCCCTTAGTTGTCGGCGCCAGCGTCTGCGCCGCCATGGCGCGCGCTGGGGCCGCTTGATGCGGGATGGTTGCCAGCGCCGCGCCGCTCAAACGGGGTGGGCCGACGGCGCGCAAAGGGAAAGCGCTGCTGCTGGCGGCGGACGAAGCCTGAGAGCGCATCGCCGCCATCATCGCGCGCGCCGCCGCCGCCGCCCCGCCCAGTCGCGAAGCCGGCGCCGCGTGGATAGAAGTTGTTGCCGCCGCCGGCGCGTCGCTGCTGGCGTGCACCGCCACCGCGGTTGTCACGGAGCGCGGACTCGCCCTGCGCGAGGCGGATGGCAAAGGTGAGCTGGTCGGCGGCCGCGCGCGTGATCTCGGGGTGCTGGTCGACGGCCCGGTAGAAGCGGGCCACCTCGGGAGACATGGTCGACGAGACCCAGATTCCGGTCTTGCGCTCGACGGACTGGGTGGCCAGGAAGGTGCCGAAGCGGGCGAGCGAGCGGCGCAGCGTCCGTTCGTCGAGGCCAGCGGCGGCGAGGCGCATGAGATCGGCGCCGGTGCTCCAGATGGAGCTGAGCAGCTTGAGCTCCTGGCCATACTCGCGGGTGAACCCGCGCGTCGTTCCGAACTTGGGGAAGGTGGGCGGCAGGCGAATGCCGCGGAGGCCTGCGCGAAAGCGGGCAAGGTCGTCGAAGGCGTCTTGTCCCCCGGTCGGCGCGTCCTCCGCGTCGGCGGCGCCATCGGCGGCCCCAGCACCGGCGAAGCCGCCGGTACCGGCGTCGTCGTCCGCACCACCGTCGAAGGCATCCTCGCCGGCAACCGAATCATCGAGCCCACCCCCATCTCCTGCCAGTGAAGGCTGGAGCTCGCCGCCCTCGCCGGCATCCTCGCTGGATGCGCCAACAGGCGGCTGGGCGAGGCCGGGTCTGGCGGGCAGCGCAGCAGCGGCGGGCAACTCGGAGGCACGAAAAAACCGACGCGACGACGACTGGAGACGCTGCTCCACAGCAGCGACGACGCGCTCGACGAGCGCAGCCGCGGCCACGTTCAAGGGCGGCGGGGCGGCCTGAGCCGCTGCATTCGGGCCCGATGGCGCCCCGTCTTGGGAGAAGGTAGGCCCGGCCGTCTGGTTGGCAGGATCCGCCGCTGGGGGCGGCGAGGGCCGTGCAGACTCACCCCCGCACTCGGCAGCCGCGCACGCTGCGGCCATCTGCGTGAAGCTGGGCGGGTGGCCGGCACGTCTTGCAGCCGCAGTGAGGGAGTGCGGCGGGTCGGGGAGCACAAGTGGGCCGCGAGCCTGGGTGGAACTGGGTCGGCCTTGGTGTGGCTGGGCACCACCACTCGCCACGGCGCCGCGCAGTAGTTCTTGGGACTGCGGCTGGGCCAGGGACTGATCTTGGAGAACGGTCAAGGCAGAGTTGGACATCTGAAGCAAGCTTGATTGTATAGTGTTGGATTCGATATCGGGTGTGCACCACGAAAAAACGAAAGCGAGTTGCACTGGGCACGGCGCTCCCTTATAAAGCCCGTTTGGGCGGGCGCCACGTCATCCAGCCACGTGGATGTGGCTATCTCACGGGGTGATTCCCACTGGACCTCTCAGACTGTGTCTTGGTCTTCCTTTTGTAATCACATGGTTTGCTTTTTGCCAACGTCCCACCTTGTGGGAA
>NZ_JARKPQ010000198.1 GCF_029975155.1 Propionicimonas sp. | reverse complement strand
CGACGACCGGACCCGGGCCTGGCCGACGGTCGGCGCGGCCGCGGACTTCATGTTGGTCAGGGCGACCTGTGGCGCGGAGGCGCTCGCCCGCCGCTCCATCAGGTCGGCGGTCTACCACCGGGGCACGCTGACGTACCGGCGCCCGGACTGCACGAAGTGAGTCTCGTGGTGGGACGCGGGCGCCCGCGTCCCGCCACGGCAGCAGTTTCTCCAATTCATGAACTATCGGCATGCGCCGGCAGGGAGGAATACATGACAACAACCACGTCGAACAACAAGCCGGATTTCACCGGTCTGCCAGACCTTGCGGTCCGGGACCTCGGGGGATCCGTCCTCTACGCCAACGACGACTTCTACGGTGATCGTGAAAACCTCATCCGGGGCATCGCCCCACAGGATGCCGACCACATGAACAACCGGGGCTGGGTGGTCGACAGCTGGGAGACCAGGCGTCGCCGGTCCCCTGGCCAGGAGCACGTCCAGGGCAATGACTACGTGCTGGTCCGGTTGGCCTTTCCCGGCACGATCTCGGGCATTGTCGTCGACACCTCGGGATCCGGGCCCGGCTTCCCGCCGGAGATCTCGATCGAGGCGGCGAGCCTGCATGGCTATGCCTCGTTGCCGCAGGTCGAGGACGCCGAGTGGATTCCCATCGTGGCGCGGTCCTCCGCGGGACCGGACAGGGAGAACTACTACGAGGTCGGCGACTCGCGCGTCTTCACGCACGTTCGGCTGGCGATCTACCCCGATGGAAACGTGGCGCGGCTGAGGGTTCACGGGCGTGCGGTTCCGGACCTGCGGATGAGCACAGGGGTCGTCAATATCGCCTCGCTTCGGCTCGGGGCATACGCAGCCGACTGTTCGGGCGCGCGCCCGGCGTCGAACTTCGCGTTGCGTCCTGGGCGCGGCCGGAGCATTTCCGAAGGCTGGGAGACCGCTCGTCATCGTGGCCCGGGCTGCGAATACCTGCTGGTCACCCTGGGGGCCACGGGCACCATCCGGTTCGTCGAGGTCGACACGTTCAACTACATGGGCAATGCTCCGGGCGAGGTACGGGTGCTCGGGCGCGACGCCGACGGCGATGGCGAGTGGCGCGAGATCGTCCCCAGGACTCCGGTCCTTCCCGACCTGCGGCAGCTCTTCCGCAGCCGCACGAGTGACCCCGTCAACGAGATCAGGCTCGAGACCTACACCGACGGCGGGATCGCCAGGCTCCGCGCATACGCCGAGCTCTCGGACGACCAGCGTGCGGCGAGCATCCTGCGCTGGTTCAACCTGCTTCCGGAGAGCCACGCCCGCAGCGTGCTCGTCGACGATCACGGGGTGTCCCCCGAGGCCGCCGCCGACGCTCTTGCGGCCCGTCCGATCGCCTCGATCGGGGACGCCCCCGCCGCGGTCCGGAAGATGGTGTCCGATCCGCCCTGGGCGGCCATACCGGAGTAGGCGCCAACCCCGCGCCCACGCGTCGCGCTCGCGTGTGGCGACGGTTCGGCGGCACGGCCTGCAGGACAACGGTGCCTCCCGTCCTGCAGGCCGTACGTCCTGCGCCGGCCCGTGCGGTCTCCCTCCGCGGAGAAGGCCCCTCGGGCAGGCGTGCAGCGCGTCACCGAAGACTCACTGACTACTGAAGGAATCCCCGTGCCTGAGAGCCCCCTTTCCGCACCAACGGGCGCTGAGCGCGGGCCGGACGGTCAGGGCGCGGTCTTTCCGGCACTGCTCAGGAACCAGCGGTTCCAGCTGCTCTGGTGGTCCAATCTGCTGTTCTTCACCGCCATGGGCTGCCAGACGCTGATCCTCGGATGGCTCGCCTACGAGACGACCCAGTCGGCTCTGGGGGTCGCCGTCTTCGCCGCGGTCCGATATGCGCCGATGCTGTTCGGGGTGGTCGCCGGCGCCTACGCCGACCGGGTCAGCCGCGTCCGCATGCTGCTGCTGGCCGCGTCGTGCGCGCTGCTCGTGAGCGCGCTGTTGGCCGGCATCGCCTGGACGGGTCAGCTGCCCTTCAGCTGGCTTGTCATCGGCGGGTTCGTGCTGGGGCTGTCGGAATCGCCGTCGCAGCCGGCGCGGTCCTCGCTGGTCTTCGATCTCGTCGGGGCCAAGAGCCTGAGTTCGGCGAACTCGCTCAATGCGATGACGACCAGCCTGACCCAGGTGCTCGGGCCCGCGGCCGGTGGAGCGTTGTTCGCCGGGCTCCATGCGGCCGGATCTCTCGGGGTCGTCGCGGTGCTCTACCTGGTGTCTGCGGTCCTGCTCGTCCCACTTCGCCGGGTGCCCGTCTCGCGCCACCAGGCCACGGAGAAGCTCTCGTCGATGATCCTCAGTGGGCTCCGGGCCGCCGCGGGCAGCCCGGTCATCGTCGGCGTCCTCGCCATCACGCTCGCCTCCAATCTCCTGATCTGGCCGATCCTGAACTCGTTCATGCCGATCTACGCCGAGCTGCTCGAGCTCGGTGCCGATGGGCTCGGCTATCTTCTGGGGTGCTGCAGCGCGGGCGGCCTGGTGGGATCGCTCGTCCTCGCCCGACTGGGGGACTTCCGGTTCAAGACCGTTGTCTTCTGGTGGGGGACGGCCGCGTGGGGACTCGCGTGGGCCGGTTTCGCCCTGTCGATCCCGCGGATAGGGCTGGCGGTCGTGGCGATCGTCGTGGTCGGCGTCTTCAGTGCGGTGTTCGGTTCGCTCCGCATGACCCTGCTCCTGCTGGAGACCGCTCCGCAACTGCACGGGCGCGTCCTCGGGCTGCTCGAGTTCGCCATCGGCGCCATTCCGGTCAGCACACTCGTCCTGGGGGCCGTCGTCGAACAGGCCGGCGTGGTCGCCACGACCTTCGTGGCGAGCATGATCTTCGTGCTCGTCGTGATCGTCGTCGGGCTGCTGTGCCTCAACCCGGCCTCGTCGTTCGTGAGGCGCTACGGTGGACGGGACGCGGAGATCGTCCGGCACTGCGGCCCTGGCACGGGAGCACCGCGCACGTGACACCCCCCGCGCGCCCCTGCGATCGCGGGCGCAAGCGCCCGGATGACGGCGAACTCGGACAGGCCATTTTCGCGGCGCCCGAGCCCCACAGATCACGGAAGTAATCTTCCACATCGCAGAAATTTCATGCTAGGGTGAAGCTGTCGGAGCGTCGATCTGGCGGCAGGCTCCACACCCCCGATCTCACCGATGGACAGAGGGTAGAACGGCAGTGATCGAGCAAGTGATCCGTACGCGTCGGGCGGTACTGCCCGACGGCATCCGGCCCGCGAGCGTGGCGATCGCTGATGGCAGGATCGTCGCCGTCGGCGAGGTCGACGAGACCCACGGCTGCACGAACCTCGTCGATCTGCAGCCGGACGAGGTCCTCCTGCCCGGCCTCATCGATGTCCACGTCCACGTGAACGAACCCGGCCGCACCGAGTGGGAGGGCTACCTGTCGGCCACGAAGGCGGCGGCCGCGGGGGGTATCACCACGCTGATCGACATGCCGCTGAACTCCCAGCCGTCGACCACATCGGTGGCGGCGCTCAACCTGAAGCGCGGCACCGCCCGCGACCAGATCAGCGTCAACGTCGGCTACTGGGGAGGTGCGGTTCCCGGCAACTCGGTCGAGCTCCAGCCCTTGTGGGACGCGGGTGTGTTCGGGTTCAAGTGCTTCCTCGGCGACTCGGGGCTGGAGGAGTACCCGTACCTCAGCCCGGACCAGCTCCGCGAGACGATGGCGGCGATCGCGGGCTTCGGCGGCCTGTTGATCGTGCACGCCGAGGACGCCGGCGTGCTCACCCGAGCCCCCACGGCGGACGGGCGGCACTACGACGCCTTCATGGCGTCCCATCCCGCCGAGGCGGAGCTGGTGGCGGTCCGCACCGTCGTCGCGGCGATGCGGGAGACGGGCTGCCGCGTGCACATCCTCCACCTGGCCGCAGCGGAGGCGCTCCCGATCGTCCGCGGCGCCAAGGACGAAGGGCTCCCGCTCACGGTCGAGACCTGTCCGCACTACCTGACGTTCGACGCCGAGGAGATCCCGGACGGCGCCACGGAGTACAAATGCTGCCCGCCGCTGCGGGGGCACGCGAACCGGATGGTGCTGTGGCAGGGCCTCGCCGACGGCACGATCGACCTGATCGCCTCCGACCACTCACCGTGCACGGTCGACCTCAAGCGCCTCGACACGGGCGACTTCGGCCTGGCCTGGGGCGGCATCGCCTCGGTCCAGCTGGGTCCGGCCGCGGTCTGGACGCAGGCCCGCGAGCTCGGCCACTCGCTGTCCGACCTCGCCCGCTGGATGGGCTCGGCGCCCGCCGACCTCGTCGGGCTGCCGGACCGGGGACGCATCGCCGCCGGAGCCGCCGCCGACCTCACGGTCTTCGCCCCCGAGCAGACCTTCGTCGTGGACAAGAACGCGCTGTTCCACAAGAACCCGGTCACCCCCTACGACGGCCGGACCCTCGCCGGTGCCGTCCGCGCCACCTGGCTGGCCGGCCGTCCCCTCGACCTCAACAGCGCACCTCGGGGTGCCGAGCTGTTGCGCCGCTGATCCAACCCGAGCCCCTAAGGAGTACGACGCCATGACCGCCGTGACCATGCAGTCCATCAAGCACCTCATCAACGAGGTGGACTTCGCCGGAGAGAGCTTCATCTCGATCAACTCGATGACGAATGACCAACTGCTGGCCCTGTTCGAGCTCGGCAGGAACCTCGAACTGCAGAACCGCGACCACTGGGAGCTCTTCCCCGGATCCATCGCCACCCTGCTGTTCTTCCAGCCCTCCACCCGCACCCGGATGAGCTTCCAGACCGCCATGCAGCGTCTGGGCGGTCAGGTGATCGTCGAGGCGAGCCCGCAGACGTCGTCCTCCATCGCCAAGGAGGAGTCCCTGAACGACATGATGCGGTGCGTCGCGCAGTACGCGAACGTCGTCGTGCTGCGCCACCCCAACGCCGACGAGGCGCGGGAAGCCGCCGGCTGCGCGGGAGCCACCCCCGTGATCAACGGCGGCTGGGGGCACTGGGAGCACCCCACCCAGGCGCTGCTCGACCTCTACACGCTGTGGCGCAAGTTCGGTCACATCGACGGCCTCAAGGTCACCGTCGCCGCCGCCGACATGATCGAGGCGCGCACCGGTCACTCCATGGCTCAGGGGCTGGCCCGCCTGGGCGCGGACGTCAGCATCGCCTCCCCCAGGGAGAAGCGGGTGCCGTCCGAGGTCATCGAGAACATCCGCACCAACTACCCCGACGCCAGGGTCGAGGAAGTCTTCGACTTCGAGAAGGACAGCTTCAACCAGTTCATCGAGGACAAGGACCTGGTCTACCTGCCGGGCTGCTCCGCTCCCGCCGGCGCCAGCGCCGAGGCCTTCAAGAAGGTCATGGACGACTATTTCGTCAAGCACGAGACCCTGGACGCTGCTCGCGAGCGTGGCCACATGATCTACGTGACGCACACCCTGCCGCGCCGGGCCGGCGAGATGGACCTCGCGATCGACGACACCCCGAACCAGCTGGCGTTCGAGTCGATCCTGCACTCGGTGTCCATCCGGATGGCGCTCCTCGCCGCCATCCTCGGCAACTGACCATCACGGAACCCTGAAAGGACCACACATGCTCGAGATCACCGCAGGCGGCTACACCTTCAAGGCTGTATACCACGAGGACGCCGCCCCCCGGACGGTCGCGGCGTTCCGGCAGCACCTGCTGGGACTCACCTCGAGGATCATCCATGTCCGCTGGTCCGGCCAGGCCGGTTGGATCCCGTTCGGCGATCTGGACCTCGGTCTCACGTCCGAGAACGGCACCTGCTACCCCAACCCGGGTGAGATCGTCATCTACCCGGGCGGGGTGTCGGAGACGGAACTCCTGATCGCCTACGGTTATGTGAACTTCGCCTCCAAGGCCGGCCAGCTCGCCGGCAACCACTTCGCCACGATCGTCGAGGGCAACGAGAATCTCGCGGCGCTGGGCGAGAAGTTCCTCTGGGAGGGTGCCCAGGAGATCACCTTCCGCGAGGTGTAACCCCGCCGGCGGGGAACGTCGCCGCCGAGGCGTTCCCCGCCCCCTTACCACCCGCCCCTCAACACACAGAAAGACAGAACATGGCAAACATCGGGATCGTCGGACTCGGCATCATGGGCCTGCCCATGGCGAAGAACCTGCTGGCGGCCGGCCACACGGTGACCGGCCACGACCGGAGCCAGGCCGCGGTGGACAAGCTGGTCGGGTTCGGTGGGACCGCTGCCGGCTCGATCGCGGACACGGTCGCCGGGGCGGACATCTTCATCACCATGGTGCCCGACTCCCCCCAGGTCCAGGACATCGTCTACTCCGAGGGTGGCCTGCTGGAGAGTGCGTCGGCAGGGCTGATCTACGTCGACATGAGCTCGATCCGGCCGGACGTCTCGATGGACGTGGCCAAGAGCTGCCGCGAGAAGGGCATTCGTCCGCTCGACGCGCCGGTGTCGGGCGGGGAGCCGGGTGCCGTCGCAGGGACGCTGTCGATCATGGTCGGCGGCGAGCAGGCCGACTTCGACGAGGTGCTGCCGGTGTTGAGCGTGATGGGCAGGACGATCGTCCGCGTGGGCCCGTCGGGGTCCGGGCAGACCGTGAAGGCGGCGAACCAGCTGATGGTCGCGGTGAACATCGAGGCCCTGGCCGAGGCGCTGCTGCTGCTGGAGGCCTACGGGGTCGACATGGCCGCGGCGGTCACCGTGCTGGGCGGCGGCCTCGCCGGCTCGGCAGTGCTGGAGCAGAAGGCCCAGAAGATGCTGAACCGGGAGTTCGCCCCCGGCTTCCGGATCGACCTCCACCACAAGGACATGGGCATCGTGACCGCCGCGGCCAGGGAGGCCGGTGTGGTGATCCCCCTCGGCGCGGTGGCGGCTCAGCTGGTCGCCGCGCTGCGCAGCCAGGGTGACGGCGGCCTCGACCACTCCGCCCTGCTGCGGGGCGTCGAGCGGCTGTCCGGCCGGTACGGCGAGAAGTAGGAGGGGGAGACCGACATGACCCGGATGCGCGCAGTCGACGCCATCGTCCAGATCCTCGTCAAGGAGGGGATCTCCCAGGCCTTCGGGGTGCCGGGAGCGGCGATCAACCCCCTGTACAACGCGATGAAGGCCAACGGGGGCATCAGTCACGTCCTGGCCCGCCACGTCGAGGCGGCCTCGCACATGGCCGAGGGCTACACCCGTACCGCCCAGGACAACATCGGTGTCGCCATCGGCACGTCCGGCCCTGGCGGGACCGACATGATCACCGGCCTGTACTCGGCCTGGGCGGACTCCATCCCGATCCTCTGCATCGTCGGACAGGTTCCGCTGGCCAAGCTCGACAAGGAGGACTTCCAGTACGCCCCGAACTCCGAGATCGCCGCGCCGGTCACCAAGATGGCCGTGACGATCCGCGAGCCCGCTCAGGTTCCCGGCACGCTGGCGAAGGCCTTCCAGCTGATGCGGACGGGCCGGCGCGGCCCGGTCCTGCTCGACCTGCCCCTCGACGTCCAGCAGGGTGAGATCGACTTCGACATCGACTCCTACGAGCCGCTGCCGATCGCCGTCCCGGCGATGACCCGCCACCAGGCCGAGCACATCCTCGACATGATCGTCGCCGCGGAGCACCCCGTCCTGATGGCCGGCGGCGGCGTCCTCATCTCCGGCGCGGAGGCCGAGCTGGTCGAGCTCGCCGAGCTGCTGGGCGTCCCGGTGATGTCGACGCTGATGGGCTGGGGCTCGATCCCGGACGACCATGAACTCAGCCAGGGCCTGGTCGGCATCCAGACCGCGCACATCTGGGCCAACAAGTCCTTCCTGGCCTCGGACCTCGTGGTCGGCATCGGCAACCGCTGGGCGAACCGCCACACCGGCGACCTCGCCGTCTACCGCAACGGCCGGCGGTTCGTCCACGTCGACATCGAACCGACGCAGATCGGCAGGATCTTCCCGCCCGAGTACGGGGTGGTGTCGGACGCCAGGGCCGCTCTCCAGGTGCTGTTGCAGGTCGCCGGCGAGTACAGGGCCGCGGGGAAGCTGCGGGACCTGGGGGCCTGGGTGGACGAGTGCAACGCCCGCAAGTCGGACGTCGGCATGCAGCGCAAGACGCACTTCGACAACACGCCGCTGAAGCCGCAGCGGGTCTACGAGGCGATGAACGACGCCTTCGACCGCGACACCCGCTACGTGAGCGTCATCGGCCTGTCGCAGATCGCCGGGGCCCAGATGCTCAAGGTGTACGAGCCCAGGCACTGGATCGACGCCGCCCAGGCGGGCCCGCTCGGCTGGACCCTGCCGGCCGCGCTCGGTGTGGTCGCGGCCGACCCGGACGCGAAGGTCGTCGCGCTGTCGGGAGACTACGACTTCCAGTTCCTGATCGAGGAGCTCGCGGTCGGTGCCCAGCACCACCTGCCCTACGTCCACGTCCTGCTGAACAACGCCTACCTCGGCCTGATCCGGCAGTCGCAGCGCGCGTTCAACATGGACTACCACGTGCAGCTGAGCTTCGAGAACATCAACTCCGACACCGGCGGCTACGGCGTCGACCACGTCAAGGTGGTCGAGGGAATGGGCTGCAAGGCCTTCCGGGTCACGGAACCGGACGACCTGGTTCCGACCCTGCGCAGGGCACAGGAGCTGGCCCACGAGCTCAGGGTCCCGGTCGTGGTGGAATGCATCCTCGAGCGGGTCACCAACATCTCGATGGGCACGACCCTGGACAACATCTCGGAGTTCGAGCCGCTCGCCGAGACCCACGCGGAAGCTCCGAACTCGATCTCCCGGCCCACGGTCGCGCTCGCCTGAGGAGGAATGGGACATGGCATACGCCGTCAACTGCCACCTGCTGTTCAAGGAGTACCCGCTGTTCGAACGGGCGGCGGCGGCGAAGGCCGCGGGATTCGATGACGTCGAGTACTGGTGGCCGTTCAGCGTCGCCGTGCCGTCCGACGCGGAGGTCCAGGCGTTCATCGACGCGATCAAGGCCTCAGGGACGCAGCTCATCGGCCTCAACTTCTTCGCCGGCGACATGCCCGGCGGGGACCGGGGGCTGGTGAGCTGGCCCGCACGGCAGGACGAGTTCCGGGCCAACGTCCCGGTCGCCCTGGCGATCGGCAAGGAGCTCGGCTGCCGTGCGTTCAACGCGCTGTACGGCAACCGCCAGCCGGGCGAGGATCCGGCGGCCGCCGACGAGGTCGGACTGGCGAACCTGGCGTTCGCCGCCGGTGCGGCCGGCGAGATCGGCGGGACGGTGCTGCTCGAGCCGGTGTCCGGGGCCCCGGACTATCCGCTGAAGGTCGCCGCTGACTGCTTCGCGGTCATCGACAGGCTGGAGGCGATGGGCGTCGACAACGTGAGGTTCCTGTGTGACCTGTACCACCTGGCGGCCAACGGCGATGACCCGGCGAGTGTCGTCGACCGGTACGCGGCCCGGGTGGGTCATGTCCAGATCGCCGACTTCCCGGGGCGCGGCGAGCCCGGCACCGGGACGCTGCCGCTGCAGCAGTTGATCACCGGCCTGCAGAACGGCGGCTACCGCGGCCATGTGGCGCTGGAGTACAACCCGACGGTGGCCACGACGGAGTCGTTCGCGGACCTGCCGGTGCTCGCGTAGGCACGGGCATGACAGCAGGTACTGTCCTGGTCGCCTGCGACAAGTTCAAGGGGTCGTTGACCGGTCGTCAGGTGGCCGCCGCGATCGCCGAGACGGTCGCGGACCGCGGTCGTACCGTCCACGTCTTCTCGGTCGCGGACGGCGGCGACGGCACTCTGGACGCCGTCGAGCAGGTGGGGTTCTCCCCGGTCCCCGTCGTGGTCAGCGGGCCGACCGGCGAGCCGGTGACCAGCCGCTACGCGGTGCGGGACGGGCTGGCGGTCGTGGAGCTGGCCGATGCCTGCGGCATGCTCCGGCTGCCCGGTGGCGGCCTGCAGCCGCTGTCCTCGACGACCGTGGGGCTGGGCCAGGCGATGCGGGCGGCTCTGCGGGACCCGTCGATCACCGAACTGATCGTGGGCGTCGGCGGCTCCGCCAGCACCGACGGCGGGACCGGGATGCTCGCCGGCCTCGGCGCCGAGCTGCGGGACGCGGCGGGGCGACCCGTGCCGCCGGACGCCGGCCACCTGGGCGACATCGCGTCGGTCGACCTCGGCGCCGTCCGCGACCTCGTGGCGGGCCGGACCGTCGTGCTGGCGTCCGATGTGAACAATCCGCTGCTCGGCGACCTGGGCGCCGTCGCCGTGTACGGGCCCCAGAAGGGGCTCACCGGCCCGGCTGCGGCCGAGGTCGAGGCCGGCATGGCCACCTGGGCGGCTGTGCTGGTGGCCGCGAGCGGCGCCGACCTCCGCGACGCACCGGGAGCCGGCAGCGCGGGCGGGGTCGGGTTCGCCGCCCTCTGCGCCCTCGGCGCGCGGATGCGCGGCGGAGTGGACATCGTCCTCGACCTCGCCGGATTCGCCACGGCCCTGGACGGGGCCGCGCTCGTCATCACCGGCGAGGGCTCTCTGGACGAGCAGAGCCTGATGGGCAAGGTGGTGGGCGGCGTCTGCGCCGCCGCCGCGGACGTGCCCACGGTCGCGGTGTGCGGGAGGACGACCCTCTCCCAGGCTCAGGCGCGGGCGCTGGGGCTCGCCGGCGTGTACGCCCTCACCGACCTCGAACCGGACCCCGCCGAATCCATGAGGCGGGCGGACGAGCTGCTGCGCAGCGTGACCGAGACGGTGGTGGCGGAGTGGCTGTGACCCCTGCGGCCGGACGCGGACCGGCCGCGGCCGGGCTTCCCGAGATCGGCGTCGCCACGATGGGCGGCACGATCGTCATGCTGCGCGGCGAGGACTCCGGGCTCACCCCCGCTCTCGACGCCGCCGAGCTGGTCGCCGGCATCCCCGAACTGGCTGGCCGCGCGGAGGTCAGGGGGACGGTGATCTCCCATGTCGGCTCGCCGTCGATCAGGTTCGACGACGTGATCAGCACTCTGCGGTGGTCCCTGCGTACCGTGGACGAGGGCGCCACCGGAATCGTCGTGACCCACGGCACCGACACGCTCGAGGAGACCGCCTTCCTGCTGGACCTCTGGTGGGACCGCTCCGAGCCGGTCGTCGTCACCGGTGCCATGCGGTCCCCGGAGGAGAGCGGCGCCGACGGTCCCGCCAACCTGCTCGGCGCCGTCCTGACCGTCCTCGAACCGGAGTCCCGGGGACGGGGTGCGCTGGTCGTCATGAACGACGAGGTGTTCCCGTCCGACTCGGTGACGAAGACCCGCAGCTTCGGGGTGGACGCGTTCGCGAGCCCGTACGGCGCGCTCGGCCGCATCTGCGAGGCCGAAGTCGAGTACGACCGCGCGCCCGGTGGCCCGCGCCCGGCGCCGCTGCCGGTCCCCGAGGGCGACGCGTGGGTTCCCATCGTGGCGGCGCCCCTGGGCGAGGACGGCCGGGTCGTCGACGCCCTCCTGGACGCCGGCGTCGACGGGCTGGTCATCGACGGCGTGGGGGCGGGCCACGTCCCGGAGCGGATGGTGGCCGCGGTGGATCGCGCGGCCCGGCGCGTCCCGGTGGTGATGGCCACCCGCACCCGGCGCGGACGTACCGGCCGCAACACCTACGGCTACCCCGGAGCCGAGATCGACCTGCTCCAGCGCGGTGTCCTGATGGCCGGCCGGCTCACGTCGATCCAGTCGAGGCTGCTGCTCTGGTCGCTGCTCGCGTCCGGCGTCCGCGACCACGATGCCGTCCGCGGGGAGTTCGATCGCCGTGGTCGCTGAGGTACATCCGGCGAGGTCGTTCGCCGAGCTTGTCGAGCCGCGTTCGACCGGTGGATCCGGGCTGAAGAAGAGTTGAGGAGGAGGGAACCATGAATCCGGTTCAGGACGGCACCGGCCAGCAGCTGGCCACGAGTCCAGTGTCCGCATCGCTCGGTGCCCGGACTGCGGCACGCCTGGAGAGCCTGCGCGCCGCCGCGGACGCCGCCGGCTACGGCGCGCTGGTGATCTACGCGGACGGTGCGAAGGAGAGCGCCGGCCACGTCCGCTACCTCGCCGGGTGGATGCCACAGGTCTCCGAGGCGGTCATGGTGATCCCCGGTGAGGGCGACGCGGTCCTGATCTCGGCGGACAAGAACCGGGCCCGGGCCTTTGCCCAGATCGCGGAGGGCGAGATTCGCGTCGTCAAGACCAGGGACCTCATGGCGTCCGTGGCCGCCGAGGTCGGTCGGCTGGTGCCGCGTGGCACCCGGGTCGGCGTCGTGGGCTTCGACGACGCCACGACCGCTGTGCACGCACAGCTGGCCGAGATGCTGCGCGAACAGGTCACCACGGCGGCCGACGCGCTGATCGCCGGCGAGCGTTCTCGCCGGGGCGAGCACGAGGCGGAGAAGCACCGTGCGGCGGTCCGGGTCTCGGATGCGATGGTCCAGCACGCGATGCGCATCGGCGCCACTCCCGGCATCACGGGCGCGGACGTCATGGTCGAGGTCGAGAGGCTCGGGCGTGGCCTCGGGGCGCAGTCGGCGACCTGCTGGGTCGCGACCGGCAGGCAGCCCGCCGAGACCTACTTCGAGCTCTTCGAGCTCACCTCACCGATCCGGTCGGGTGATCGCCTGCAGCTGGGGACGACCGTCCTCCATGACGGCTACTTCTCACAGGTGCTTCGCATCGGCGTGGTCGGCGAACCCTCGCGCGACCTGCAGGACATGGCCGCCGAGCTCGTCGCACTGCAGGACGCGGCGCTCGCGACCATGGTGCCGGGGCGGCCGGTCCATGACATCGGGGACGTCCTGGAGGCGGGGATCGACAGGCTGTGCCCCTGGGCTCGCGGCGACGACCCGTTCCGCTTCCAGTCCTGCCATGCGATGGGCAACAGCTACAGCGAGCCGTGGTCAGCGCCCTTCCTGAACGCCGATCGGGACCGCGCGAACGACGCCGGCTCGCCCCTGATCAGTGCGGGCCAGACCTACGAGATCCACCCGAACTTCACCTCGGCGAACCTCGGCCACGTGTGCGCGGGAGACGTCGCCCTCGTCACCGAGAACGGCGGTGTCTGGATCTCCGAGACGCCACGAGGGATCCTCCGCCTCGGCTGAGAGACGTCGGTCGCACCCGCGGTCGAGAGCATCGGCCGGACGAGAGGAGTACGGATGGACCTGTCCGAGTTCAACGCGGCACGACCGGCGCGCGTCGCGGAGCTGCTGCACCAGTGTCTGGATGTGCAGCGGTGGGTCGACGAACTCGTCGAACGGCGCCCGTTCCCGTCCATGGGCGACCTGATCCAGTCCGCGGAGCGCGCGGCGGGCCAGCTCTCGCCCGCCGAGATCGAGCAGGCGCTGAGCCACCACCCCCGGATCGGTGAGCGAGCCGCGGGCCGGAGTGTTGAGGCCGCCTTCTCCCGGAGCGAGCAGTCCCTCGTCCGCACGGACGTCGCCGTCTCCGACGCGCTGCGGGAGGGCAACGCGGCCTACGAGGAACGGTTCGGCCGGGTGTTTCTGATCAGGGCGGCGGGCCGGAGCGCCGAGGAGATCCTCGAGCAACTCCGCGAGCGCCTGCACAACGCACCCGACGCCGAAGAGGTGGTTGTCGGTCGGGAGCTGAAGGAGATCGCCGTCCGCCGCCTCGAACAGCTGGTCGAGGACGTCGCGTAGCCGAGCCGCCGGCTCCTACGCCCGGCTCGGTGCCGGCACCGAGCGCCGTCTGTCAGGAATCGCGAACGCAATTCTGGATTCGGGATGTGAAAAGAATCTTCCATTATGTAGAATCAGAGGGTAGGGCGTTGCGAGTGTTCAGGCGGTTGTGACCACCCCGGTGCGCAGCTGGACGCTCGCCGGACACCGGCTGAGAGGTGCGTTGTGGCAAGAGAGTCGGGGACCATCGTCGTGGCGGTGGGCGGCAACTCGCTGATCGTCGACCAGGACCACGTATCGGTGCAGGACCAGCAACGTGCCGCCACCGAGTCGATGAAGCACATCGCGGAGATGGTCGCGGCCGGCTGGCGGGTGGTGGCCACTCATGGAAACGGGCCGCAGGTCGGCTTCCTCCTCCGCCGCGCGGAACTCGCGTCCGGTGAGCTGCCGACCCTTCCGCTGGACGTCCTCGTCGCGGACACCCAGGGGGCCATCGGCTACATGTTCTCCACCGCGCTCCGCGCGGAGTTCGGGGCGCGAGGCATCCAGAAGGACGTCGTCGCGCTCGTGACCCACTCGGTCGTGGACCCCGACGACCCTGCGTTCGCCGCTCCCAGCAAGCCCGTCGGTTCCTTCATGTCGGAGGCCGAGGCCGCGGCGCACGCGGCGGAGGACGGCTGGAACGTCGTCGAGGACTCGCGGCGCGGCTGGCGACGTGTCGTCGCGTCCCCGCTGCCCAGGCGCATCCTCGAGGTCGACGCCGTCCGGGCGCTGGTCGAGAAGGACTTCACGGTCATCGCGGCCGGTGGCGGAGGGATCCCGGTGGTTGCGCAGGACGGGGGCTACCGGGGGGTCGAGGCCGTCATCGACAAGGATCTCGCCACAGCGCTGCTCGCGAAGGAGCTCGGCGCGGGCACCATGCTCATCTCGACCGCGGTGGACGCGGTGGCCGTGGGGTTCGGAACGAGCCAGCAGCGCTGGCTCGCGACGGTCCATGCCGCCGAGCTCCGAGAGCACCTCGCCCACGGAGAGTTCGGCGCGGGGTCGATGGCGCCGAAGGTGAGGGCCGCCGTGGACTTCGTCGAGCAGGGGGGCGATCGCGCCGTCATCACGTCCCCGCAGCTCATGATGGAAGCATTGGCGGGGACGGCAGGAACCCTCGTCCTGCCCTGATGTCCAGCATTCTCATCGTTCGGGAGGCACCACAGTGGGGAACATGGTCGTTCGACACGTCGGGCTGGGAGACGGATCCACCGCGGACGTCCTGATCACCGACGGCGTCATCGTTGAGATCGGGCCGGAGCTCGAGCGTCCCGCGCACCACGAGGTCGTCGAGGCGAATGGGCGCAAGGCCTACCCCGGTTTCGTCGATGGCCACTCGCATATGGACAAGAGCCTCGTCGGGATGCCCTGGTACCCGCGCGAGGCCGGGCGAGGGCTGCTCACGATGATCGAGGCCGAGCGCGACCTCCGGGCCTCGGACGAATGGGACTACGACCGCCAGATCTCGCGCAACATCGAGATCATGCTCGCCGCCGGCACGCTGCACACCAGGGCTTTCGTCGACATCGACACCCAGAACGGCCTGGTGGGCTTCGAGGCGATGCTCCGGGCCAGAGAGACGTACGCCGGCCTGCTGGACATGCAGATCGTCGCGTTCGGGCAGAGCGGCACGCACGTCCGTCCCGGCACCGCGCAGCTCATGGAGGACGCGCTCGCACACGGCGCGGACGCCATCGGCGGCATGGACCCCTGCATGGTCGAGCGAGATCCGGTCACGCACGTGAAGTGGCTGTTCTCCATGGCCCGGAAATACGACAAGCCGATCGACGTCCATCTTCACGAGCCCGGCTCGCTGGGCGCATTCTCCGCCGAACTCATCCTCGACGAGACGGAGGCGACCGGAATGCAGGGAAGGGTGACGCTGAGCCACGCGCACTTCCTCGGCGGGATTGCCCCCGCGCACCAGACGTCGCTGATCGCACGAATGGCGGATCTCGACGTCAGAATCACCAACAATGCACCGAGCGGCGGCCCGATGGCGAATCTGCCGGAACTGCTCGACGCCGGGGTGGTCGTGGCGGCCGGCTGCGACGGGGTGTGCGACTCATGGGCACCGCTGAACCACTCCGACATGCTGTTCAAGGGCTACCAGCTCGCCGCGGCCTACGGGATGACCGCGGACGACCAGCTGGAACGCGTCCTCGGCGTGATCACCACCGGTGGTGCGACGGCCATGGGGCTGGCGGGCTACGGCGTCACCAGAGGCTCACGCGGGGACCTCGTCCTGCTGGACGTGGATGTCCACGTCCGGGGAATCGTCGACTTCCCGAAGGACCGCCTCGTGATCCGGGCAGGCAAGGTGATCGCCGAGGGCGGCCGGTTCCTGGGCTGACTCGCCGACGGGCGACCGACGCTGCCGGCGACCTTGCCGTCATCGTCGCGCGCACGTTACCTTGCCTGTGGATCGCGGCAGCCCTGCGGCCACTGGCACAGGGGGCGCGACCATCATTCGAGTTCTTGGAGTCCTGGTGAGCGACGGTGGCAGCGGCCCGGCGGCCGATCCGCTGTTGTCCGAGACCGTGCGCGACATCCTCCAGGAACGGATCATCCGGGGACAGTACGCGCAGGGGTCCAGGGTCAAGGAGGCGAGTCTCGCCAAGGAACTGGGGGTGTCCCGGGTGCCCTTGCGCGCGGCGATTCCCCAGCTGCGGGTGCGCGGTCTCGTGCGAACGCTGCCCCGGCGCGGAGCCGTCGTGTTCCGATGGACGCCGGATGCCGTCAACAACCTGTTCGACGCGCGGCTCGCGATCGAGGTGGCCGCGGCCGGCTACGCCGCGCGACGGGTCGGCCGAGGTGGTGGCTCCACCGACTCTCTCGTCGACGCGGTGAGACGCTCGCGGCAGGCAGTCGAGAACGGCGACCCGTACGACATCGCCGTCGCGAGCACCCTCATCCACCAGCGGATCGTCGAGCTCGCCGGCAACGACCTGCTCTCCTCCGCGATGCATGCGGTCGAGGGTCAGCTGGCGTGGATCTTCTTTCTCACGTCCGCCCGCGACGCCCGGCTCGCGTGCGCCGAGCACGACGAGCTGTGCGACGCCATCGGGTCGGGGAGCGTCGAACTCACCCGCGCCCTGGCCTATGCGCACATCGAGAGCGGTCGCGCCCCCACCCTCACGGTGATGTACGGGGCGGCGCCGGCGTCCGACGGTGACGCCGGGTGGACGGAGAGATCAGGCGGGACGGCGGCGGTCCGGTAGCCCGTCGTGCTCGCGGAGCGCGTCCGCCAGCGCGGCGACCGAGGGCACCCGGCCGATCTCGATATGGGAGTAGACCTCGGCCTCGGCGAGGCGGGCGTTCCCGGAGCAGACCGCCTCAGCGATGGTGGCGTGCTCGCTGCAGGCGACTCGGAAGTCCCGCCCGCGGGTGAGGTAGAACAGCCAGACCATGCGGCCGCTCGTCGCCCTCATCAGACTGGACATCAGCTGGTTCTGGGCCGTGTCCACGAGGGACTGGTGGAACTGGGCGTTGGCCTCGGCCATCGCCAGCTCGTCACCCGAGGCGAGTGCCGTCTCGGTGAGCAGCAGGGCGTCGACGAGGGCATCGGTGGATGCGCCGGCGGCCACGCGGGCCGCGGCGCGCCCGGCAGCCGCCGTCTCCAGCGCCAGCCGCGTGTCGAAGAGGTCGTTCAGCGATTCCTCCGACCACGTGGACACGACCGCGCTCCGGCGCGGCAGCGACTGGATGAAACCGTCGGAGGCGAGTTTTGGAATGGCTTCCCGAAGCGGGATGCGGGAGACGGCCATTTGCTCGGCCAGGCGCTGCTCGGCCAGACGCTCACCCTGGCGCAGTTCGCCGGTGATGATCTGTCGGCGCAGGATCTCGTAGATCTGGGACGACAACCGTGGGCCGGGTCCCGTCATCGCTTCTGAATCGACTGACACGCTCTGGTCACTTTCCCGTCAACAGGATGATCCGCCCGGCCAGAATATCCGCGACGGCCTTCCGCGTTCGATGCAATTCGGTCGTGGCGTCGTGGTCGAGCGCGCGGGTGAGCACCTCCGCGATCGCCGCGGCGTCGAGCCCGCGCGCCGCGACAACGGGGCGGAAGCCGAACCGGGCCTCGTAGGCCTCCGCGGCCGCGACCAGTGCGGTGCGCGCCGACTCCTCGGACTCGGAGATCCCCTTCTCCTCCTTCGCCGAGAGGCCCGGACGAGCGCCGCCTCGTTCGCCGAAGCGGTTGAACCCATCCAGCAGGTCGATGAGGCGTCCCGTGCTGAGCTCGGCGATCACCCGGGCGACGGCGGCCTCGACCGCCGGGGCGTCCGGGACGCGATCGTACTTCGTGGTGGCCAGCGCGGCGATGATCGCCTCGGCAACCGTCGCGTCGGCGACGGCTTCGGCCACGATCTCGCCGATGGCGGGCAGGCTCTCGCCGGTGCGCAGCGAGTCGACGGTGCGTCGCAGAATGGCGGAGGCCTCTTCGGGCCGCAGCCAGCGGGGGTAGTCGGTGATGGCCGCGGTGGCGTCGTCGAGGGCCCTGCGCACCACGGGCAGTTCGTCGCTGCCGAGTTCGATGCCGTTGGCGATGGCCAGCGCGTCGGTCAGGGAGTTGCTGCTCGCGCAGCCCCAGACCCATTCGACGTGGCTGCCCATCACCTCAGGGACGATGAGGTGCGAGATGGGCGGGTACGCCCCCTGGCCCTGCCTGATCGCCGCCTCCGCATCGCCCGGCATGTGCTTGAGATGGGCGTAGCTGCCCGTGAGCGCCTTGAGCTGGGGCACGGGCAGGCCGGACTCCTCGGCAACGACCCGCGAGACGTGGGCCAGCTTCTCGATGTTCAGGCCGGTGTCGACGCCGTAGAGCACCTCGAGCGCCAGCACGACTTCCTCCAGCGCCGCGAAGCCGCAGCGGTAGGACATGGAGTTCATGGAGACGTCCGGGATGGCGCCCTCGGCGACGGCGGCGAGCGCGGCGGCCGTGGCGAGCCCGAACTCGTTGTGCGCATGGATCGAGACCGCCGTGCCTTCGGGGATGCCGGCGCGGAAGCGGCGGACGAAGCGGCGGACGGTCTCCGGGGACATCGTGCTGAAGGAGTCCATGACGTCGAGCCGGGTGGCGCCGCCACGCGCGGCGTGATCGGCGGTGCGGACCAGCTGATCGACGTCACGCATGCCCGCCTGGGCCATGGTGATGGTCGTCGTGACCCCGAGTTCGCGCGCCCACGCGAGATGCTCGTCGAGTTGCTCCATCTGGCGCTTCTCGGCATCGGCGTCGGGGGCGGGGACGATGCCCGGGGCGACGATCCGGGCGCCGGCCTCGACCAGGCGCTCCATTCCCTCGCGCGGGCTGATGGGCAGGGGGTCGCGTCCGTTGCCCAGCAGGATGTCGGACCACACGTTGACGCGCAGTGGCAGGTCCGCGTCCAGGATCGCCTTCATCAGCGCCCAGTCCTGCGGTGTCGGCTGGGTGTCGCCGGACCAGGTGACGTTCAGGCAGGTGTCGGTGATCCCCAGCTCCACGAGTGCCTCGGCGATGCGGACGAAGCCCGCGAGGCTGGTCCGGTTGCCCGCGGTGAAGGACGTCTTGCGCAGGGTGGAGTCGAGGATCGGGATCCGCGTCGGGAAGGTCGCGGCGGCGCGGACCTCCTCCCAGAAGTTGTTCTGGGAGATGCTGAAGACGCCTGGCCGGGAGGCTACGTGATCCGGATTCAGCATGGCAGCTCTTCCGCTCTGTCGAGGGCCGCGGGGTCGGCGGCGTTGCCCGAGAGGACCTTAGTGCCCGGCAGGGCGGCGACAGGGGAGCCCGCGCGGCTGATGGGCCAGCCGGGTCGTAGCTTCCTCGGATCGGGTGGGGCGTACGGCCCGGCCTTGCTGGTCCTCTTGCCGGTGCGCACCAGCATCTCGGCCAGGCCCACGGCAGCACCGATTCCGTCCACCACCGGCAGGCCGAGGATCTCCTCGAGGGCGGTGTCGAGACCAGCCATGCCCGCACAACCGAGGACGATGACGTCCGCGCCGATGTCGATGAGGGCCCGGCTCTCGACGGCGAGCGTCTCCGCGGTGACGGAGATGTCCTGCTCGTGGAGATCGAGCACGGGGATGTTGGATGCGCGCACCCCCACGCACCGGGCGCTGAGGCCCGCGGTCAGGAGACTGTCCTGGATGCCGGCCACGGTGCTGGCCATCGTCGTGACGACGCCGAAGCGGTGCCCGATCAGGCACGCGCTCATGGCGGCCGCCTCGGTGATGTCCACGACCGGAGCGTCGAGCAGCTGCCGGGCGCCCTCGCGTCCGTGCTCACCGAAGCCGGCCATGATCACGGCGTCCGCCTCGGCGCCCCGCTCCACCAGCACGTCGAGGACGGCGGCCGCGCTGATGAAGCTCTCGAAGTAGCCCTCTGCAGAGGAGACGCCCCAGGTGGGTTCCGTCACGACGACGTCAGTTCCTTCACTGGCCGTCGCGCACGCGCTGGCGCCGATCGCGGCGCTGGTCTGCACCCAGGTGTTGCAGTTGACTACGAGGATCTTCATGGGGCTACTCCGACGTGAGACAGTATGGACGAATTGTATACCCTTTGGCCACGTTGTGGGCTAGATGCAGGACCGGAACAGGGCGGCGTCAACCGGGGAGGCCCCGCCGCGGTGAGGATGCCGAGGTCAGTCCTCGGGTTGCGCTCAGTGCGCGTTCTCCAAGCGGAAATGCCGCCGACTGGCCGTGCGCGTCCCCGGTCGCTGTCGTTACCAATCCGTTACCATCGTTGGTGTGGGCAACATGCCTCCGGATGTGGCAAACTGTATACTGTTCGAGGCAACGCCGCCGAGTTCAGCCTAAGGAGACCATCGTGAAACCTCCCATCCAGGGCCATGCCGCACTCAGTCCCGTATCAGGAGCTGAGCTGGCCACTGCCACGGCCCACGTCAGCAACCACCGCCTCACGGAAAGCTCTGATCCTCGATGACTCGCAGCCTTCACTCCGGGCCTCGCGCCCATGCTGTCGTCGCGGCCCTGTGTGCCGCGTTCGCCCTCACCGCCGCCGGCTGCACCGCCGCTGGCGGCAATGTCGCGCCGAGCCAGGGCGCCTCAGGCACCTCGGATGCGTCCGCAGCGACTGTCGTCTTCACCGACGTCGGCAACGTCGCGACGCTCGACCCCGCCGCGGTGAGCTACAACCAGACGCTCAAGGCCGTCCAGATGATGTACGACTCGCTCGTTGAGTACGACGCGGACCACAAGCTGGCCAACTCGCTGGCGGAATCGGCCGAGTACTCGGCGGATGTGACGTCGATCAACGTCGTCCTGCGCGAGGGCGTGAAGTTCCACGACGGTACTCCGCTGACCGCGAAGGACGTCGCCTACACCCTCGATCGCACCGCCAAGCTCCCGGGTGTCAGCTCGCTGCTGGGCAACTACAAGTCGACCACGGTGGAGAGCGACACCAAGCTCGCCATCAACCTCAAGTCGGCCGATGCGCTGTTCATGGGCGCACTGTCGAAGGTGTACATCCTCAACTCCGCGTTGGTCGGCCAGAACGCCGGCTCCGACCAGGCGCAGTCCTGGCTGACGGACCACGACGCCGGTTCCGGGCCGTACACCCTGAAGTCGTTCGTGTCGGGCAAGATCGAGTTCTCCCGGTTCGCCGACTACTGGAGCTTCGACGCCGGACGTGCGGGCACGTACGTCCACCAGCAGATGGACCAGCCGTCCTCGCGTGCCGACGCGCTGATCAGCGGTTCGGTCTCGATCGCGCCGATCGACGGCCAGGACCAGGAGCGGGTGGAAGCGGCCGGACTCAAGACGATCAGCGCGTCCGGATCGATGACCGGCGTGTTCTTCAACAACCACACCGGCCCGACCACGAATCCGAAGCTGCGCGAGGCGATCATCCTCGCGTACGACTACGAGGGCGCACTCGCCAAGATCATGCACGGCATGGGCGAGATCCCCAATGGCCCGCTGCCCTCGTTCCTGCAGTGCCGGCCTGACCTGCCGAAGGTGCACCAGGATCTCGACAAGGCCAAGCAGCTTGTGCAGGAGGCCGGGCTGGACGGCGCGAAGATCACGATGCGGTTCCAGCCGGCGTTCCCCGATCAGGCACAGATGGCCACGCTGCTCCAGTCCAACCTCTCGTCGATCGGGATCAAGCTCGACCTGCAGCCGATCACCTATCCTGATTACCTGACCATGCTGCGCGACTGGAACAAGATCCCCTCGATGATGTTGCTGGGCGAGAACCTGCCCTACCCGGACAGCGGCGTTCAGCTGCAGCAGGTGTACCACTCGAAGTCGATCGGCTCGAACAAGGGTGCCTACTCGAACCCCGAGGTCGACGCGCTGCTCGACAAGGCGAACACGACGCCGAGCGCCGACGAGCGTTGCTCGCTGTACCAGCAGGCCCAGGAGAAGATCGCTGCCGACAACCCGGTCATGCCGATGTTCTACGGGCAGGCGGTCCTCGCCTACACGCCGAACCTGACCAACATCACCATGCCCGACCCGACCTCCGGTGTCGCGCTGCAGAATGTGAAGGTTCAGTAAGGGGCTCAGAGGGGGGGGGGGGGGGGGGGGG
>NZ_JARKPQ010000197.1 GCF_029975155.1 Propionicimonas sp. | reverse complement strand
CGAGCAGGTGTCGAAGATCCTCGTCCAGCCGCTGCAGGAGAAGTCCGTCTTCCTCGCCGCCGGCCCGAAGATCTTCGACACCTCCGGCCCGATCCGCATCCCGAAGAACGGCGCATCGATCGCCGACGACCTCGGCTTCGTTGCCGAGAACGAGCAGATCCCCGAGGAAGACCTCGACTTCGCCGAGGTCACCCTGCTGCCCAGCACCATGAAGTCCATCAAGGTCATCACCCGTTACAGCAACGAGCTGGCCCGGCAGTCGGTCGTTAGCCTGGACGCCGCGATCAAGGACCGGCTGGTCAACGATGTGGCCGCCAAGCTCGACACTCAGTTCCTGTCCGCCCTCGGTGATGGTGTCGCCACACCCAAGGGCTTGTTCGCCTACGCCGGCACCCAGGACGTGGCCGTCGGTGGCCCGCTCACCCTCGACGCGCTGCTGACCGCCTGGGGTTTGGCCCTGGCCGCGAACGTCAACATGGGCGCCCTGAAGTGGCTGCTGACCCCCGGCGACTTCGTGGCCCTGCGCAAGACCAAGGCCAGCGACGGCCAGTACCTGCTGCAGCCCGACCCGACCGCCGACGGCGTGTTCCGGCTGTGGGGATGCCCCGTCATCGTGTCCAGCCGCGTGCCCGACACCACCGGCGGAACCGTCACCGGCCGCGCCGCCCTGGTCGACTTCTCGCAGATCGCCGTGGCCCGTGACCTGGCGCCCTCGGTGAAGATCCTGACCGAACGGTTCGCCGACTACGACCAGCAAGCCATCCGCGTGGTCGCCCGCTACGACGCCGCACCCCTGAACCCCGAGGCGATCGTCACCCTCACCGGAATCACCCGGGCCTGATCATGGCGTCCGGACCTTACGCGACCGGCGCGGCCGAATGGATGGGCCGGCCAGACGATGCCGCCCTGATCGCCCGCGCCGGCGCCGTCCTGCCGCACGTCCTGCAGCTGATCCGCGGCTACACCCGTGGCCGAGGATTCCCGAACGAGGACGCCTGGGAATGCCCCTCCGACATTCAGGTGGTGGTCTACTCGGTCATCGCGCGGGTACTGGCCAACCCCGACGGGCTGCAGAAGACCACCGTCACCGGCCCGTTCACCGAGACCGTGGCCGGCTGGCAGGGGTTCACCCTGATGGAACGCCAGATCCTCGACCGGTACCGGGTGAAAGCCCTATGATCGAGCGCGTCACAGCCGAGATCTGGAAGACCGGCGGCCAGGACAAGTACGGCAACCCGCTACCGGACACCTTCGCCGCGGCCGTCCCCGGCTGCCTGCTCGCCCCGGAGAAGTCGACGATCGACCTGCGGGCCGCGGTCACCGTCACCACTGGCGGGGCCGTCTACCTGCCGCCCGGCTCCTACATCCCGAGCAACGGCGACAAGATCGTCATGGACGCGACCCGCTGGACCGTGACCGGCGCCCCGAACGTCTGGCAACTCGGTATCGAGGTTCCCGTGAAACGCATCACCTGAACCCCATAGACCGGTTTTCGGATTACGGACCATCGTTAGAGATAACAACGGCCTCGACCTGC
>NZ_JARKPQ010000148.1 GCF_029975155.1 Propionicimonas sp. | reverse complement strand
TTGGATTGAGGAATACTACAACCAGACTCGTCGCCATTCAACGCTCGGATACTTGACACCGCAAGAATATGAGCTAGGCTACAGAAACATACTTGAACTCGCAGCCTAAACAGCTATCCACTTTATCGGGAACACTCCAATGAACCCGCTGATCGTCCCGATGAAGATCTGCCCGGTGGCGCCCACGGGCGTCGCCGCCTACACCGACCAGATCTCGGGCATGGTCCTGTGGTCCGTGCTGTGGCTGTTCGGCATCGCAGCGCTGGTGTCCGTCGGGGCGATCCTCGTCGGGCGTGCCACGCACTCCCCGCACCTCTCGAAAGGCGGCATCATCGGCCTCGCCGGCGTCCTGGTGCTCGCCGTGGTGCTGATGGGTGGCTACGGGATGCTCAACGGGATCCTCGGCGACGGCTGCGTCGGCTGATGTTCCGGCTTCGCCCAGCCCGCCCGGCGAGCTCAGCCGAGGTCGTCCCGCTCTCGCGCACTCAGCTGCTGGGCGTCCTCGCGGGGCTCCTGCTGGTGGGGGGCGTCCTTCTCTACGGGCTGGGCTACACCCTGGTGTCCGGCTTCTCAGCGGGAAACGCGAGCGACGGCGTCCAAAGCAGCGCTCACCCGTACTCAGACCCTGCCCAGCGGCGAGACCTCATTGCGGCAGCGCCGATGGCGACGGTGGCCCAGGACGCCGGCCTGACGCCGGGGGTGGCGATCGCCCTGCCTCCCGCGATCAGGCTGCCCGCCGCCACGACCGTCGGCGCCAGCGGAGTGCCGTCCGGCTACCCGCGCACCCCCGAGGGCGCGTCCGCCCAACTGGCGGCCATCGAGGTGCGCGTGCTGTCGGCGATGTCGCTGCCGTTGGTCACCGAGGTCTACCGCGACTGGGCGATGCCCGGCGGAGTCGGCGCCGCGGACTGGTCCCAGACCCGCAACGTGCAGTCGTTCCTGACCCACGCCCGGCAGTCGTCGAACCAGTTGGACCCCGGCACCCTGGTCAGCGTTACCCCCGCGGCCATCCAGATCAAGGGGACCGACGGCCCTGACTGGGTGGTCGCGTGCGTGCTGCTCGACGTGCGCGCCGCCCTGAAAGCCGAGGCCCGCATGGGTTACGGCACCTGCGAGCGCATGCAGTGGACCGGCGACCGATGGCTGATCGGCCCCGGCGCCCCACCCGCGCTGGCCCCGTCGACCTGGCCCGGTTCGGACTCCACCGTCGAGGCCGGCTGGCTGCCGGTCGCCTCCAACTGAGGGAGCTTCCATGCCCATCGATCCGTTCGGCCTCCTCGGCTCGGCCATCGCCAACGTGGTGACCGACAGCCTGACCGCCGCCATGCTCGCTCTGTGGAACGCCGGCCTGTGGGTGCTCCGGGCGGTCCTCGAACTTGAGGACGCGATCCTCACCCCGAGCCTCGGCGAAGACGGACCCGTCGGCGAGCTGTACGCGACCACCTTCTGGATCGCCCTCGCGCTGGTCGGGATCCTCCTGCTCGTCCAGGTCGGCGTCGCCCTCGGCAAGCGCGACGGGCACAGCATCGGCCGGCTCCTCGTCGGCGCCGCCCAGTTCGGTTTCGTGTGGTTCGCGTGGGTGGGGTACGGCGTCACCCTGGTCGCCGCCTGCAGCGGCCTGACCAAAGCCCTCATGCAGTCCCTGCTCAACGTCACCCGCTGGAGCGAGTGGGAACCCTGGGAACCG
>NZ_JARKPQ010000146.1 GCF_029975155.1 Propionicimonas sp. | reverse complement strand
ACCGTCACCATCCTGGTCGCCGAAGTCATCGGCGCCTGGTGGACCAACAGCCTTGCGCTGTTGGTCGACGCCGGCCACATGCTCACCGACGCCTCCGGGTTGTTGATGGCCCTGATCGCCGCCAGCCTCGCCATGCGCCCAGCCACGCCCGAACGGACGTGGGGGTACCGGCGCGCCGAGGTGCTCGCCGCCGGCGCCCAGGCGGCTGTGCTGCTCGGTGTCGGCGTCTACGCATTCATCGAAGGGGTTCGCCGGCTGTTCGAACCGCCCGAGGTCACAGCCGGCGGGCTGCTCGTTTTCGGCATCGTCGGTCTGGTCGGCAACATCGTCTCGATGCTGGTCCTCACCTCCGGCCGTGACGCGAACCTCAACATGCGCGCCGCGTTCCTCGAAGTGGTCAACGACGCCCTCGGATCGGTCGCGGTCATCGTCAGCGCGATCGTGATCATGCGGACAGGGTGGACGCCCATCGACGCGCTGGCGGGCATGCTGATCGCCGCCCTGATCGTGCCCCGGGCAATCACCATCCTTCGGCAGGCGGGTAGCATCCTGCTGGAGTCCACCCCCCCAGGGCTGGACTTGGACGACGTCCGACGACACATCCTGGAGGTTCCGCATGTGGTGGGCGTGCACGACCTCCACGCCTCCACCATCGCCACCGGACTGCCCGTCCTCACAGCCCACGTCGTGGTCGAGGATGTCTGCTTCACCGACGGCCACGCCGCCCAGATGCTGGCTGATCTGCAAGCATGCGTGGCCGACCACTTCGACGTCTCCGTCGAGCACTCCACCTTCCAACTCGAAACCCCCACCCACAACGATTCCGAGCACGCCACGCATGACTGAGCTCCGCGCAGCTGTCCGCTGGGGCAGGGGGCACGCTGACGCGTCCCGCGACGCGGTGCAGGGCCGCGCGTGAGCATGTGGAGTGTTCCCGATAAAGTGGATAGCTGTTTAGGCTGCGAGTTCAAGTATGTTTCTGTAGCCTAGCTCATATTCTTGCGGTGTCAAGTATCCGAGCGTTGAATGGCGACGAGTCTGGTTGTAGTATTCCTCAATCCAA
>NZ_JARKPQ010000145.1 GCF_029975155.1 Propionicimonas sp. | reverse complement strand
TTGGATTGAGGAATACTACAACCAGACTCGTCGCCATTCAACGCTCGGATACTTGACACCGCAAGAATATGAGCTAGGCTACAGAAACATACTTGAACTCGCAGCCTAAACAGCTATCCACTTTATCGGGAACACTCCACTTGGGCGCGTTCCTCGTAGACGCAGGTGATCCGCACGGCGTGGGTGATGATCGCCCACGGGTCGTTGGCTTCGCGGGTCGAGCGGTACTGCATCGCGTCGAACGCCGCCGCGACGGCCTCCCAGGTGTCGAGCTTGTGCTTGCGGGCCAGGGCTCGGTACTTGTCGGCGGCGAACTCCATCAGGTCGCGGGCCACCGGGTCGTGAACCCACGCGTCCTCACCGCCCTCGTAGAGCCGGATCAGCAGGGCGCGTAGCCCTTCGCTGGTCGTGAAGTCCTCAGCCGGGTTTGGAAAGCCGGTGGTGGTTGTGGTCATGGTGTCGGTACCTCCTGGCAGGCAGGTGCGCACTCGCTCCCACGAGCGCGTCCTGCTGCCGTCGGGGCCATGACCTGTCACCACGCTCAGCTCATCGAGACCCCGGACCGGGACACCTGCCGAGCCGATGGGGCGGTGCTGCGCCCGAACGCCGAGATCGGCGGCAGCCGCCGGGCACGATCTCCGAGGCGACGGACACCGGCACCGATCGGGGTGCGGGTGCGGCGGGCCAGCTCGGCCTGGAAGTCCAGACCACGCCCAGCGGCGTGCGCCGAGTGGCGGGCGATCAGGTCGGTCGGGCGCACCCACTCCACGCCCCGACCGCGAACGATCGCGTGCTGCTTGTCCTCGCGGGCGACCTGCGCGGCCCGCACCGCCTCCGGCACGGTCGTCGCTTCGACGGGCTCGGGACGTTCACGCGGTTCGTTGGGCACCGATCGCGCCGGATCGGGCGCGTTCATGTCGTGGCGCTGCTGAGGGTTGTCGGTGGTGTTCATGGGGTCGTCTCCTCCCGCTCGTCGGCGGTGTCGGTGGTGTCGGTCAGGTGCGCGACTGCGAACCAGCGGCCCACCGTCGAGGGATGCACGCCCAGCTCGCGAGCGATCCGCTTGTTCGACCAGCCCGCCGCCCGTAGCTCCCATCCACGAGCCCGCCGACCCGCCCCCGCGCTGCCGTCGTCAGGAATGCTCAGGTCCGGGTCGCACGATGGCAGCACTGGAACGGCTTCGCCTGCGACCGCCTGGAACGAAGCGACAGCCGGAGCCTTCGCTTTGGTTTCGGGAGTGCGGGTGAGGATGACGGTGAGGTGAGTGATCGCGAGCAGCACGACGGGCGGGACGGCGGCGACAGAGGCGGCGAGGATGCATGGCACATCGGCATCGGCGGCCACGACGGCATGGATCGCGTTCGCCGTCACCGAGACAAGAGCGCCACCGACCAGCAGCGCCCACGGATACCAGGCCGAACGCTGACCCGCGAGCGCCACGACGGCGACGGTGGCGACGACGATGATGCCGTCCACGATCAACGGCCAGGCCCACGCCTGCCCGGCCCCGATCCCAGACCTTGCGGCGAGATCGGCCAGTGAGGTGAAAGACAACCAGAACGCACCAGCGGCGATGAACACCGTCCCCGCCACCGCCGTCATCGCAGCCCAGCGCCGCGCCTCGACCCCACGCATCACAGCCCTGCCCTCCCGAGAGAGACCGCCGACGGTGCTACGGAGCGGCTGCACCAGCGATCCGCCCCACCACGAGGCGCATCAGCCGAGGGGCGCGGAGCGGGTGCGGGTTGGGTGGCTCGGTAGGCCGAGCGCACGGTTGTGGTGATCTCACGCTCGCTGAGTCCGGCCTGCGCTGCGGCAGGGCCGAGGGCATCGAGTGCGTCGGCGGATGGGGTGCCGTTCTCGGCAAGGCGGCAGGCGGCCCAGAACAGGCCCCGGTTCCGTTCGCCCTCACCCCGCCCGGCAACCCAGGCCGCGAGCCGTTCCGCATCCACCGCGCCGATGCTCCCGCCGCTGCGCGCTGCTGGAGTTGGTCGGGGGTCGAGGAAGTCGCGGAGCCGTGCGGCATCGACGGGTCCGACCGTGTGGGCGGTGATGTCGGCGACCCGGTAGCGCCGCACGCTGCCGTCAATGGTCCGTTGGGAGGGAGGGGCGATGACGTAGCCGCCGTCGCCCCGGAAATCGACACCCACATTGGCGGCCTGCCACGACCGCTGCTCCGTGCCTGGTGTCGCCGGGAAGTAGGCGTGCGTGCCTCCGGTCGGGGTCCGCACCAGCAGACCCGCACCATCCACCAGCCCCACGTCGGCCGCGCGCTTCCATGCCACGCGACCGTCGATAGGGCCGTGAACATCGACATCCACCACGACGACGCCCGACACCTCCCCGGTCGGGAGGCCGATGTTGGCATCCGGTGTGCGCGACCACCACGCAGCGACCTGCGCACGGTTGCTGGTCGCGTCGAGAAACCCCCGACGGGTGAGCGGTCGCTTCCCATCGGGCTCACATGGGAACACCGGGACGCCCGCCGCCGCAAGCCTTCGTGCGGCGTCTGCGAGGTCCGGTGCCCGGTCGACTCCGATGAGCGCGGCGAGAACGTCGAGAGGGTCGGGCATCACAGCCCCCGTCCCGCCAGCACCGGCGCAGCATGCGGCCGGTCAGGCTCAACCGACCGAGACGACACACGGGCAGGCTTCGCCGTCGGGGTGTCGCGCTCGATGCCGGGAGGTGTGCCGTCGCCGAGTTGTGGGGTGTCGAGCTGGTCGAGGATCGCCAGTGCGGTCTTGCGGACGCGTTCGCCGGTAGCCTGCACCACCTGGGCGGCCTCTTGGCCGTCTACGCGGGCGGCCCAGGTCGAGACGTACGGGATCGTGTAACCATCGGTGGTCATGCCGTGCGCGGCACCGATCATCAGCGCGACGGACTCGGCTTCGACCTCGCGAATGCCGCGATGCTGCCGCACTTCCACGTCGCCGGGATCGTGCATCCGCACATGCGCGAGCTCGTGCGCGAGCGTCTTCACTCGTGCAGCAGCAGACATGTTCTCCCGCACCGACACGGTGCGCGCCTCGTAGTCGGTCATGCCGTACGCGCCCATGATCGCCATCTCGTCCGGCACGGAGACGACCTCGAATCCGGCCGCCCGTATCTGCGCGGCGAGGCCGTCCCAGAGCCCTGCCGGGGCTTCGCCCTCCAACAGCACAGGCATGGGCGTTGCGGGAAGGGGTTCGCCGTCGGTCTGGGAGACATCCCACACGTACGCCGGCCGGGCGCCGACCATGCGGGAGCGCACCACCTCACCGGGCTGCGGCTTCTCCCGCGGCCCCAACCGCCGCCACGACCCTGCATCCGACGGCGTGGCCGTAGCGAACCTGCCGGTGACCGGAGCAAAGATCATGTAGCCCAGCTGGCCCTTCATCACCTGCCGCCCCAACGCCTGCCACTGCCGGTAACCAGCGACGAGCGTCGGGAACGGATCGGGCACCCGACCTGCCTCGAACGCGACCTGGTGCTGCACCCAGATGAGCATCGTGTTGTTGAACGAGCGGGAGCGGAACCGGGCAGCGAACGCGAGTGCGTCGCGCCAGTCCTTACCAGAAACGAGCTGCTCGACCGCGCCCGTCAACTTCTCGTGCAGCTCATCGAGCTTCGCCTCACGCGACGCCCGCTGCTCCAGTGTCGATGCCATGACCGGGTCTCCTCTCGCGACCACCACGACACGTGTGGGCGCGGCGGTACACCTTCGAGGTAGGCAACACCTCCCGCCACCGCCGGAGCGCACCTGCCAAGCCAGCGATACTGGGCGGCCTGGCCCAGCGGCGCGCCTGCGCGAGGAGCCGCCCGGGATCGGCGCGGAACACAGCATCCGTCATCTCCTCTCTGGCCAGAACGACCCACCCGAACAGTCTGTTGAGCATGCTCAATGAGGCCGGAGTTCCCATTGCAGCACGACCGTTGAGCATGCGCAAGCCTTGATTTGTGCATGCCCAACGAGTAGGTTTGAGCATGCACAACCACCCGTGAGGGTGGACTACATCGATGCCTTGCCCGTCGCGAAGGGAAGGGGGTCAGCCACCATGACCGAAGACGAGAGCCGGGCTGCGGCTGAAGACCTCGCCAAGCGGCTGCGTCTCCTGATGGACGTCGCCGAGGCCGAGTCCGGCATTGAACCGACCTACTCGCAGATCGCTGACTACCTCAAAGAACGCGGCACCAACCTGTCCCGGTCGCGCTGGACGTACATGATCAACGGTCACCGCTACGTCCAAGACCCCGCCGTGTTCGACGGACTCGCCGCGTTCTTCGATGTCGATGCCGCGTTCCTCACGGGAGCCGACGGAGCCGAGACTCCAGAGAAGGTCGCCGCTCAGCTCGACCTCGTTCGGTCCATGCGGGCAGCGAAGGTGAAGTCCTACGCCGCCCGCACCCTCGGCGACATCTCGCCGAAAGCACTCCACGCCATCACCAAGTTCCTGGACGAGGAAATGAGCCACATGCCCGAGCACTGA
>NZ_JARKPQ010000126.1 GCF_029975155.1 Propionicimonas sp. | reverse complement strand
CAGTGTCGAGGGGTGTCCATGCCGGATCGACTTCTCACGCGATGCCTCTGCGTTAATGGCTTCGAGCGGCAGCGAGACTTCGATGAGCTTCTTCTTGGGTGCGGTGGTCACGGGCTTCTCTCGCTGGCGTCGGGCTGGTTGGTGTCGGTGGGGTGGGTCATCGCGGTGGTGCTCCGCGTTCCCAGTAGTCGCGCCAGACCTCGTTGTAGGAACGGGTAGTCGCGGATGGCTCAAGGTGGGTGAAGGCGTCGCTCACGTAGCGCAACTGGTCGTGCGCAGCACCGCTGGTTGAGACCTCGACCAGGGCGAGCCGGTGCCGGTCGCCTTGGGTCTGGGCGAACGTGATCTCGTTGGTGGTGATGGTGAAGGTGTCGGAGCCTTCGATGCGGCCCTTGACCTCGATGTAGTGGACGAAGCCGCTTTGGTCGGTGGACTGGATGTCGTAGCCGGGGTTGTTGCGCGGCATCTCGACAGGTTCGCGTCCGAGTGCTCGCTCGGCAGCGAGCACAGCTTCGACTGCTCGACGCTCGACTTCCTCGGTCTGGTGGGCGAAGGTCTGCGCTTCAGGCTCGGCACCGGTCGCGAGGAGTGTGCTGGGGACGACGAGAGCGGCCCCGCGGATGACGGCGGGTACAGCAACAAGGTTGGTGGCCTCGTCAAGTTGCTTGAGTCGGTGGTTCAGCCGTTCATCGAGCTGGCGAGCGCGGACGAGTGCGGTCGTGGCGCGGAGCCGACCGACGGTGCCTCCTCGTTCGAGTGCTTCGAGGCGGTTGTGTTCTCGATCCCAGTGATTGATCTCGGCCAGCAGGCGATCCTTCACCTGCGCTCGGGTGCGAGCGGTCTCGATGTCGAGGCGAGTCTTGATCTCGTCCATGCGGGGCTGGAGCCCTTCACGGTAGGCCCAGGCGCGCACGAGCTTCTCGTGGTTCTGCCGAGCCCAGTCGCTGCCCCTGATTTCAGCGATGGCTTCGGTCTCGGTCGAGTCCGGTCGGTCGTAGTCGAGGTACGGCGGTGCAGCGGAGACGGTGACGGTGCCGTCCTGTTCGAGGAGCGGGTAGTCGAAGTGGTGAGAGACCGTGTCGGCGTCGGTGTTCTCGATGCGCTGCTCGACGCTGAACATCAGCATCGGCGCATCTGTCTGCTTGGAGCGTCGGTCGACAAGCACCGTGCCTTGCTTGAGGGTGGGGCCGAGGTCGTCGATGGTGGCCTCGATGACGGCGTGCAACAGCGGGTGGCCCGGTGCGATGAGGGAGGCGTCGGCGAGCCCGTCGGGGTGCATGCGTGAGAGTTCGAAGGTAATGCGCTCGTACTGCTCAGCGACGGGTGCCCACCGGATGAGGCGGCGCGCAGTGTCGATCACGCGAGCCGGGACGCGGGAGATCCCGTAGCGGCCCTTCTCGCGTTTGCGGATGCGGCCGCCGAGCCGCTCGAACGCGGGGATGAAGAATGCCGCGATATAGCCGGGCTGGAGTCGGCG
>NZ_JARKPQ010000138.1 GCF_029975155.1 Propionicimonas sp. | reverse complement strand
TGTACGGATCGTCGAAAACGGCCTCCATACGATCCTGGTCGGTCACGAAGTACGCCGAGATGTAGCCCTTGTCGAACTGCATGCCCTCGGTGAAATCGAGCTCGGTACCCAGGGTGTTCGACTCCTCGACGGTGATGACGCCATCCTTGCCGACCTTGTCGAAGGCCTGCGCGATGATCTCGCCGATCTCCTCGTCGCGGGAGCTGATGGTGGCGACATTGGCCATGTCGGCGGCCGACTCGACCTCACGGGCAGCCGAATGCAGTTCGTCGATCACCAGGACAACAGCCTGGTCGATGCCGCGCTTGAGGCCAATCGGGTTGGCCCCGGCAGCGACGGCCCGCAGACCTTCGTGCACCAGCGCTTGCGCCAGCACCGTGGCGGTGGTGGTGCCGTCGCCGGCGACGTCGTTGGTCTTGGTAGCGACCTCCTTGGCGAGCTGAGCGCCGAGGTTCTCGTACGGATCGGTGAGGTCCACTTCCTTGGCGACGGTGACGCCGTCGTTGGTGATCGTGGGAGCGCCGTACTTCTTGTCGAGGACGACGTAGCGGCCCTTCGGGCCGAGCGTCACCTTGACGGTATTGGCGAGGGTGTCCACGCCGCGCTCGAGAGAGCGGCGGGCCTCCTCGTCGAACTGAAGCTGCTTAGCCATGAATCAGCGCCTCACTTCTCGACGACGGCGAGAATGTCGCGCGCGTTGAGCAGCAGGTAGTCAGTAGCGTTGTAGCGCACTTCCGTGCCGCCGTACTTGCTGAAGATGACGACGTCTCCGACCTTGACGTCCATCGGCACGCGGTTGCCCTTATCGTCGATGCGACCCGGTCCGGCGGCGACGACCTTGCCTTCCTGCGGCTTCTCCTTGGCGGTGTCGGGGATGACCAGACCCGATGCAGTGGTGGTCTCAGCCTCGAGAGGCTCAACGAGGATACGGTCCTCGAGCGGCTTGATCGTGGTTGCCACGTTCAAACCCCTTTCTGTTGTCTAGGTGTCACGGTGCAGTACGAACGGGACGTCGTCGCGGGTGCCGTTCCGATCGTTGGCACCCGGGCCTGCCGAGTGCCAAGAACCACCTTAGACCCGGGATTGGCACTCAGACAAGCCGAGTGCCAGAGCTAGCTGCGGCGGCAGACCAGGGCCTTCGTCCCGGCGGTCGTGCGGGCGACGATCAGCGTCGCGGCATTGGGTCCGGATGGCTTCAGACTGCGGCGCAGCTGGGCTGGA
>NZ_JARKPQ010000107.1 GCF_029975155.1 Propionicimonas sp. | reverse complement strand
CGGAAGTCGTCCGGCGATGCGAGGCAGCAGTTGAAGTGGCTGGCTGTCGGGGCGGCATTGGTGGTGCTGCTGTTCGAACTCGGGGTGGCAGCGCCGCAGCCGTGGGGCGAGTTGCTGGTCGGCCTGTCCGCGCTGCCGATGCCGCTCGCGATGGGCGTGGCGGCGCTGCGGCACCGGTTGTGGGACGTCGATCTGGCGATTTCGACCGGCCTGCGCTACGTCCTGCTGTCGGCGGTCGCGATCGCCGTGTACACCGTGGTCGTCTCGCTGCTCGGCGCATTCAGCGGAGCGCCGGTGGTGGCCACCGCCGTCGTGGCTCTGGTGCTGCTGCCGCTGCACGACCGGCTCCGGCGTTGGGTGAACCGGCTGGTGCACGGCGAGGGGAACGATCCTGACACCGCGCTCGCCGAGTTGGGCGCGCGCCTGGAGGCGACCGGCGACCCGGTCGAGGTCGCTGACCGGTTGCTGCCCGCGGTGGTGGACCGGCTGGCCGGACTGCTGCGGTCGCCGTTCGTGGTGCTCGAACTGTCGGACGGCACGGTGGTCGCGCATGGCGCGGCGAGCGACCCGGTCGAGAGCATCGACCTGCGCTACGCCGGGGGTCGGGTGGGGGTGCTGAAGCTCGCCGCACGCCATCGCTCGCGCGCCGAGCGCAGCCGGCTCGACCGGGTGGCCGCGCAGGCGGCGGTCGCCGTCCATTCGGTGCTGGCCACGAGGGACGCCCGGCGCGCCCGGCAACTGGTCGTGGCCGCCCGCGAGGAGGAACGGCGGCGGCTGCGCTGGGATCTGCACGACGGGGTGGCGCCGCTGCTGGCCGGCCTGGCGCTGCAGGCCGAGACCGCGCGGGACATCGTCCACGACGACCCGGACGGGGCCCAGGCGATTCTCGACCGGCTGGTGCCGAATCTGTCGGGGGCGGTGGATGACGTGCGGGCGATCGTGCACGAGCTCAGGCCGCCGGCGATGGACGAACTCGGGGTGGTGGGAGCGGTCGGCGAACTGGCGGCGCGGTTCAGCCGTCCCGAGCGTCGCGTGGTGGTGTCCGCGGACAACGTGGACGGGCTGCCCGCGGCGATCGACCTGGCCGCGTACCGGATCGTCGCCGAAGCGCTGAACAACGCCGTCCGGCATGCGTCGGCGTCGAGGATCGAGATCAGCCTGCGGGGTGTGGGAACGGAGGTGGAGGTGCGGATCGCCGACGACGGACGCGGGCTGCCCACCGACCGTCCGAGCGGAGTCGGCCTGGACTCGATGCGCGCGCGAGCCGAGGAACTGGGCGGACGGTTCACGGTGAAGTCGGTGCCCGGCAGTGGTACAACCGTGATGGCCGACCTGCCGCTCGCGATGGGGGACGATGAGCCATGACGCTACGGGTGCTGGTGGTGGACGACCACCCGCTGTACCGCGAGGGCCTGGTGACGGCGATCGCGACGATGCCGGGCGTGGAGGTCGTGGGATCTGCGGCGGACGGCGCGGAAGCCGTCCGGGAGTCGGCCACGCTGGGGCCCGACGTGGTCGTGATGGACCTGCACATGCCCGGCGTCAACGGCATCGAGGCGACCCGCCGGATCGTGGCGGAGCAGCCGGGCGTGGCGGTGCTGGTGCTGACGATGCTGGACGGTGACGACTCGGTGTTCGCGGCGATGCGGGCCGGGGCCCGCGGCTACCTGCTCAAGGGCGCCGACCGGGAGGAGATCAGGCAGGCACTCGACACGGTGTCGAGGGGCGGCATCGTGTTCAGCTCGGGCATCGCCACCCGGGTGCTCGGCTACTTCGCCGGGGGCGGGACGTCGACAGCCACCGTCCCGTTCCCCGAACTGACCGAACGCGAGCGCGAGATCCTCGACCTGGTCGCGCGCGGCCTGACCAACACCGAGATCGCCAGCCGCCTGGTGCTGTCGCCCAAGACCGTGCGCAACCACGTCAGCAACGTGTTCACCAAGCTCCAGGT
>NZ_JARKPQ010000137.1 GCF_029975155.1 Propionicimonas sp. | reverse complement strand
GCCAGCATCCTGACGATGCTCGAGCAGACCATGTCGTGCCCCTCGATCGTTGCCGGCTGAGTGTCAGGCCAACGGATGCTCCAGGAAGAACTCCCACATCACCCGGGTGGCGTCGATGTCGTCCGACGTGGGCCCGGTGATGAACTCGGGCAGCGGACGCCCGCCCGGCCAGGTGTGCCCGCCGCCTGCCACCGTGTACAGCACCACGTCCGACGCGTCGCTGCCGGGACGCGTCCAGCGTGTCCCGGACACGTCGCCCTGCGCCGGGAGTTCCTCCTCGACGGTGCAGCCGTTGCGGACGGCGTAGTCGCCGACCCATGATCGGACGTTCGGGGCCTCGCTGGCGGGTCCTCTCAATGGGCCGCCCTCGTACGGGACGATCGGGTCGGCGGTGCCGTGGAACGCGATCAGGGGCACCGGGCGCTGGCGTCCACACGCATCCCACGGGTAGGTGAGCAGGCCGGCGACGGTGCCGATGGCCGCGATGCGCTCAGACAGGACGCACGACATCACGAAGGTCATGCCGGCGCCGTTGCTGAGGCCCGTGACGTAGACACGGTCCGGGTCGACGGCGTAGTCACGGGTCAACGAGTCGAGCAGTTCGGTGATGAACGCGGTGTCGGCGGTCGTGTCCGCGGCTCCAGGAGTGTGGGACGCCCAACGCAGCGGCAGCCCCGTACCCATGGGGTGGACGACGATGAAGCCCTCCTCGTCGGCCAGGTCGCTCCACCGGGACACGCTCTCCTGATTGGCGGGCCACTGCCCGAAGCCGTGAATGTTGATGACCAGCGGCACCGGGTCGCCACCGTCGTAGGAGTCGGGCACGTGCAGCAGGTAGCGCCGCGTCTGGTCCGAGACGGTGATCGTCCCGTTCGTGTGGTTGGCGATCAGGAAGACAACAGCCACCGTCGCGGGGATCGCGAGCAGCAGGGCCAACAGGATCAGCAGCACCCGCACGATGGTGCGGACGATGGGGCGCGTCTCGGGCATGCGACCAGCGTCCCACCTGCATGCCGTGCCGACCGGCCACACGCGTGCGACACGGCTGCCCGCCTGGATTTCACGTATGCCGGGCGTGGGGCGCTAGGTCGCACGCGGCTGCGCCTCGGGGAGCCGGATCGGAGGTGCCAGCCGGGGATCGATCAGTTCGAGGGCCCGCCGCACGTCGTCCATGGTCTTGCTGGTATCGGATTGGGCGATGACCACCCCGTACATCATCCGCTGCAGCAGCAGGACGTCGTTCGGGGTCCAGGCGGGGTCGGCCAGCCCGGCCTGCTGGGCCCGTGCCAGCGGCTCGGCGATCAGGTGCTCCAGACGCCGCGCCCCGAGCGATTCGGGCACCTTGGCGCGAGCCTCTATGACCATCTCGACGAACGCGACGGATCGCACCGTGTAGTCGACGACCAGGTGCCAGAGGCTGTGGAAGGACTCTGGGCCGTCCGTCTCTGCCGCGATGCGTTCCAGTTCGGCGAAGTTGTCGGCGAAGACCTCGAAGGCCAGGGTGAGCCGATTGGGGAAGTGCCGATACAGCACGCCCTGCCCGACCCCGGCCGCCTTGGCGATGGCGTTCAGCGGTACCCGGTAACCCTGCTCGGCGAACAGCCGCCGCGCGGACGCCAGGATCGCCGCCCGATTGCGGGGAGCCGCTGCGGGACCGCTATTGCCCGAGCGCGACTGTGCAGGCATGCTTGAAGTGTAACCGGACATGCCGAATCTCACCACCGCCTTGATCGCGTTCACCCTCGCCGGGATCGCGAATGCGGTGTTCTTCGCGGCGACGCTCGCCGCCCGCAGCGAATACGCCCCCGACGAAGCCCGCGGGCAGGTGTTCATCTGGGTCGGCGCATTGAAGATCGCCGCAGGATCGGCGGGAACGGCGACCGCCGGAGCCCTCATCGGCGGCATCACCTGGGTGCCGGTCGCGACGGTCGCCGCCCTATCCGGGCTTGCCGCGCTGGTGTGCGGGATCGAACGCTCCCGCACCACCTGACCCAGGCACACCATCTGTCGGCTCAACGTCGGGGCGGGCGGGCACGGATCTCAGCAACCACTCCGGCTCGCTCGTCTCCGTGCGTCCGCAGACGGTTGCCAGTAGCCGGATATCGGGGTGCGGGCTAGAATAGTGGGGTTGGAACGTGCTGCCGGGACGACCCGGGCAGCGACGAGTATGAGCCGGGACGACCCTGCAGAACAGGCCGTCCCCGTGCCACACGCCTCCACCCTGCGAGCCATTCTTACCCCGTCGGTGATCTTCCGGATCATGCTCGGCTGGGCCGCATTCGCATCCCTCCTCCTTGCCCAGCCGCTCCTTAGCCGGGGGGATGTCGCGACGGCGACGGACAGGACCAGATCGCTCGGCACACGAACCTCGATGCCCAGGGACGCGCCAACGGTTCGATGCATGCGCTCATCTTGTCAGAGCCGGCAAACGAATCGCGCGGCGACATCCTCAGGGTCGGGGTGCCGCGGATCGCATTCAGTCGGTCTGCTCGTCTCTTGGGGGCCGGACGATCTAGATTCCAGCCCCGCGGTCAGCTCTGCGGCTGCTGCGTGGCGATCCACCACGTGGTCCCCCAAGGGTCCTCAACCCCGCCACGCAGATCGTCGTCGCCCGCCTTCTCGGGCTCGCGGACGACCGATGCCCCGGCCGCGATCGCCCGATCGAAGGTCGCGACCGCATCCTCGACATAGAGATGGAGATGTGC
>NZ_JARKPQ010000060.1 GCF_029975155.1 Propionicimonas sp. | reverse complement strand
CTGCACCACGGTGATCTGCTGAATTGTGCGATCTCGCCGCTCCTCCAAGAGCGAGAGATGCGACTGGATCGCTTCCTCGAGAGACTCGTCATCATCGAGTGCGATCTGAATAGTTGCCAGGGGCAGTTCCAGTGCGCGCAGGGAGAGAATTCTGTACAGCCGGGAAAGCTCTGCCTCGCCATAGAATCTGTAGCCGTTGCTCGCAACCCGTGATGGATGCAGAAGCCCGATCTGCTCGTAGTGGCGAAGCGTTCGACTGGTCAGCCCGGTCGCACGCGCAACATCTCTGATCGCCCACTCCTGCATGTCGTCCTCCGGTGGTTACGGTCGGCCTGCGTCGGACGAAGATGCGGTCGGAATCTCGAAGTCACCGACGATATTGCTGCCAACCCACTCCTGCGCTTGCGCCTGGTCAGCGACTCTAGGCGCGGTCAGGATGATCCTGTTGCTGTCTGCATCGGTAAACGTGACGTCTGTCGAGAACCATGGGGTGTCATAGGGTCCGCTCACGTCAGCACCCGCAGCACGCAACTGCTCCGCGACTTCAGCGAGGTCCACGTCCCCGGCTGCGAACGACGCCGTCGTCGATCCGGAGACCGAGGTGCCTGGGGTGACGAGGATGTCCTGGTACTTCTCGCGCCGTAGATGCACGAGCGAGGGAGCGCCTCCTGGGCCTGGGATGGTCGCAAGCGTCACGAAACCCGCAGCGGCGTACAGGCTTTCCGTGGCCGTCAAGTCTTGGGAGACGAGGTTGACGAACATGGGCATTGGGTAGATTGACCGGTCGATTTCCGGTCCTGTTTTCTTTGTCATGTCTTCAACCATTTCAGTTGACGTTACGGCAGAGTCAAGCTCTACGTCCACGCTTCTGATCACAGTTGTCGCCACGCCACATCTCCACCACCTGCACCTGCACACGCTCAGCGCCAAGTAACACCTCTTCGCTCCGACGATGACCAACCGAGCCCTCAGACAGGAATATGCACGTATGCCACCGCGGGTGGGGCGTGCGCACCTCCTTCATGAGACGACTCATGAGGGAGGCCAGGATGAAGGGCGGGGTGATCCTGTTTCACGGCAGCGGTGCTGCCGCACGCCGGTATGTCGAGGCCGACCGTTCCCGCGCCGACGAGTACTACCTCGGTGCAGACGACGCCGTGGCCGAGTACGCGGTGCTCGACGCGAGCGGCGAGGTCCCTGCCACCCGGTCGCTGTCGGCGGATGAGTATGAGGGGTGGGTGGACTGGATCAACCCCGAAACGGGCGAGTCGATGGGCATCCCGCGCGCCGCGACCGAGGGCACGAAGGGGTCGCCGTTGTTCGCGGAGATGACGATCAACGCACCCAAGTCTCTGTCGGTGGCCGCCGCGTTGCATCCCGAGGTTTCCGACGCCCTCGACGCCGCGCAGCAGGATGCGCTGGCAGAGATCCGCCGTTGGCTGGGTCAACATTCCGTCACGAGGGTCGGGCCTCGTAACGCGCGCGAGATTGTGCCTATCGAGCACATGCAGATCGTCGGCATCCGGCACAAGACAAGCCGGGCCGGTGATCCGCACCGGCATATCCATATGCAGATCGGCACGCGCATCTTCGCCGCCGGAAAGTGGCGGGCACTGGACACGTCCGCGCTGTTCAAGCAGCAAGGCGCGATCCGCGCGTTGGGTACAGCGGTGATCGCCGCTCACCCGCAGCTCGCCCAGACACTCGCCGGGCACGGCCTGACCCTGAGCCCCGCATCCGGCGAGGTGATCGAGTTAGAACCGTTCAACGCGGTGATGTCGAAGCGATCAGCACAGATCAAGCGCAACCTGGAACGCCTCGAAGCCGAGTGGGAAGCGCAGCATCCGGGCGAGGAGCTGGGGCCGGTCATGACCGCTCGGTTGCAGGGCATCGCCTGGACGCACCAGCGACCGGGAAAGAAGCCCGCCGATTTGAAGAACGAGGCGTGGTGGGTACAAGAACTCCGCGACGCTGGATACGAATCCGCAGCTTCTGAGCATCGTGCCGTTCAACCGGCTGTCGCAGTGGATGAGCTATCCGTGCAGGAGGTTGCATCGCGCGCGCTGGATCGCAGTGCGTCGGGTGCGTCGGCGTGGACGCGGCACACGATCCAAGAGCACGTCACAAGGATCACCACCGAGCACGGAGTGCAAGCAACCCCGGCCGAGTTGCGGGAGTTCATCACCCTGGCCACCGAGCTTGGGGTTTCGGATTGCTTCTCCGTGCTGCCACTGGGTTCGGCGACGCCGGAGCACGTCACGCACCTGACAAGCCTGAGCGTGGTCGCGGCCGAGACCGCGCTACGCGACCAGCTCACCGCCGCAACTCCTCGCCGTGCGCCGGAACACCCGGACGTGTCCGAGGCAGCGGACGCCGCTGGACTCGATGAAGGGCAGACCCTCGCGGCAGCCGCTGTCGCTTCGACCGATCCGTTGGTGATCGTGGAGGGAGCAGCGGGCAGCGGGAAAACGACCATGTTGCGCACGGCCATCGACGTTGCCGCCAAGCACGGTCGGGCGTCGCGGGTGGTTGCGCCGACGAAGAAAGCCGCACAAGTGGCTGAGGAAGAACTCGGCGTACCCGCAACCAGCGTCGCAGCGCTCGTCTACGCGCACGGATGGCGGTGGAACCGAGACGGCGTATGGACACGCCTCGCGGTCGGTGACCTCGACCCCGACACCGGGCGTGCCTACAACGGCCCGCCGAAGCATGCGCTGCTGTCGCGGGGTGATCGGGTGATCGTTGACGAAGCCGGGATGCTCGACCAAGACACCGCCCGCGCCCTCCTCACGGTGACTGCTGAGGCCGGGGCAACGGTCGCGCTCGTCGGCGACCGCGCACAGTTGCCCACCGTGGGTCGCGGTGGGGTGCTCGACATGGCCGCGCAGATCAGGGGCCGCACCTACGACATGACCGAACTGCACCGTTTCACCGACCCCGACTACGCCGCGCTCACTCTGGCGATGCGCGACAGCTCCGACCCTGGCGAGGTGTTCGACCGACTCGCCACGATGGGGCTAGTGACTCTGCACACCGACGATGAGCAGGCCCGGGAACACATAGCCGAGCACGCCCGTGACGGCGAAGCCGTCACGGTTGCCACGAATGATGAGGCGGCGGCGTTGAACGAGCGTATCCGCACGGGACGCGTCGAGTCCGGTGAGGTCGATGACGTAGTGACAGCGACGGGTAGTGACGGCCTCCCCATCGGCCGAGGCGATGTGATCCAGACCCGACGCAACGACACCGCTCTCGGGGTCGCGAACCGGCAGCAATGGGTTGTGCAGCAGGTCGCCGATGACGGCACCGTGTATGCCCGTGAGGTCAGCAGCGGACGCAAGAACCCCCGCACTATCACCCTCCCGCCCGAGTATGTGGCAGAGCATGCGCACCTGTCTTACGCGGCGACTGCGTACGGTGTCCAAGGCGCAACCGTCGCCACCTCCCACACCGTGCTCTCAGACGCGACGAGCGTGGCAGGTGTCTACGTCGGCATGACCAGAGGCCGCGAGGCAAACCGGCTGCACATCGTCGCCGACAACATGGCCGAGGCCAGGGTACGGTTCATTGAGGCGATGGAACGCGACCCCGCAGACCGGGGCCTCGACCACGCCACCGCCCAAGCCATCGAAGCGGTGCGCGGTCTCGTCGCCGATGGCCCGGTCAAGCTCGTCACCGAAGAACTCGCCCGCCTCGATCAGGAGGCTGAACGGGCACAGTGGCAGGCCGAGCGGTGGGAGAAGATCGCCGCACGCCTCGACGCCCAGCGCGACGCCCACCGCGCCGAAGACGAGCAAGACACCGCCGCAATCCAGACGGCCGAGACCACCGCCGCGCAAGTCCGTGCCGAGGTCACCGGGCCACTCGTCCGGCAAGCAGAGCGGGACGGTGGAACCTATCTCGGTGCTGTCGAGGGTGAAGCCACCGCACGCGCACGGCTCACCACTGTGGGCAGGTTCGGCAGACGCAAAGCCCGCGCCGAGCAGCGCACCGCCACCGAACGCGCTCAGAGGTTGCGCGGTCAGGTCAGCACCGAATGGGGCTCCCCGCCGAGCAGCCTTCCCCGTCTCCCGGATGGGCAGCCCACGTCGCCGCCAAGCGCGCCGAAACCGATCCGCGCGTGACCGACGTCACTCAAACCGTCGAGACCGCCACTACTTACCGGAAGGCGACACTGCTGCGGCATAAGCAGGAACGGTTGGCGTTGCTGGTCAGCGAGTACGGGGCCGAACGAGTACGCCGTGACCAGCTCGGCATGCGCACAGTGAACCCGCACCGTGACGCACGAGACTCCCGAGCGCGAGCCGCCACGACCCGAGTCGACGCCGACGAGCTGCGCGGCCTTCCCATCGTCGACGCTGCCCGACGCATCGAAGCCAGGCGTGCCGAGCAGGAACACGCCCGACAACGAGCAGCACAGCGGGCGCGGCAACTACACGATCCATTCGATCGCGATGCCCCCCGTTCTGATCCGAGGCGCGAGGGGCCGACACGCGGCCTGTGATCGTGCCTCACTCGATAGCGTCGGTGTTCTGATCGGGCAAGCCGTCGGCGTTCATGTCGCGGCTCCGCTGTTTGCGGGCGTCCCAGCGCAGCAGGGTTGCGGCGAGGATCGCGGCCAGGATGGTGGCGATGAGGATCGCGATCTTCGCCCCGTCGGTGTGTTCGGTGTCGGGGAAGGAGAGTTCCGCGATGAGGAGGGAGACGGTGAACCCGATCCCGGCGAGGAACCCGACCGGGAGCAGGTCACGCAGTCCGATCGCGTCGGGCAACCGCAGCGGGGTGAGTTTTGTAACCAACGCCGTCGTTCCGAGCACCCCGACGAGCTTGCCCAGAACCAGGGCAATCACGATCGCGAGGACGACAGGCTGGGCGAGTATCCCTTCCGGGCCGTCGCCGTCCAGGAGGGAGACTCCGGCGGAGAAGAACGCGAACACCGGAAGCGCGACCCCGTTGGAGAAGGGACGGATCGTGTCATCGAAGCGATGCGTGCGCGGTTCCTTATCCATGTAGATGGGGCGGGCGGGGACGGTGAATCCGAGGAGCACCCCGGCGATGGTGGTATGGACGCCGGAGGTGTGCATGAATCCCCAGGCGATGACCGCGACCGGGACGAGCAGCCACCACCGGGTGCGCCGCATCCGTACCAGCACCGCATACACGGCCACCGCCGCGAGAAAGGCGGCGAGGGCGAGGGCGTCGATGGTGCCGGTGTAGAACACCGCGATCACGATGATCGCGAGCAGGTCATCGACGACGGCGAGGGTGAGCAGGAACGTCCGCAAGGCTTTCGGCAGGCCCCGCCCGAAGATCGCCAGCACCGCCAACGCGAACGCAATATCCGTAGCCGTGGGGATCGCCCACCCGTGCAGGGCATCGGTATCGCCGGTGGTGAGGATCACCACGGTGAACAAGATCGCCGGGGTCGCCATCCCTCCCATCGCCGCAAGCACCGGGACGGCGGCCTCGCGCGGGTTGCGCAGGCTCCCGGCAACGATCTCGTGCTTCAGCTCGACACCGACGACGAAGAAGAACACGGCCAACAGACCATCCGCTGCCCACGCCGACATATTCAGATTCAGGTGCAGTGCTTCGGGGCCGAATGCGAAACCCGATAGGGCCGTGAATCCGTCACGCCATGGCGAGTTCGCCCACACCAACGCGAGCGCGGCAGCCACCAACAGCAGCATGCCGCTAACGGTCTCGGTAGTCACCCACCGGCGATAACGGGCACGGACCGCACGAACATGAGTGAAACGAGTCATCGGTCTCCTCGGGTCGATCCCCGAAGACCGGACACGCCAACGGGAATGTCGACCAGACTTCCCGACGCACCACCCATAACCCTACTCGCCGCACTCCCATCCAGCCGCACCCCAGTAGACTGGAACCGCGCACACGCGCGCGATCACAGGTGAGTGTGTTTAGGGCACCTCGGCTACGCAGTCACCGCCCACCGCGCTCAAGGCATCACGACCGACACCTCGCACGTACTCGCCGACCCATCCACCACGCGCGAGAACCTCTACGTTGCGATGACCCGCGGACGGCACGCCAACCTCGTCTACGTCGCCACCGACCGACCCGACGACAGCCACATAACACCGCACCCCGCGGACGATCCGGATGCGACCGCGCGGAGCGTGCTCTACGGGGTACTGCAACACGTCGGCGCGGAACTTTCCGCGCACGAGACCATCACCGCCGAGCAAGAAGCATGGGGCTCGGTGGCGCAGCTCGCGGCGGAGTACGAGACAATCGCGCAAGCCGCCCAACACGACCGTTTCGCCACCCTCGTTCGCGATTCCGGCCTCACCCCGGACGAAGCAGAAGACACGATTCACTCTGAAGAGTTCGGGGCGCTCTCTGCCGAACTGCGTCGGGCGGAAGCGAACCATCACAACATCGACGCTCTCATGCCGCGCCTGGTTGCCGGTCGAGGGTTTGGCGACGCTGACGACATCGCCTCTGTGCTTCACCATCGACTCGCACGAGCTACTGCGCGACCGGCAGGCTCAGGCCGAACTCGCCAGGTGCCGCAGCTCATCGCGGGTTTGATCCCCGAGGCCGCTGGTGAGATGAGCGCCGAGATGCAGATCGCTCTCACCGAGCGTCGCGAGCTCATTGAGCAACGCGCTGACGCGATCCTCGACCGCGCTATCAGTGAGAAGCAGGACTGGGCGCTTGGGCTTGGAGAACCACCCGTCGAACCGCGATCAGTGGCAGCATGGAACCGCCAGGCGATCACGGTCGCGGCGTACCGTGATCGCTACGGGATCACCGCGAAGACGCCACTCGGCCCAGCCCCGGATAGTGATGCGCAGAAGATCGATGCCGCACGAGCAGCAGCGGCTCTGGCGAGACTTCGTGACATCGCTGCGCAGGCGTCGGAGCCAGACACGCGCCGGCCCCAGGGACGTGACCGGCGCGGTCTCGCTCGCTGAGCCGAGGCAGACGGGCTCTTCCCGATGTCGCAGGGGCGACGTACAGTGGAAGGACAAACAGGGCGACTTTCAAATGTGTGTCGCCGTTACCCCGAGTGTGACGGTATGACGGCCTCCGGGCAGTCCTTCAAGGTTCTTTGTCGCCAGACCCCTTAGAAGAGGACTGTCGTCATGATCCGCCAACTTTGGACCCTCAGCATCCACACCCGCGCATTCCTGCGCCGCTACATGCCCACCAACATTCTCCTCGACGCCATCCGCACCAGGCGAGGACTCAAATGGGGCGTACCCACGATGCTTCTCGCGATGCCGTACTTGGTCGCCGCGAGCATCTGCACGAACCTCATCGACAACGGCGCGCCTGAATTGCTGTACCTGGTCGTTCTGCTGTGCGTATGGAACGCGTTGAAGTTCCTGTGGATCGGGCCCGTCAGTCTCATTCATCTCATGCTCATCCGAACTCGCGAGCGGCGCACGCGCTTGGCCGAATCGAGCGCATGACACAACTCGGCATCCGCTAGCTCAGAACCCCACCCGCTGCTGGAGCTTGTGGTTGGAGTATTGGCTGCGCATTGAGCAGCCCCGCGTTTTTCGGACAGTGCATTTCGGTTGTTTCTACGCTGCGGTTTCCGTAGCGTACCAGGCTTGTTCCACCTCATTCGGTGTCTGATATCCCAGAGCCGAGTGAAGCCGTCTCGAATTATAGAATAACTC
>NZ_JARKPQ010000046.1 GCF_029975155.1 Propionicimonas sp. | reverse complement strand
CGAGGCCCATGGGGGCGGCGCTGCGCTGCCATCACCGCCTTCGGGTGGCCCGACACGAGGCAGGCCAGCGCCCGCCACTTGTTCGTGTCCCAGGGCAGCGTGTTCCCGCCGAAGCCCGGAAGGAAGGTCCCCTTGCGCCGAGGCAGGGCAATGGGTCGCTTGATCAGCATCGCCTGGAGCAGAGGCCACCACGGCTGGGCCTTCCACTCGGGCACCACCAGCAGCGCCGTCGTGCGCTGGGTCTGCAGCAGGTGCAGCACTGCGGCGATCTGGTTGAAGGGCGGGTTCGCCCACACCCTCTCCCGCGCCCAGTCCTGGGCAAGGGCGTCGACCGCCGCCGCCCCGGGCTGAGGCGTCAGGCACCAGAAGCGCCTGAGTTGGGTGTTCTGCGCCGTCGCGAAGGCGTCCACGGTCGGGAGGAAGTTCAGCGTCGCCGTCACTCTGCGAAAGAGCGCGGGCGCCAGCTTCCAGTCCCACGGGTCGTAGACCACGCGGGACAGCGTGTCCGCCGTCGAGTTGCGCACGCCCGGCAGGTGCACGATCTGCAGGCGGATGCGCGCTTCCTCGCAGAAGCACCAGAGCCGCAGCAACATCTTGGTCAGGGCCGGCGAGTGGGAGCCCCACCTCGCCACGCAGAACACCGTCGCTGTGTTGTCGCAGCACCAGCGCACAGTCTTGCCCGCCAGCCGCGCGCGCCACGCCCTGAGCGCGTTCAGGCCCGCACGCATCTCGAGCACATTGATGTGCGTCTGCTGGATGCTGCGCGGCAGGCTGCCGGGGCCGCCCAGGGCAATCTGCAGAGGCCAGAAGCCTCTGGTCGCCTCCGTCTGGCCGCTGCCCTCCAGCGTTGCTCCCCACCCGAACAGGCTCGAGTCCGTGGTGAGGGTAAACGCGGGGCGCGAGCGCGTCAGGGAGCAGTGCGGCCTCTTCTCCAGAGTGCCGCACCACCACCTCAACTCGCGCAGGGCGCCCGTCGACAGGCAGCCTCTTCCGCCCCACGACTTGGCCATCCGCCGGAAGCGGTCCTTGTCGCGGTTGAGGTGGAAGAGGCGCATGCGCGCCGGCACCACCGCGGCGCTGGTCGCGTTGAGGCGGCCGATGAGGGCTGCCAGGTCCCTGGCGCGCCAGAGGCGCCTGGGGCGGCTCAACGCATCGCGCACCTGCTCGCGCAGACCTCGCGCGCGGGTGCGCGTCAGGCCCAGTGTGAGGGCGCGCGAGTTCACCGAGAAGCCCAGGAACTCGATGACCTGCGTCGGCACGAGCGTGCACTTCTCCGCCTTCAAGCAGAAGCCGAGGCGCTGCAGAAGCTCGACGGCCCTGGCGATGTCGCGCTGCGCCAGCGCGCGCGTGCGCGACAGGAACAGCAGATCGTCCAAGTAGACGATGACGCGGATGCCCTGCTCGCGCATGGCCCCAGCGACGACCTTCATCAGCCGCGAGAAGGCCCACGGCGCGATGGAGACGCCGAAGGGCAGCGAGCGGAAGGCGTAGTCCTGGGCGCGCCAGCGGAACGCCAGCAGCCGGGACGCCTCGGGGGCCATCGGGACGTGGTGATAGGCCGACTTCAGGTCGACCTTCGTGAAGTAATCGCCGCGGCGCACGAGCGCGCGCAGCGTGCGAATGCCTTCCATCTTGAATCGGCGCGACCGCAGCACCGCGTTGAGCGGGCGGCAGTCGAGGACGGGGCGCTTCGACCCGTCCTTCTTGGGCACCAGGAAGACGTTCTGCCTGAGGCGCACCTCGTGCGCCGCCATCGGCTGCACGGCCCCCGTCGCCAGCAGGTCCGCCACCTCGGCGTCGATGAGGGCGGCCGAAGCGGCGCTCAAGCGCTGCGACGGCTCTGCCACGGACGCGGGCGACGAGGGCAGCGGCGAGTGGAGATCGAGACGGAGGCCGTCTCGGATCACTCCGACCGCCCACGCAGTGTCCCCGCCCGGCAGCCTCTCCCACTCCGCGATGCATGCCGCGAGCCTGCGCGGGTATGGAACGAAAAAAGTCTTCTTTCGTCTCACATCGCACGAGGGGATAGCGTTCACCAGCGCTGCTATTGGGCACACCACCCCGGAAAAGCTTACTGTGCTTTACTCCGGCTCGGTGTTGCCGACGGCGTGGCCGCGCCTCCTTCGCGGCCGCCTGCGGCGCGGCAGCCCCCTTGCGCGCCTCGAAGCGGTTCGACGCCTGCGCCATGCTCGCCGCGCGCCGCAGCGGCGACGCCGAACGCAGGCGGTGGCGCGCCGACCGCGCGGGCGACGGCGAGCGCCAGCGATGGAATGCCGAGGAGGAAGCAGGGGCAGCCGACGTGGCCGCCTCAACCGCTGAGGACGCAGCCGGTGGGGGCGCACCGCCGGACCTCGAGGCACCCGCCTGGGTGTCCCGGCCATGCTTCCGCGGGAGCGACGCTCTGGCCGCGCCCGCCCCCGCCAGCAGCGCAATGCGGTTCGAGAAGGCGGCATCATTCGCGGCCAGCAGGCGCGTCTCATCGCGGTCGAACAGCGAGTGCTGATCGATCACGGAACGGCCCTGCTCGTCCAGGGCCAGGGCCTCGCCGGCCTTGTAGAGCGGGCCCCAGAGCAGCCTCCTCTGGGCCTCAAAGCGCGTCGTGATGGCCTCCTGCA
>NZ_JARKPQ010000030.1 GCF_029975155.1 Propionicimonas sp. | reverse complement strand
GCTGAGGTAGGGGTTGAGCAGAGCCATCGCGATCCTCCAGACATGTGGCTGTTCCGCCATTCTTGCTGCCGGACGGCAGCCGTCGACAGGGTCGCAGGGCACCTGGCCCGTGGGTAGTTCTCGCCCCCGGTCCGGCCGGCTCGGCCCGGATCCACCGATCGAGCGCGTCTCGACAAGCTCGACGAGCGATTCGGGGGACGACGAGCGATCCGGAGGGCGACGAGCGACTCGGGAGGGCGACGAGCGATCCGGAGGGCGACGAGCGACTCCGGAGGATTCGGGCTCAGCCCCTTCTGACCGGCCGGCCCGCCCTCGGCCAGCGGTTCGCCCTGCCGGATCCGACCTCGGTGCCACTGCGGATGTAGTTGAGGACGTCCTGGTTCTCCACGGTCAGCGCCAGGTAGCGCTGGGCGTTGGCCGCCCCCGCGAACAGCAGCTGGTCGTCCGGCTCGAGTTCGAGGTCGTCGCCCGGCAGCAGGATCCGCTCCTCACCGCGGACCAGCAACAGCAGCACCGCCCGGATCCGGTGCGCGCGGTCGTAGGGATTGGTGAGCAGGTGCTTGACGGTGACCGGGTGGTTGAGGCCCAGCGTGCGCTGGACGGCCTCGGCGGAGTTCACCGCCACACTCCAGATCTCCGGGATCTGGCCCCGGTTCACCCTGCCGAGGCGCAGGAAGACCTGCCTGCACCACTCGTCGTTCTGCTCGGGGATGAGGCTGAGGAAGCGGGCGAGCAGCGGGGTGGTGATCAGCGCGAGGAACTCCCGGGCGACGATTCGGCTCGGCGACATCTCCAGATCGTGGGTGAAGGCGTCGAACAGCGCCTCGTTGGAGTGCTTGTTCTGCCTCGTCACGACGAAGATGCCCGGGTTCAGGTCGCGGGCGGTGATCGCGATCGCGAGGTTCTTCAGGTCGTCCGCGTTGCCGGCGACGATGCCGACGCTGTGCTCGATGCCAGCGGCGCGGAGGCTGGCCGAATCCGCCCCGGTGCCCTTCACGTCCACGCCGGGTTCGCCGTAGTGCAGGCGGTCGATCACGCTCACCTGCAGGCCGGCACCCTCCAGTTCCTCACGGATCTCATGCCCGAACCTGCCGTAGCCGCACATGATCCAGTGCCCCCGCGGCGGGCAGTGGTCCTCGGGGAGTTCGTCGCCGGGAAGGCCGGTGAGCAGTTCCCGCAGGCGGAAGTGCTGCGGTGCGGACACGGCGCTCGCCAGGTGCTCGGCGAAGCGTTCGAAGGGGTTGATCACCACATCGCCACCGAAGACTCCCAGATCGTGGTCGGGCAGCGGGTTGCCGAGTCGGACCAGCACCGGCACCTCGGGGGCGAGCAGCCGGACGGTGACCGCGATCGCGCGGTTGGTCTCGTCGGACGCGGCGAGAGCGACGACGCCGCGGCAGTGCGGCGACCGCAGTCCGGCGTCCAGCAGGGTCTGGGGCTGGCTGGCGTCCGCCGCGATCATCGGGGAGTCGGCCCGGAAGCTCTCCAGGCGCAGTTCCTGCAGTCGTTCGGCGTCGACGTCGACGATCACGAAGCGCAGGGCGAGCCGGTCGAGGCCGTGACAGATCAGCAGGCCGGTCTCGTCGCAGCCGCAGACGATGTAGAACGGCTCGTGCAGGTTGTGGATGCGGCGGGCGAAGCCGCTGACGCGCATGGCGTTCTGGAAGCCACGGTCCCGGAGGAGGCCGAGCATGGTGACGACGAAGTAGGACCAGCCGATCACCGACAGGTAGATGGAGATGATCATCCACATGCGCTGGCCCGCCGAGTACGGGTGGGGCAGCTCGCCGAAGCCGATGGTCGTGCTGGTGTAGGAGATCACGTAGAAGGCGTTGAACAGGCCCATTCCCGGCGTCGGGTTGCCATCGGCGTCCACCCCCGGGACCAGGCTCAGCCCGAAGACGCACACGGCGTAGATGACCACGATCAGCACGAGCGGGAACCGCATCCGCCTCAGGACGAGGTAGAAGACGTTGCTGAGCGCAGCCTGCCGTGGCTGCCGGGGCGGGGTCACCGCCGGGACGTGACGGTCTCTGTGATCATCAGGATCACCGAGACCATGTTGGCCAGCAGGGCGCCGCCGGACATCGACACCACCTGCACCATGGCCGCCTCGGTGAGTCCGGCGGGCGAGATCTGGGTGGCCCACACCCAGACCAGGGCGGCGACGATCAACTCCACATCGGCGACCAGGCTGGTGGCGAGATGGACCGCACCGAGATGCGTGCGGTCCCCGAACTTCAGCACCGTGGCGATCACGCTGACCACGATCGCCGCGGCGAACTGGTAGACGTTGTGGTGCGCCGGATTGGCCATGTCGCCAAGGAAGAATCCGAGGTTGAGCGTTGCCGCCATGATGATGAAGAAGCCGAAGGCGACCTTCTCGAAGTTCATGCCGTCTCCCCGCTGAGGACCTGTTGCCCTCACTGTAGGCTGTCCCACCCCCGGAAGCCCGCGTTCAGCGCCGGTGTGTGGAGACGAGCGTTCTCGCCGCCATCGGAGGAGCCGCCGGAACCAGCCCCCCAGCCGGCCCTGAGGAGCCGCGAGGAACGAGCGGCGTCACGACGGGCCCACACGCGGCCGACCGACCGGCGTTTGGAGGGCCTCGGCCAGCGCCCTTCGTGACGCTCGCTGGCGCTCGCTCCTCAGGGAGCGCTCACTGACGCGCGTGCGAAACCCTCGTTGATCCTCTCGACCAGGTCCAGGCGCTGGTCGAACGGCAGGAAGGCGCTCTTGGCGGCGTTGAGGCTGAACCGGCGCAGGTCGGCCAGGTCGTAGCCGAACGCCTCGGACAGCAGGGCGAACTCGCGGCTGAGGGTCGTCCGGCTCATCAGGCGGTTGTCGCAGCTCACCGTGACGCGGAACTGCAGCTCGGCCAGCAGCCCGAACGGGTGCTCGCGGATCGAGGAGCAGACACCGGTCTGCAGGTTCGAGGACGGGCACACCTCCAGCGCGATCCGCCGGTCGCGGATGTAGCCGGCCAGCTCGCCGAGGGTCCCGTCCGCTCCGATGTCCTCGACGAGCCGGACGCCGTGGCCGAGCCGGGACGCCCCGCACAACTGCACGGCCTCCCAGATCGACGGCAGCCCGAACGCCTCACCGGCATGGATCGTGAACTCGAAGTTGTGCCGCTTCAGGTAGTCGAACGCCTCCGCGAACCGGCTCGGCGGGTAGCCGTCCTCGGCACCGGCGATGTCGAAGCCGCACACCGAGTCGTGCCGGTACGCCACGGCCAGCTCCGCGATCCTCGTGGTGGGCGCGCCGTGCCGCATCGAGGTGAGGATCTGCCGGGCAACGATCGGACGGCCGGCGGCCGCGCACTCCGCCATGCCCTCGGCCAGGCCGTCCCGCACCGCCTCCACGGCCTGGGCGAGGCTGAGCCCGCCGGCCAGGTGCTGCTCGGGCGCCCAGCGGGCCTCGGCGTAGATCACCCCGTCGATCGCCTGGTCCTCGACGAACTCCCGCGCCACCCGCCGCAGCCGGGCCGCGGTCTGCATCACCGCGATGGTGTGGTCGAAGGTCTCCAGGTAGCGCACCAGCGACCCCGAGTCGGCCGCGGCGAAGAACCAGTCCGCCAGCTCGGCCGGGTCGTCGGTGGGCAGCCGGTGCCCCACGGCCCGCGCCTCCTCCACGATCGTGGCCGGACGCAGCCCGCCGTCCAGGTGGTCGTGCAGGGCGATCTTCGGCAGCGCGCGGCAGACCTCGATCGGCACCGTCACGGGGCGTCCCCGGTCACGTGCGCGATGTCCCCGGCTCCGAACGCCTGCGGCAGCACGTCCGCCATGCCGAGCACACCCTCGGGTGTGTCGACCAGCAGCTCCGCCCCGCCGTGCTCCCACAGCAACTGGCGGCAGCGCCCGCACGGCATCAGCCGCTCGCCGAGCGCGTTCGCACAGGTGAACGCCACCAGCCGGCCGCCACCACTGGCGACCAGCTCCGAGACCAGCCCGCACTCCGCGCAGAGCGCGACCCCGTAGGCCGCGTTCTCCACGTTGCAGCCAGTGACCACGCGCCCGTCGTCCACCAGCGCGGCAGCCCCCACCGGGAAGTGCGAGTACGGCACGTAGGCCCGGGCGGTGAGCTCCCGCGCCCTCGCGCGAAGAGCCTCCCAGTCCACCGCCGTCACGTCGCCTCGCCCTTGCGGTAGACCTGCCCGTCGGCCGCAGGCATGCGCAACCGCTGCGCGGAGAACGCCAGCACGAGCAGCGTGGCGATGTACGGGGTCATGTTCGTGAACTCCGCCGGCACCTCGCTGGTCAGCGCGTACCAGGCCAGCACGCCGAGCGCGAGCAGAATCCGCCACACGCCGGCCAGCGGCTTGCCCTGGCGCCGTCGGACGAGCTGCCAGATCGCCCAGCCGAGCAGCAGCAGGCCGATCGGCAGCAGATAGGCGTGGATGACGTCGCCGCGGCCGCGCAGCTGGATCGCGTCCGCGTAGCCGAACAGCATCGCACCGGCCGCCAGGCCACCCGGACGCCAGTTGCCGAAGATCATCGCCGCGAGGCCGATGTAGCCGCGGCCGCCGGTCTGCCCGTCCCGGTACAGATTGGACGCGACCAGCACCAGGAATCCGCCCGCCAGTCCGGCCAGCCCGCCGGAGACGAGGACGGCGAGGAATTTGTACCGCATCACGTTCACGCCGAGGGTCTCCGCCGCCTGTGGCGCCTCGCCGCAGGACCGCAGCCGCAGCCCGAACGGCGTGCGCCACAGCAGCCACCACGACCCCACCAGCAGTCCGACCGCGATCACGGTCAGCACGTTCACATTGGTGGTGACCGCGCGCAGGACGCCGGCCAGGTCGGCGACCAGCCACGTCCGCGACTGTTCGAGTTCCAGCAGCCGGTCGCCCAGGCCCGGGATCGACAGGAACGGCAGCTGGTCCAGCGGCGGCGACTGGGTGGGACCGCCGCCGGGCAGCCCCGAGAACGTGCGGACGGCGAGGTACGACCCCGCGCCCGCGCCCAGCAGGTTCACCGCGACACCGGAGACGATGTGGTCGACGCCGAAGACGACCGTGGCCAGCGCGTGGATCGCGCCGCCGAGCACGCCCATCAGCACCGCGCCGAGGATGCCCGCCCATGGCCCGTAGTGGAAGCCGAAGAACGCGGCGCCCCACGTGCCGAGGATCATCATCCCCTCCAGGCCGATGTTCACCACGCCGGACCGCTCGGACCACAGGCCGCCGAGGCCGGCCAGGGCCAGCGGCATGGCCAGCCCGATGGCCGCGGCGAGCGCGCCGGAGGAGTCGATGTCGTGGGCGCCGGTGAGCACCCGGACGGTGGCGATCACCAGCAGCGAGCCGCCGATCACCGCCGGCCAGTACCAGCGGGGACGGGCGGACGGCAGCGTCGCCTGCGGGGCCGGCGAGATCACGGGGGCGGTCATGCCGCCACCTCCTTCGCCTCAGGGCCCGGTTGGGCGGCCAGTTCCCGGGCGACCCGCCGCTGCTCCATCCGCAGCCCGGCCCTGCGCACCAGCTCGTAGGCGATCACGACGGACAGCACGATGATGCCCTGGATGATCAGGACGAGCTTGTCGGAGACCCCCGCGCCGATCTGCAGACCGTTGCTCAGCTGGTTCAGGTAGCCCCACAGCAGCGCGGCGACCGCCATGCCGACGGGATGGTTGCGGCCCAGCAGCGCGACCGACAGCCCGGCGAATCCGAGGCCCGCCTGCACGGTGTCGCCGTAGGCGTAGTCCTGCCCGAACAGCAGCGGCATGCCGACCAGGCCCGCGACGGCACCGGAGAGCACCATCGAGGTGATCACCATCCGCTTGACGTTGACGCCGCTGGCCACCGCAGCGGTCTCGGACTGGCCGGTGGCCCGCAGGTCGAAGCCGAACCGGGTCTTGGTCAGCACGAACCAGAACACGATGCCCATCGCGATCGAGAGGAAGATCAGGCCGTACACCTCGCGTCCGGTGCCCAGCAGCCCCTGGAGGCTGATCCCGGGGACCCGGGAGCCCTCGGCGATCACCGCGGTGCTGGTGGCGTTGCTGCCCTCGATGTCCACGGCCGCGCTCTTCAGCATGAACGCGACCAGGTAGGTGGCGATGTAGTTCAGCATGATCGTGCTGATCACCTCCGACACCCCGCGGGTGACCTTCAGGAAACCGGCGATCGCCGCCCACACCGCACCGGTGGCCATGGCGATGAGGATCGACACGATGATGTTCAGCCAGCCGGGCAGGAAGTTGGCGCCGGCGAACACCGCCGCGGTGAAGGACGCGATCCGGTACTGCCCGTCGACGCCGATGTTGAACAGGTTCATCTTGAACCCGATCGCCACCGCCACCGCGGACAGGTACAGCACCGTCGCCTCGTTCAGGATCGCCACGATCTGCCGGGGCAGCGGCGCCTTGAACAGCACCTGCCACACCGCCAGCACCGGGTCGCCGGCGGCGATCAGGATCAGCGTGGTCAGGAGCAGCGCCACCAGGATGGCCAGTGCCGGCGCCGCGATCGCGAGACCGAACTTGCGCGCGTCGAACTTCATCGCAGGTCTCCTTCACTGCCGTCGGCCCCGGTCATCGCGGCGCCCAACTCCTCCCGGGTGACCAGGTCGGGGTCGAACTCGCCGGACAGCCGGCCACGCAGGATCACCCGGATCGTGTCGGAGAGGCCCACCAGTTCCTCCAGGTCCGCCGAGATCAGCAGCACGCCCATCCCCTCCCTGCGGGCCGCCTTGATCAGGTCCCAGATCGCGGCCTGCGCGCCGACGTCCACGCCGCGGGTGGGGTGGGCGGCGAGCAGGACGCGCGGTGCATGGCTCATCTCCCTGCCCACGATCAGCTTCTGCTGGTTGCCACCGGACAGCGAGCCGGCCGTGACCAGGATGGACGGGGTGCGGACGTCGAACTCCGCCACCACCCGCTCGGTGTCGGCCTTGGCGGCCTTCGCGTCGATCAGCGCGCCCTTCACGTTCGGCGCCTGCGTCTGGTGGCCGAGGATCATGTTCTCCCACAGCGGGGCCTCCAGCAGCAGCCCGTGGCGGTGCCGGTCCTCGGGGATGTAGCCCACGCCGGCCTCGCGGATCTCGCGGACGCCGGCCTCGGTGATGTCCCGGTCCTCCAGCAGGACCCGCCCCGCGCTGGGCCGGCGCATCCCCATCACGACCTCGACCAGCTCGGCCTGGCCGTTGCCCTCGACGCCGGCGATGCCGACGATCTCGCCGGCGTGGATCGTCAGGTCGATGTCGTCCAGCAGCTTCGCGTGGCCGGCTCCGGCGAGCTCGACGCCGTCGAGGCGGAGCATGACCTTGTCGGTGACCGTCGACTCCTCCGTCTGCGGGGACGGCAGCTCGGAGCCCACCATCAGCTCGGCCAGCTTCCGTGCGGTGACCTGCGTCGGGTCGACCGCGGCCACCGTGGTGCCCCGGCGGATGACGGTGATGTCGTCGGCCACCGAGAGCACCTCGTCGAGCTTGTGGGAGATGAAGATCACCGTCAGGCCCTCGGCCTTCAGCTCGCGCAGGTGGTCGAACAGCTCGGTGACCTCCTGCGGGACGAGCACGGCGGTGGGCTCGTCGAGGATCAGGATCTTCGCGCCGCGGTAGAGCACCTTCAGGATCTCGATCCGCTGCCGGTCGCCCACGCCGAGGTCGGCGACCAGGGCGTCCGGGTCGACCGAGAGCCCGTAGTCGGCGGAGATCTCGCGGATCCGCGCGCGGGCCGCGTCCCCGATGCCGTGCAGTTTCTCGGCGCCCAGCACCACGTTCTCCAGCACGGTGAGGTTGTCGGCGAGCATGAAGTGCTGGAAGACCATGCCGATCCCGGCCCGGATCGCTTCGATGGGGCTCTTCAGCACCACCTGCTCGCCGTTGATCGCGATCGTGCCCTCGTCGGGGAGCTGGACGCCGTAGAGGATCTTCATCAGCGTCGACTTGCCGGCGCCATTTTCACCCATCAACGCATGGACTTCGCCACGACAGACGGACAAGGTGACCTCCCTGAGGGCTGCCATGCCGCCGAAGGTCTTGCTGATATGGCGCATCTCGAGCAGAGGTGGCGCCCCGTCCGTCGGTTCGTTCACGTTTTTTCTCCCGATCGGTCCACTGCCGGAAAAGTGCCGCCGCGGCAGGGGGGAATGCCGCGGCGGCGGGCTGCTGCGATCAGCGCTTGGCATCCCATCCGATGTAGCTGTCGACAGTGCCGGCCGTGACCAGCTTGGTGTCGAGCAGCACCGGCTTCGATGGCTCGCTCTCGCCGCGGAACACGGCCAGCGCCATCTCGGTCGCCTTGGCGGCCATCGCATAGGGATCCTGGGAGGAGGAGGCGACGATCCGGGTA
>NZ_JARKPQ010000002.1 GCF_029975155.1 Propionicimonas sp. | reverse complement strand
GGCCGGCACGGCGACGACGCCGCCCAGAATCGCGCCCTCGCCCGCGTTCATCCGGCGCACCTGGCCGGCGCTGGCCCCGCTGAGCCGCAGCGCCAGCAACTCGCGACGGCGCTGGTCGATCACGTTGCGGGCACCGCCGGCCACCAGGAAGGTGGCGATGACCGAGGTGAGCACGGCCATCGCGATCGCGATGGTGGCGAAACTGGTCAACTGGTCGCGCAGGGCCGCCGTCTCGGTCGCGGACAGGCCGCTGGTGTCCACGCTGCGGCCGTCGGTGAGCGAGCCGTACAGCGAGCGCTGGGCGGTGGTCACGATCACGGTCACCGCGATGACGAAGGCAAGGCTGAGGTAGAGCCCGGCATGTCGGCGGACCAGCGCGGCCGAGGCCCGCAGCCGGTGCAGGCTCCTCATGCCGCAGCGCCTCGGAGGCTGGCGATCCGGAGGGCGAGGTCACGGGCGCTCGCGCCGGTCACCGTGTCGACGACCAGCCCGTCGCGCAGGAAGAGGACGCGGGAGGCGTACGCGGCGACGACCGGGTCGTGCGTGACGACCAGCACGGCCGTCCCGGTCTCCGGCAGGCGCGCGAGGTCGTCCATCACGGCCGCACCGGAGTCGGTGTCGAGGGCCCCGGTCGGTTCGTCCGCGAACAGGACCTTCCGGCGGACGGCCATCGCACGCGCGATCGCGACCCGCTGGCGCTGCCCGCCCGACAGCTGGTCGGGATAGCGGCGCTCCAGTCCGTCGAGATCCACGCCCGCCAGCGCCTGGCGGGCGTCTCCGCGGGTGAGCGGCAGGCGGGTGAACAGCGTCGGCAGCAGCACGTTCTGTTCGGCGTTGAGCGCCTCGATCAGGTTGTAGCTCTGAAAGACGAAACCGAAGTCGGCGCGGCGGAGCCGGTCCAGTTCGCGGGCCGACGCGCGCACGAGATCCTTCCCGTCAAAGCGGAGGCGGCCGGCGGTCGGCCGGACGAGCCCGGCGAGGCAGTTGAGCAGTGTCGACTTCCCCGACCCCGACGGACCCATGATCGCGGTCATCGTGCCGGCCTCGACGGCGAGGTCGATGCCACGCAGGATCGGCTGCCGGAGCGCGCCGGTGCGCACGGTGAACTCGAGGGATTCGGCAAGCAGCAGCACCACGTCGGATTCCGGTTCTGTGAGCGGGTTCCACCGAGTCTGCCCCGGGGCGGTTCGCGGCGACAAGGGAGATGGCCCGGAGACCGTCCCTGACCTCCCCCGGACAGACCCGGGTGCGGGCTCGATTCCGGACGCGCGACACGGCCCGCGCCGGGCACCTTTCGGTGCCTGACGCGGGCCGTCCTGGCCTGCCTGCCGGAGCGCCGTCATCGCGGGTGGAACCCCGCGATACTGGCGATCGACGGCGCTCAGGCGGGGTGGCAGGCCGGGTCGAGCCGGTCGGCGAGACGCAGACCGGAATTGGCGCTGGACCGGATGAGCCGGGCGCTGGCCTCGCGCAGCGAGAAGCGCTCGTCCGGGACGAAGCGGGGGTCGGTGACCACGGTGGCGGTGTTCAGCTCGCGCTCGGCGGACTGGATCTGGGTGGCGAGTTGAATGGTCATGCTGTTTCCTTCACTTACTTGTTCATTCTGGGCGCCGGGCCGGTACTCGACCTGACGACGAGTTCGATGGGGAGCGTGATCTGCCGCTCCGGGTAGTCGGGATCCATGGCCAGGCGTCCGGCCAGGCGGCCCTTCTCACCGATCGGCTGCCGCACCGTGGTGATGCCGAGGAAGCCGACGTCGGGGATGTCGTCGAAGCCGACGATGGAGAGGTCCCGGCCGGGGGCGAGGCCGCGGTCGCGGGCCGCGTCCCACACGCCGAGGGCCAGCACGTCGCTCAGCGCGACGACGGCGGTCGGCCGGTCCTGGACGTCGAGGGCGTAGGCCGCGGCCTTCCGTCCCGACTCCCGGCTGTAGTGGCTGGCGCTGACGACCCTGATCCGGGCGTCCGGCATCTTCTCCCACAGGCCGTGCACGCGGTCCCGCTCGTACGTGCCGGGCCGCAGCATCGGATGCTGGTGGTCGGGCGAGTACTCGAACTCCGGTCCGCCGGCGTGCTGGTAGTCGGGGCTGATCACGACGATGTCGCGGTGGCCGAGCCGGTGGAGGTGCTTGCCGACCAGCCGTCCGGCCTTGGTGTCGTTGATCGCCACCCAGTCGCCGTCCGCGGCGCGCTGGCTGCCGACGATCCGGACGCCGCGCTGGCGCAGCAGTTCGACAGCCGGGTGGTTCACGAAGCCCGAGGAGAAGACCAGCGCGTCGATCGGCGCCCGCTGGAGGGACTGCATCCCGGCCTCGTCCTCGCCCGGTGCGCGGACCAGCAGGACGGAGCCACCGTGCTCCTCCACCGCCTCGCTGAGGCCGGAGAGGAAGACCACGGCGTAGGGATCGGCGACCGCCCGCGAGACCCGCTCCCCGAACAGGAAGCCGCAGATGCCGGACTTCCCCGAGCGGAGCGCCCGGCCCGCGGCGCTCGGGCCGCAGTAGCCGAGTTCCTTCGCCTTGGCGAGGATCTGCTCACGGAGTTCCTCGGAGAGGCGATCCGGCTTGTTGTACGCGTTGGACACGGTGGTGGCGGAGACGCCCAGCTGTTCCGCGAGCGTCTTCATGGTCACCTGGGTCAGTGGCTTGCCCATCCCCGTGCCTCCATGTTGATCGTTTAAGTGAACGATACACTTTATCGATCAACTATGCAAGCAAGCAGCGCCGTGCGGGCAGTCGGCGACGAACCGCCCCGACCCGTGGTCCGGTGGCCCAGAATGGCGGGCATGCAGCTACCCCATGAGGCGCTCGCCGCCGCGGTGACGGAGGGCCGGTTCACCGGGCTGATCGCCGTCGACTCCGCCGGGCAGCCGGGTTTCCGCCAGGCGCACGGCCACGCCCATCGCGCCCTGCGCGTGCCGGTCACCCCCACCACCCGGTTCGCGCTAGCGAGCGGCGGCAAGACCTTCACCGCGCTCGCGGTGCTGCGCCTGGTCGAGCAGGACGTGCTCGCACTCGAGGCACCGGTGCGCCCGTTCCTGCGGGACGACCTGCCGCTGATCGACGACGCCGTGACCGTGCGGCAGCTGCTCGAACACACCTCCGGCATCGGCGACTACCTGGACGAGAGCGCCGAACCCGACGACTACCTGCTGTCCGTGCCGGTGCACACCCTCGCCGAGACGACCGGGTTCCTGCCGGTACTCTCCGGCCACCCGCAGGTCTCCGCGCCCGGTGAGTGCTTCGCGTACAACAACGCCGGCTTCGTCGTGCTCGCACTCGTCGCCGAGCGGGCCACCGGGAAGGGCTATCACGACCTGGTGGCCAGCGAGGTGTGCGGGCGGGCGGGGCTCCGGGACACGGCATTCCTGCGCTCCGACGAACTCCCCGGGGACGCGGCACTGGGCTACCTCGACCCGGAGGGCGAACGGACGAACGTGCTGCACCTGCCGGTCCGGGGGAACGGGGACGGCGGCATCTACTCGACCGCGGACGACCTGCACCGGCTCTGGCTCGCCCTGGATGCCGGCCGGCTGCTCGGTCCGGACCTGCTGCGCGAGTTCGCCGAGCCGCGCCACGACGTGCCCGACGAGGGGATGCGGTACGGGATGGGCGTCTGGCTGCACCCGACGGGTCCGGCGCTGGTGATGGAGGGGTGCGACGCGGGCGTGTCCGTGCGGTCGATCCACGACCCTGCGTCGGGCACGACGGCGACCGTTCTCGGGAACACCTGGGACGGGGCCTGGCCGGTCGCTGAGCTGATGCTGGGCAGCTTCGACTGATGTCGAGTCCGGGAGGGTGGATAGTCTGTCGACGTGACGCAATTCGACCTCGATCCCACCATCCGCCCCCAGGACGACCTGTACCGGCATGTGAACGGCCACTGGCTCGCGAGCGCGGAGATCCCCGCGGACAAGCACGCGACCGGAGCCTTCATCGAGCTGCGGGACGCCTCGGAGCGGGCCATTCGTGACATCGTCACCGGCCTGTCCGGCGCGACCGAGGGCACCGAGGCGTACCTGGTCGAGCACATGTACGGCAGCTTCTCCGACACCGAGCGGATCGACGCGGCCGGGCTGGAGCCACTGCAACCGCTGCTCGCCGAGATCGACGCCGTCGGGACGGTCGAGGAGTTGCTGGACTACTTCGGCAGGAGCCTGCGCCGCGGCACGGGCTCCCCGATCGGGATCGAGGTCGACTCCGACCCGGGCGAGCCCACGCGCTACGCGCTGTTCACCGGCCAGTCCGGGATCGGGCTGCCCGACGAGGAGTACTACCGGCTGGAGCAGCACGCGACGATCCTGAGCGCCTACCGCGACCACGTCGACCGCACGATGACGCTCGCCCGGCTGAGCTCCAGCGCTGCCGGGCCGATCGTCGCGCTCGAGTCCGAGGTCGCGGCACTGCACTGGGACAAGGTGCGGACGCGGGACATCCGGCAGATGTACAACCCCACGTCCATGGCGGACCTGGATGCCACCGGAACCGAGTGGACGCGGGTGCTGGCCGCCGCCGGCGTCCCGGAGCTGAACACCGTGATCGTGGCGCAGCCGTCCTTCTTCTCCGGGATGGCCGGGCTGCTCACCGCGTCCCGGCTGGAGGACTGGAAGGAATGGTGCCGCTGGACGCTGGTCTCGTCCCTCTCGCCCTACCTGCCGGACGCGCTCGTCCAGGCCCGGTTCGACTTCTACGGCACGGTGCTGCAGGGCGTCCCGCAGCTGCGCGAACGCTGGAAGCGCGGCGTCGACCTGGTCGAGCGCACGCTCGGCGAGGCGGTCGGGAAGCTGTACGTCGAGCGGCACTTCCCGCCGGCGGCCAAGGAGCGGATGGACGCCCTGGTCGCGAACCTGCTGGAGGCCTACCGGCGCAGCATCTCCGACCTGGACTGGATGACGGACGCAACCCGCGCGGAGGCGCTCACCAAGCTGACCCGGTTCACGCCGAAGATCGGCTACCCGGACGTCTGGAAGGACTACTCGGCGCTGGTGATCGAGCCCGGCGACCTGGTCGGCAACGTGCTGCGCGCCGGTGAGTTCCACGCCGCGGACGAACTGGGCAAGCTCGGCGGGCCGATCCGCGAGTGGGAGTGGCTGATGACCCCGCAGACCGTCAACGCCTACTACCACCCGCTGCGCAACGAGATCGTGTTCCCCGCGGCGATCCTGCAGCCGCCGTTCTTCGACTTCGAAGCCGACGACGCGGTGAACTACGGGGCGATCGGTGCGGTGATCGGCCACGAGATCGGCCACGGCTTCGACGACCAGGGCTCCACCTGCGATGGTGAGGGCCGGCTGCGCGACTGGTGGACGCCGGAGGACCGGGAGGCGTTCACCGAGCGCACGAAGGCCCTGATCGGGCAGTACTCCGCGCTCGCGCCGCGGCAACTGCCGGACCTGCACGTGAACGGCGAGCTGACCATCGGGGAGAACATCGGCGACCTCGGCGGCGCGGCGATCGCCTACGACGCGTGGCAGCTCTCGCTGGACGGCGAGCCGGAGGCCGTCGACGGCATCCCGGCGGACCGGCGGTTCTTCCTCTCGTGGGCACGGGCGTGGCAGAGCAAGCGCAGGGACGAGGCGCTGCGCCAGCAGATCGCCACCGACCCGCACTCGCCCGAGGAGTTCCGCTGCAACCAGGTCGTGCGGAATCTGCCGTCGTTCTACGCGGCCTTCGACGTGACCGAGAGCGACGAGGCGTGGCTGCCGCTGGCCGATCGGGTGAAGATCTGGTGAACGCCGGCGGGGTTCCGGTCACCCTCGCCAGAGGCGCCTACGCGGAGTTCGTCCGCGTGCAGGGGATCCTGCGTCGGGAGTCGGTGGGCGGCGTCCTGTTGCTGCTGGCCGCGGCCGCGGCGATGCTGACCGCGAACCTCGCGCCGGAGTTCTACTTCGGCCTGCGGGACACCCACCTCGGCGGCACCGTGCTGGGCATCGACCTCGACCTCTCGATCGGCCACTGGGCAGCGGACGGGTTGCTGGCGGTCTTCTTCTTCCTCGTCGGACTGGAACTCAAGCACGAGTTCGTGGTGGGCGACCTGCGGGACGTCCGCACCGCGCTGGTACCGGTCGTGGCGGCCGCGGGCGGTGTGGCCGTGCCCGCCCTGATCTATGTGGCCTTCACCTTCGCCGACCCGGTCGCGCGGCAGGGGTGGGCGATCCCGGCAGCGACCGACATCGCGTTCGCGCTGGCCGTGCTCGCGGTGATCGGCACACACTTGCCGGCAGCACTGCGCACGTTCCTGCTCACGCTCGCCGTGGCGGACGACCTGATCGCGATCGCGATCATCGCGTTCTTCTACTCCCAGCACCTCGCGCCGCCGTTCCTGGTGGCGGAGGTGGTGCCGGTGGCGCTGTTCGGCCTGATCGCGTACCGGTGCCAGGCGTTCCTGGTGCGGCACTGGTGGGCGCCGTGGCTGCTGCTGGCCCCGCCGGCCGTGGTCGCCTGGGTGCTCTGCTACGCATCGGGCGTGCACGCCACCGTTGCCGGCGTGTTGCTGGCCTTCGCCGTGCCGGTGCGACCCGCGAAACGAGTGCCCCACCCCACGATGGCCGAGCCCCACCCCACGATGGCTGAGCCTGACGAAGCCCTCTCGAGCGTCCTGGAGCACCGGCTCCGCCCGTTCTCCGCCGGAGTGGCGGTGCCGGTGTTCGCGTTCTTCTCGGCCGGCGTGGCGCTGGGCGGGGTGCAGGGGTTCGTGGCCGCGGTGACCAGTCCGGTGGGTCTCGGGGTGATCGTCGGACTGGTGGGCGGCAAGGCGATCGGGATCAGCGCCGCGACCTGGCTGGTCACCCGACTGCGTCACGCCCGTCTCGACCCCGACCTCGCCTGGGTGGACGTGATCGGACTGGCCGTCCTCGGCGGCATCGGATTCACGGTGTCCCTGCTGGTCAGCGAGCTGAGTTTCGGCCAGGGCTCGGAGCTGGACGGCATCGGCAAGGTGGCGATCCTCACCGCGTCCGTGCTGGCCGCGCTGCTCGCGTCCGTCCTACTGGGCGTCCGCAACCGCCACTACCGCGCCGTCGAGTCCGCCGAGTCCATCGACGAGGACAGGGACGGCACCCCCGACCGCTTCGCGCCCTGACGCACCCACCCCACCCGGTCGTCGAGCCTGTCGAGAGGTGGCAGCGGGTCTCGACAAGCTCGACCAGCGATGAGCAAGACCAGCGACAACACCTCCCGGACCTCTGAGCCGCGAGACACGCCTCGTCCGGTCCCTGAGGAGGTCGCTCTGCGACCGTCACGAAGGGGCCCCGAACGGTCCGTGACTCAGCGTTGCGCGGCGTCCTGATGTGGGCGCAGGTCCGGGATGACGAGAGGGGTGCCGGCGACCGGGTCGGTGATCACCCGGCAGGGGAGGTCGAAGACCTGCTCGACGATGTCGGCGGTGAACACCTCGCGTGGGGTGCCGGTGGCGACGATCCGGCCCTCGCGCATCGCGACGACCCGACTGGCGTAGCGGGCGGCGTGATTGAGGTCGTGCAGCACGGTGACGATCGTCCGACCGCCGTGGGCGTTGAGGTCGCGCAGCAGTTCCAGCAGCTCCAGCTGGTGGGCGATGTCCAGGAACGTGGTCGGCTCGTCGAGCAGCAGCACCGGGGTCTGCTGGGCCAGGACCATCGCCACCCACACCCGCTGGCGCTGACCGCCGGAGAGCTCGTCCACCTGGCGATCGGCGAGGTCGGTGGTGCCGGTCGCGGTGAGAGCCTCCCGCACCGCCGTCTCGTCCGACCGGGACCACTGGCGCAGCGCGGACTGATAGGGGAACCGTCCCCGCGCGACCAGCTCGGCCACCGAGATGCCCTCGGGGGCGATCGAGCTCTGCGGCAGCAGTCCCAAGCGGCGGGCGACCTGGCGGGAGGGATACTCCGCGATGCTGCGTCCGTCGAGCAGCACCTGCCCCCCGGACGGCTTGAGCAGCCGGCTGAGCACCCGCAGCAGGGTGGACTTGCCGCAGGCGTTCGGGCCGACGATCGCGGTGAACGAGCCCTCGGGCACCAGCAGATCGAGGTCGGTGCCCACCGGACGGGGACCGTAGCCGAAGGTGATCCGCCGAGCCTCGAGCGACGCCGTCACCGACACCCCGCCGGGAACGTCGGGCACATCGGCGACCGCGTCCGTCACCCTCACTTCTTCCGCAACGCTCACCTGGACTCCCTCCTCAGCTGCACGGCGATCAACCACGTCAGATAGGCACCGCCGAAGACGATCGTCACCAACCCGACCGGCAGGATGACGGGCGCGAACAGGTGCTGCGCGAGCACATCGCAGCCGACGACCAACAGCGCTCCCACAAGGGCGGACGGCACCAGCTGCGCGCCCACGCCGCGGGTCAGCCCGCGCGCGATGTGCGGCGCCGCCAGCGCCACGAACTCGATCGGGCCCGCCAGTGCACTCGGCACCGCGACCAGCGCCACCCCGAGCAGCACGAGGCTGAGCCGGATCGCCTCCACCCGCACGCCCAGGCCCGCCGCGGCATCGTCCCCCATCTCCAGGACGGACAGCCGCCGCCCGGCGATCAGGGCCAGCGGGAGCGCGATCGCCAGCGTGAGCCCGATCGCCCGGACCTCCGGCCAGTCCAGTCCGTTGATGCTGCCCGCTCCCCACACGGCGGCGAGCTGGGCGCGCCACAGGTCCGTGTGCAGCAGCAGGTAGGTGTTCGCCGAGCCCAGCATGGCCGTGATCGCGATGCCCACCACGATCAGCCGGAAACCCTCCACTCCCCGCCGGTAGGCGAGCAGGTAGACCGCCACGGCCGTCACCGCGCCGCCGGCCAGCGCGCCCACGATGATGTTCTGCTGGCTGGCACCGACCATGACGATCGCCACCAGCGCACCCGAGTACGCCCCCGAGCTGAAGCCGACGATGTCGGGGCTGCCCAGCGGGTTGCGGGTGAGCGACTGGAAGATCGCCCCGCTCACGCCCAGCGCGATCCCGACCAGCACGCCGAGCACGACGCGCGAGAGCCGCCAGTTGACCACGAGCGTGCGGATCCGGGCCGGCCCGTCGCCGAGCAGCGCCAGGGCCACGTCCGGCACCGAGACCTGGTAGTCGCCGAGACCCAGCGCGAACAGGGCGGTCAGCAGGGTGAGGAGGACCAGGACCGCCACCACGACCGCCGTACGCAGCCGGAACCGCAGCGACAGTGGACCGGCCCGCCAGGCCACCGTCGGCCCGCTCCGCGACATCGCCGCCCGCAGCGCCAGCGCGGTCACAGCGACCTCATCCGGGTGCGCCGGGCGAGCCAGATCAGCACGGGACCGCCGACGAACGCGGTGATCAGGCCGGCCTGCAACTCGTCGGGACGCACGACGACGCGACCCAGCACGTCGGAGCACAACATCAGGACCGGTCCGAGCACCAGGCAGAACGTGAGCAGCCACCGCTGGTCGGTGCCCGCGAACCGGCGCGCGGCGTGCGGCACCATCAGACCGACGAACCACGCCGGTCCGATCGCCGCGGTCGCCGCACCGCAGAGCAGCGTGACCGCGACCACGACGACGAACCTGGTCCGCCGGGCGTTCGCGCCCAGTGCCGTGGCCAGGTCGTCGCCGAGGGCCACGGCGTTCAGGCCGCGCGCCGCGCCCGCGGCGAAACCGAGCCCGGCCAGGACGAACAGGCCCACCGGCAGCACGACCTCCCAGCCGCGGTCGGCGAGCGACCCGCTCTCCCAGACCCGCACCGACAGGAAGGCGTTGCTGTGCAACAGCGTGAGCGTGACGGTGAGGCCGGACAGCACCGCGCCGATGCTCACCCCGGCCAGGGTGAGGGTGAGCGGGCCGACGCCATGTCCTCCGGCCGAGCCGAGGGCGTACACCGCGACGGTGGCGACCACGGCGCCGGCGAAGGCGAACCAGATGTAGCCGAGCAGCGAGGTGATCGGCAGGAACGCCACCGCCAGGGTCATCGCGAAGCTCGCGCCGGCGCTCACCCCGAGCAGGCCGGGGTCGGCCAGCGGATTGCGGGTCATGCCCTGCATCAGCGCACCGGCCACGGCGAGCGCGCAGCCGACGACGATGGCCAGGACGGTCCGCGGCAGCCGCTGGTCGCGGACGATCACCTGGTCGAGCACCGCCGGGTCGTAGCGGAACAGCGCGTCCCACACTTGGGGCAACGGGACGGGCTTCGCGCCGACGGCGATGCTCAGCAGCACCGCCACCGCCAGCGCGCCCAGCCACAGCCACAGCCACAGCCGACGCCCGGCCGCCGGCGCGCGGGGAGCCGCCGCGGGGGCGGCGTCCGGACGGGCCAGGGTCGCGGTCACAGTCCCAGCGCGGTCAGGCGGTCGTCGTACTCCTGCTCGATGTCGGCCTCGTCCCGGTCGGACTGCCACATCTCCTCGAGCTCGGCCTTGACGGCCGGCGCGAGGGCCTCCCAGCGCTCGTGCCACTGCTCGGCCGCGTCCGTCCAGTACCCGACGACCTTGAACTCGGAGGCCGCCATGCCCAGCTCGCGGCGGAGGTAGGCGCGGATGCTGCGCAGTTCCCTGGCCTCGCCCGCGACCCACACGTAGCCCAGGCCGGGCGGGAACTGCAGGCTGCGCAGCGCGTCGGCCATCCGGCTCGGCCCGACCCCGTTGCCACCGTGCAGCCAGGTGAGGGTCGCCCGGGGATGGAGCTGCAGCGAGATCTCATCGGCCGGGCCCGGGACCTCGGCGATCACCCGGGTGGGCAGGGTCGGCGGCGTCTGCTCGAGGATCCGCGCGAGCGCGGGCAGGCCGGCCAGGTCCGCGAGCAGAACCTGCCAGGTCGCCCTCTCGGGCAGGTGGTACATGCCGATCGGCGAGTTCAGTCCGACGAGGTCGCCCGGCCGGGCCGACTGCGCCCAGGTGGTGGCCACCCCGTGGCCGTGGACGACGAAGTCGACGGTCACCTCGCCACGCTCGGCGTCGAACCGGCGGACGGTGTAGGTGCGCAGCAGGTCGAGATCGATCGTGGCGTAGTCGAGGGCGTCACCGGCGACGGCGGGCAGTATCGGCTCGCGGGCGCCCCGGGCGGGGAAGATCAGCCGGATGTACTCGTCGCCCACGCCCGTGCTCAGGTAGTCGGCGACGCCCGCGCCACCGATCACGATCCGGCGCAGGGTGGCGGACAGGTCGGCGACGGAGACCACCTCACCGGTGAACACCCGCATCGGGA
>NZ_JARKPQ010000403.1 GCF_029975155.1 Propionicimonas sp. | reverse complement strand
TGGCTCGCATCCGTGCCATCACCGACAAGCCGGTGTGGTTCTGCTTCGATGCGGACGCGGCCGGCGAGCGGGCCCTGCTGCATGCCTGGGAGATTACCGCCGACCAGGGACGAGCGGCCCAGCGTGCCGTCCAGCTGCCAGCCGGTCACGACCCGGCCAGCGTCCACCCCACCATCCTCAACCGGGCGATCCGTCAGGCGACGCCGCTGAGCGTCGCGGTCGCGCAGGCCCAGCTCGAGCGGTGGGGTCGACCGGACAACCCGGTCACGGCCGAGCTGATGGTCGATGCCTTGGCCAAGCGCGACGCTGGCCGCATCCGCCCCGACGACTCCACCGAGTGGATCAGAACCGTCGCCCAACTGGCGGACGTCCCGATCAGCAGCGTCCAGACCGCGCTCATCGAGCAGCTCGCGCCAACGCCGACCGCTGCGGATCTCGACGCGTTGCGGGCGGCGAGCTTTCCGCGGCGGATGACAGCGCCGGCTGGCGTACTCCCAGATGCCGGCCCACCACCTTCCGGGTGGCCTGCCGCGCGTGCGAAGTGCCGTAGCTCGGCAGTGGCGAATCAGCGGTAGGCCGGCGTTCGCGCGGCATCGGCGATCGGTCAGATCGTTCGACCAGTGGAATTGCTACGGGCACGCGGCGATCTGCCGCCAGCGGTGACGGCGGTGCCGTACTGGCCGGATAGGCTGGCCAGTACGGCACTGATGCGTTCCATACCGCGAGTCACGGTGGAAGGAGTTGGCCGTCAGGGCTGACGGGATGGCTTGGTTCCATGCTTGTGACGCAGGTCGCGGACCATCTCTGAGAAGGCGTCGTCGGGTGAGGGGCTATCGGGGAAGTCCGCGAGTGCTTTGCGTGCGGCCTTGAGCTCGGCCGTGTAAGTGGCCGCGTCCAGCTTCTCCTCGTATGTCTGGTACTGAATCGCCTGCCGAGCGGCTTCGGCGTAGCTCACTGTTCGGGCCAGAGCCGCACTGAGCGCCAGCATCTGCTCGCTGGCTTCTTCGATCTGAGGGCGGGGCTCACGGAACTT
>NZ_JARKPQ010000402.1 GCF_029975155.1 Propionicimonas sp. | reverse complement strand
CGGATCACCCTGCACCTGCCCGAGGCCTGGCCCTGGCAGAGCGCGTTCGACCGGCTCTTCACGGCAACCCACGCGCCGCCACCGGCCGCGGCCAGCTGACCACCGCCGCGACGACGGCACGACCAAGGACCGAGTGGACGCCCGGGATGAGACGCCCGGAACTCACCCCTGCCCGCGGCAGGTCACCCCACGCCGATCAGGCCGACACAACCCACCAAGGGCCCATCGGTGGATCGAGGCTTAGGCGGTTCCGCACCCACGGCGACCCGTTGAAGTTCCTGATCGTGACCTCGCGGTTGGGGACCGGGTTCAACGCGCCCATCGAGGGGGTGATGTATCTGGACAAGCCGTTGAAGGACCACACCTTGTTCCAGACGATCACGCGGACCAACCGCACGTGGCGCAACCCTCAGACCGGGCAGGAGAAGCGGTACGGGCTCGTGGTGGACTACGTGGGCTTGGGGTCCGGGTTCGCCAGGGCGATGGCACCAGCCAACGGGGACCAAGATCCGCGCAGCGTCGAGGTGGACGCGCTCATCGACCAGTTCATCGGCCAGCTCGGCGACGTGATGCGCTGGTTCGCGGGCATCGACCACACCACCATTACGGCGACCACGCTGCTGGAATGTCAGCAGCGGATCGCGAAGCCATCGGACGAGGAGACGTTCGTTGCTGGGTTCCTGATGTTGCAGGGCATCTGGGAGGCGTGCTGGCCCAACCTGCGGCTGCGGGAGCACGCCGAGTCGTATCGGTTCCTGGCCAAGGTCTACGCCTCCATCGCGCCGGTCACCCCTCGACCCGATCTGGTGTGGGCGCGGCTCGGGGCCAAGACCCTCGACATCGTCTTCGAGCACATGACCGACGTGCTGGTCACCCGATCAAACGCGGTGGTCGTCGCGGACGCCGACACGATCCACCGCCTCGAAGAAGAGGGCATGCTGCCCGGCATCATCGAGGACGTGGAACACAAGACCGCCACCGAGGTCCTCGACACCATCTACGCCCGCCTGAAGAAACGCCTCGAAGGGCCGAACGGCAACCACCCGGTCTACCGCTCGCTCGCTGAACGGCTCGAACGACTCCGGGAGCGGACCATCGCCGACGCGCAGCAGTCCATCGACTGGCTCCGCGAGGCGTTCACCATCGCCAAAGACGTCACCTCCGCCGGGAAGGCCGAAGACGAGGCCGGGGTCGCCGGTCTGGACCTCCTCCCGGACCCGAACGTGTTCGCCTTGACGCAGATCTTCCGCGAGTACGCCCCACCCGCCATGCCGGTGATGATCGAGCGTGTCGTGAAGGACGTGGACGCCATCGTCAAGGAAGTCACGGCGGGCAACACCGGCTGGGCCGCCACCCAGAAGGGCGACCGGCTCGTTCGCCGGGAGGTCCGCAACACGCTGAAGGGCTACGGCCTGCACACCGTCGAGGGGTTATTCGAGAAGGCGTACGACTACATCGCCGAGCACTACTAGCCCGCGCGCCCTACGCCGCCGCTTGCTCCCGGACGTTGCGGGCGAGGCGGTAGGCCGTCGCTTGGGAGGTGCCGAGCAGCGCGGCCTGTATCCGCGTCGAGCACGACTTCATGGTCAGCGGCGGCGGCTCCACCCACCGCGGCGCATCGAGCGGATAGGCGTCGCCGTGGATGGTCGAGTCCGGCCGGGTGAGCACCAAGTGCGGCATCATGCGTCGGTCCTTCGACAACGCGGAGATGTAGATCGCGCGGGCGCGTCCGGACTCCGCCAGATGCTTGGCGGCTCGCCTCCAGACGCTGGCCTCGGCCTCGCTGACATTAGGCGGCACGACACGCACAGCTCCGGCGGGGTGCGCGTCGAGCGCGGCGAGGAGCGCACGCTGCCTCTTTCCGGGACCCCTGCTCACCCCGCTGCCTCCCTTATCTGCCCCGGCTCGCGCGACATGGACACGAACCATCTCGTCTTCGGCGTTCCCAAGCAGTTCGATGAGCCTCGTGGCCAGGGCGACCGGGTCCGCGGCGAGCAACTCCCACGTCCCGCGGACTTCCTCGATGCCCGGCTTCTCCACAACTCAATGGTCTCGAACCGGGTGCGGTTGGTGCCACGGTTCGGGTTGACCTCATGTCAACCGGGCGGGCCGTAGGGTGGTTGACGTGCAGGAGAAGGACGGGATGACCGCGGAGGATCTGCGCGCACGCGCCGCCGATCAACTCCGCGAGGTCCTGCGTGCCCTCGACGACGGCCAAGTTGAAGCCTCCTCTCGTGAGCGGGCGTTCATCGCTGGGGCGCTGTGTACGGTTGAGCTGCTGCACGGCGCCTCGGATGAGGCGGGGTCGCGTGAGGGCGGCGCATGACGACCCGCTTGTCTCAACACTGCCCGGCCTACCTCGGCAAGGAACATCAAGGAGTTGGCCGACAATAGTGACCGTGGACCCCAACGACGACAAGACCCCGGCGCCCTATACCCAGCAGCACAGGTGTTGGGCCCAAGAGGTTATCAGCGCCCACATCGGCGGGCTCGCTCGAGTCAGAGACGCGCTGCTGGAGGAGTACTGCGGCGACGCCGCGATGCTTGCGTGCTTCCTAGATTTCTTCTACGCGTCAGTGGTCACAGGGAGTCCGACCACCGCCCAGAGACGGTTCAACTTCCTCCAGTGGATGCTGGGAGACGTGCTCTGTGAGTTCTCAGCCGTAGGGTCGGATGACCCTCACACCATGGCGTTCGACCTCGCGTCTGAAGACGTGGCGGCTCAGCTGCCTCCGGCGCTCGCTCTATCGGTCCGGGCGGCGCAAACCACACTGGTCAGCCACATGCTTGCTCGGTCAGGGCGACAGCCATGGGGGATCGAAACGACCCTGAGCGGCGAGGGGCTTTCCCAACTGACTGCCGGGGTGCACATCCTCCTTTGGATGCTTTGCTTCGCTGTGCGCGATGAGTTGGGTGACGCCCACATCATCCGGTCTCTGTTGCCGCATCTCTCGCAGATCCTTCAACTTGAGGCCGACGCGCGTGGAGTTACGTTGGACGCGTTCACCCGGCAGCTCTGGCTGCTACACCTGCAGATCGACGCCAACCTGCTGGACCTTCGCGACTGACGAGCCTGGCGAAGCCGTGCCACCCGAGACAGCTTCTGGCAAGATCTTGCATACGATCCTGCGTTCGTGGGTACTATCAACACATGACACCAGCGGTGCACATCTACCAAAGCTCGGACCTCGCCTCTCGCCGCCGAGAGATCGTTGAGGCTGCGCAGCGTGGACCGACTCTGCTGCGTACCCCTGACGGGGAGGGCTTGGCCCTGCTACCCCAAGTGGAACTCGAGCGCCTGTCGAGCATCCGGGACCACGCTCTCTGCTTTCTGATGCTCGACAGCGCATTGCGTCGCCCTCGTCCGGAACGACGCGTCGCAGACTTTGGCTCATGGGCGTTCGCTGCTGCTTTGACTGAGGACCAACTGAACCAGTTCCGCGATGAAGCCAACGACGCTCTTGTGCGCGCCTGCTCGGGTGTCGATGCGATGGATGCCCTCCTCAACGATTGGCGGGCCACTGCCGCCTTCATGTCCGACGAGGATGCCGTCGCCGCCCTCGGGGATGGACTTGAGGCATACGTCGAAGTACAGCGCCCCGAGGAGCAGGAGTCGTAAGCGGTGCGTCAGTCCGGCGCGGCTGCGACCAGCCGTTACGTCCCATACCAGCGCGCCAGGAGGCCGGGCGGGAGGCCGGACCAGAAGCCTCTGTGGCGGGTCTTGGTCCACCGCAAGTGCGCAGATGGCTGGGATGAGCTGGTTCAGAGAGTTGGGCTTCAAAGTGCGCAGCGAACCTGGGACCACCTCGCTATGCAGCCAGACCGCCCTCCTGACATTGGCCAGTGCACGAAGCTCCGCGGGATGGATGCGTACGCCAAGGACGGCTGGTCCCCGATCTACCATTACGAGGCGAGTTCGATGGTCAGGCTGGACTATCAGTACCACGCCGGGTATCAGACCGGGTCAGACTCGGACCCTCACCCAGTCGTGCGCGTCCTGCGAATCGAGTTCTCAAGTCACTGACCGGGCGACGCCACCACGGCATCCACAGAGTGACGTCGCCTCTGGGTCCGCGGGCTGATGCCTCCACTAGCGCGTACATCAATCGACCCATTGCTGTACACCCGTAACAGGACGGTGACCAAGACACCCAACAAGAAGCTACTCGCGCTGGTTCCGTCGGTACAGGTCGCGGATCTGATCATTGGCCAGGGTCATCGGCGATCTGGCCTGTCGTGGTGTCGACGAGCATCCCGTCGATGACCTGGAAACGTGGTTTGGCTACCGGGGGTGTCAACGATGGTGCGGGCGCGTCCTGGGCGGCCGCCATGATGTCGGCGAGGTAGAGGTCGTTGCGGTCGTGCGCGGCCAGGGGGTTGCCGTAGCGCGTGTTGCGGGCCGAGCCTGGGGCGCTCCTGTGGCCGTCCTCGCAGATGCCGCGGTAGCGGGCCTTCATCCGGTCGATGAATGACGGCAGACAGTAGCGGTGCCAGTCCAAGAGGCTGTCGGACGTGAACGCCATGGTGGCGCGGCGACGCTGGTCGGCGACGACGCCGAGTTCGTTGACCAGGTGCGGATGGGACGGCCAGCACGGCGGAATGAGGTCGCTGGTTTCCCACACGTACTCCTGGTTGATCCAGCCGACGACGGCGTCCAGCCAGTCCCACGTCTCGGCGCGCAGTGCCGGGTCAGTGATGGTGGCCAGATCCCACGGTCGCGGCAGCTGGTCGAGCGGTCCGAGGTCGGCAACCTCTGCGGGCTTCTTCGCGGTCTCGGCCCGGTACAGGTCGTAGTAGGCCTGCTCCATCAGCGGTCCGATCGGGGGGAACGGCACAACCAACGCGCCGCTCATGCGGGCACCTGCTCAGATTCGGGTGTCAGGCCCAGGCGTCGTGCCTCGGCGAGGGCGGCCAGCCGACGTTGCGCCGGGTGGGTCTCGCCGGCTTGGCTGGCTGTCAGATGCTTGCGGGCGGCGGCTTGTTCGGCCGTGAGTGTTGTGCCTGTTCTGCCGTCGATGCAGCGGGTCAGTTTCGCGATGATGGGTTTGCCGTTCTCGGCGACGACCAGTGCGTGGCGTTCCTTGAGTTGCCGGATCGCCTCTGGTTTGAGGACGGGGATGTTCTCGCCGCTGATGCTGCGTCCGGTCCTCTGCCCGGTTTGCCAGCTGGTTCGGGTGACGCGGACCGTGCCGGCCAGGTCGGAGATCTCCTTGTTGAAACCAACGTCCTTCGAGCCGCCGAACATGACCAGCACGTTGGTCAGCCCGAACAGGGCGCGGGCTTCTTGCTCACCGAAGATGGACGCTAGCTGCCGCCAGGTCTGGGCCGCGTAGATGAACGACAATCCCAGCGCGCGTTCGTTGGCCATTCTTGTGCGCAGCGTCGGCAGTGGTGCGGTGGACGGCAGTTCGTCGAGCACGCAGACCATGGGCGGGCACAACCGGCCGTAGGTTGACTGGTTGGCCAGTTCGAGGGCGGTGTCCAGGACGTGTTCGGCCAGCGCGGTCATCAACGGTGACGCGGACGCGTACGGGTCTTCCCGGCCGAGCAGGTAGATCGTGCCGTGGGCGCGGATGAGTTCGGCGATGTCGGTGGCTGGGTGCCCCGGGCTGGGGATGCAG
>NZ_JARKPQ010000401.1 GCF_029975155.1 Propionicimonas sp. | reverse complement strand
CAGCTGCCGAGAGCACCTTGGCGGTGGGCACAGCATTCGCCCCCACCAGCTGGCCGACCTGTTCGCGGCGACTGGCATCCGGCCCGACCTGCCGGGGCTCGGGCGCCTCGGCGATGCCGTAGTCGTCCCACAAAGCGAACTTGTGCGGGTCCTTCTCGGACGTGACCGGGATCAGCCGCTCATCGCGGGGCGGTTTCGGGCGCCGAGGCTGACTCGCCTTGGCTGGGCCATCATCGGCCGCAGGGGCGGGCGTGGGCGGCACTGCAGCAGAGGCATTCGTGGACTGCACCGTGGCAGCGCTGGGCACAGACGACGCAGCCACGGACGCGGCAGGAGCCGGAGCGGCTTGCGGCGGACCGGCCGGTGCGGTGTCGACCGGCTCGGCGGGCGGCTGCGCCGCCACGGTTTGCGGCGCGGCAGGTGCGGGAGCTCCGGCTGCGGCAGCGTCGGCAACAGGCGCGACCGCCGCCGGCCCGCTCGGCGCAGGCTGAGACCCGGTGGCGATCCTGCGCGGATCGGTCAACCGAACCGAACCAGGTGCTGTGAGGTCAGCCCCGCAGACGCTGCAGACCCGGTCGCGCGGACCCACAGACATCAGGCACTGCGAGCAGAACATCTGTCTCCAACCACTTCGTCCGACTACCACCAAGAGCGTCCCGATGACCATACTGATAAGCAGCACGTTAACTGCGATCGTAGGATCGCAAGCGCACGACATACCTGGAGGTCATCATGAGCCGTCATGCAGCGGCCCGGGGTACCTCCCAGGCTACCGTCAGTAACTCACCGAAACCGGAATCCAGGCGCTTGTCGTGGTGGTGGAAAGCGCCGCTCAGCGCGCTGCTGGCCGGAATCCTGGCCATCATGGTCAGTACCATCGCCTTCGGCGCGACCCGGCCCAATACCGGCAATCCCCCGGCGCCCGAGGCCTCGGCGTCCAGCACCCCACCCAGCGTGCTGCACAGTCCGCTGGTGGCTCCCCCCGAACTTGCGCCCGCCCCCGACCTCCCCGAACTGGATGCCCAGATCGCGGCGATCGAAGAGAAGTACAACGTGAC
>NZ_JARKPQ010000125.1 GCF_029975155.1 Propionicimonas sp. | reverse complement strand
CGCCCCCCCCGCGGCGCGCCCGGGGGCCGCCGGTGCGACGGCGGGCGCGGCGTCCGGTGCGAACGGTGGGCGGGCGGGCTCGAACGGTGGCCGGGCCGACGGCCGGGCGGCCGGACGCGACCAGCGCGGCCTGCTGGGCGGGCAGTCCCGCAAGGACAAGGCGAAGCGCAAGGAGCAGGCCGGCCTGGTCGGCTATGCAGTGCAGCGCCTGGACCCCGACGACGAGCCGGCAACGGCCGGCCCTTCCGCGGAGGCGGGCTCCGTCGCGCAGCTCGGCCCGATCACGGACGCGGACGCCGGGGATCGCTGGTGAACAGGCGCACCCGGCTCACCCGGGTCGCGCTCGCGCTGGGTCTCGGCCTGGTCTGGGCGGGCACGCTCGGCCCGGCACCGGAGGCGGTGTCCGCCGGCACGATCCGCACCCAGCCCTACACCGAGGTGGTCGGGTTGGACGTGCTACGCGAGCGGGGACTGGACGGCACCGGGGTGACGATCGCGATCATCGACGGTCCGCCCGAGGTGAGCGTGCCCGAACTGCGCGGCGCCGACGTGACGGTGAAGGACTACTGCAAGGAGCCGGCGAGCCGCGAGCACGTCGCGCACGGCACCGCGGTCACCTCGCTGCTGGCCAGCCCCGACTACGGCTGGGCGCCCAAGGCCCGCTACCTGGTCTACAACATGCCCCTCCAGCAGTGGGAGCAGCTCAACTCGAAGTGCCGCAAGAGCCGGGCGTTCAACCTCGAGTACCTGGTCAACCAGGCTCTCACCGACGGGGCCGACGTGATCACCACCTCCGTCGACGGCGTGCCGCCGTCGGGGTACTCGCTGACCCGCGCAGCGATGCTCGGCGTCCCGGTGATCGCGGGAGCGGGCAACGGCAACCGCAACCGGCTGCTCCTCGGCCGGGCCAACCTGATCACCGCCGTCGGCGCCACTGACCTCTCCGGGAAGCGGGCGCCCTTCTCCAGCTACGGCGCGGGGCTCACCGTGATGGCGCCGGGCACCAACGTCACCACGCGCGGCTACGGGTCGGGCGGCCGGCTGAGCCGGATCGAGAAGAACGCGAAAGGCACGTCATTCGCCGCGCCGATGGTGGCCGGCGCCCTCGCCCTGGCCCGGCAGAAGTGGCCGGACGCGGATGGCAACCAGTTGCTGAATGCACTCCTGGCCACCGCCCGCCGCCCATCATCGGAGTGGAACCCGACGACGGGCTGGGGAACCCTGGACGCGGTGGCGCTGATCGACACCGACCCCAGCGGGTTGTCCCACGAGAACCCGCTGGCGGACAAGGGCGAACCCGACCGTAGCCCGACCCTCGCCGAGCAGGCCGACTACCGGGACGGGCTGACCGACCCGTCGCTGCTGGTCAACGACGACGGCTACATCTACCGGGGCGAGGACCAGATCATCTGCATGCAGTACCCGGATCGCTGCCAACTGGGGACATCGCCAAGGCTCCAGCTGGCCTCTCCGGAGCCCACCGCCACGCCCAGCCCGGTCGCCACCGAGCCGCCGGCCGAGCCTTCCGCGTCGAGCGACGCCTCCCCGATGCTCGTCGGGGCGGGGGTCGTCGGCGTTCTGGCCGTCCTCGGGGTTGCCTTCTGGTTCCTCCGGCGCCGCGGCGGCAGTTAGCCGGCCCCGCCCGCTCCCAGCGTCAGGGTGGACACCTACCCGGCATGCGAACGCTGCAGGCTCGTCGGCCCGAACCAGGGAGTGCCCTGGGTTTGGATCCCGGCCGCCGCCGCCCGGTCCCAGCAGGGCCGGGTCACCGCGACGGCCTCCGCCGGCGGCCCGGCCAGTTCCGGCAGCCCGACCACCGCGCGTGCGGTGATCGCCGACGACCCGGCGCCATCGGGTTCGTCGGTGAGCCGGACCGTGAGCACGGCCGTCCCGGTGAGCGGACGACGCAGCTCCGCGACCCTGCGGCCCACGCCGCAGGCAGCGTAGGTGAGGGTGTAGCCGGCCCCGGTTGCCCGCGCGAGAAGACCGGCCAGGTCGGTGCCGGGCGGCGTCCTCGCCGGCTGCGCCCGCGGCGGGACGATCGCGGCCGTGACGGCATCGCCGGCCGGCGTGACGTGGCCGACGGTGAGCCCGGCCGACTCCAGCAGCGCATCTCCCCTGGTCGCGCCGGCCAGCCGGGCGAGCGCGTCCTGGGACGCGGCGGCCGGCAGGTCGGGCACCGGAACCCCCGGGCCGTCGGACGGGACGTGGCCGGATGCCGGCAGGGTCGGCACGTCTTCGCCGCACCCGCTCGCCAGGTCCACCGCGGGCGGATCCGGCCAGGCGGGCTCGAGGTGGTGGGGGACGCCGGCCGTGAGTGTCCTGAGCCAGACCGCGGCCGGGTCTTCCGGCCCACCCCCGGCGGGCTCGTCCTCGAACAGCGAATACTCCAGCGTGGCGAGCGCCTGGTCAGCAGTGGCCGCAGCGCCCTTGGCGAACACGAGGACGAAGGCATCCAGGCTGCCGGTACAGGTCTGGCCGACGAGCCGCCAGCCCGAGTCCGCGGCGGCTTCGGCTTCCGCGACACGCACACCGTCGGCGCTCCCCCGCACCTGCCCGCTGTCCCGGGCAACCACCTGGCTCACACCGGTGGCGACGGCGAGGCTGCCGGCCGTGGTGGTCTCGGTGGGCGCCAGCCACGGGTCCGTCCAGACCGCCTGGGCTCGCGTCCAGTCGACACGCGACGGGAAGGCCCGCCCGTCCGGGGTGGGCGAACAGCCTCCGGCGGCGAGCGCCAGGGCCACGGCGAGCGTCAGGGCGAGCGCCACCCGTCCGGTTCTCGGCATCGGCTTCTCCTCGTCAGTCCGGCAGCGAGACGGTCAGCGGTGTGGTCCAGCTGGCCGCCCCGGACACGTCGCCGGAGGTGAACTCTTCGCGGGTCATGCTCCGGTACTCCCCACTGCCGGGCTCGTAGACGGTCACGACATCGCCCTCGGCGCCGACGATCAGGGTGACGTGTGCGCCGGAACCGGGCTCCTGAATGCCGTAGACGTACATCGGCACGGCGTGCCCTCGGGACACCGCGTCGAGGATCCTGTCATAGATGGCGCCGGGAGCGGCCGGGTCGACGATCGTGCTGGCATACGTGGTGCCCGGCACTCCGCTGCCCGACGCCGCGGCCGACATCTGCCCGTCGACCGACGTCGGAAAGGTGCCCAGCGGTTCCGGCCACAGGGTGTTCGTACGGTCGTGCATGGCGATCGCCTCGGCGCCGAACCGCTCGGCAGCGGTCAGCGAGCTGGCGTCCGGGAGTTCACCGCGCGGGTCGACGCCGGTGACCATGTACATCGCATAGGCGGGATCGTTCAGCATGCGGGCCATCACCAGGCTCGACGAACCGCAGGTCGTGGAGTCGGGTTGCTGGTAGGTGCCGCTGGACGTGGTGGGGTCGAGCGCGCGCAACTGCGCCGGGGTCAGCGTCGCCAACTGCCGGGCATAGTCCGCCAACGCCGCCCGACCCAGACCGGACGCGACGGCCGCGATGATCCAGGCGCGCTGCTGGTCGTTTCCGGCGGCGTCCAGCAGTGCCTCCACGGCCTGCCGGTCGGCCGCGGACATCTGATCGAGCGCCGCCTGCGCCCGTTCGGCGACCGTCCCCCGCAGCGGCCCCGTGTCCTGAGCGCGTCCACCGGCGGACGAGGCGAGGTTGGTCTGGGCGATCGCGGACATCGAGGTCACCGCGTGCCGGGGCAGCTGCACCCCGTCCATGCGACGTTGCAGTTCGGCGGTGCACTCGTCGACCGCGTCGGCGGCGTCGGCGTAGGCATCGATCAGCGTCCGGATCGCCGTGGCCGCGTCCTCGACGCGACTCCGGACCCTCTCGACCAGGATGGAGGGGTCGAGCAGCGACCAGTCCAGATGCGGCAGCGCGACGACCTCCTGGAGGTCGGCCTGTGCCTGGCGGTGCCTGCCACGGGCATCGTCGAGCTGCTCGCCACAGACGGTGAGGGCGCGCCGGATCTCGTGGGCCGCCTGCGCGGCCGAGCCGAACCTGGTGGCGGTCGCCGCCAGCGACCTGCGATAGGCGTCCCCGGCGAGCCCGTCCCAGACGGTCTCCGGCGTCGCTCGGGCCGAGCGGCCGAGGTCATGGACCGACTCGTCCCATGCCTGAGCGCAGCGCGCCCAGCCGGCAGCGACGTCGGCCACGCCGGCGGGGTCCGGCCGCGGGGGCACGAAGGCGATCTCGAGCACCTCACGGACGGCGTTCCCGACGGTGATCGCCGCGTCCCAGGGCGGCCACAGGTCGATCCACTGCAGCCTCGCCAGGGCGCTCTGCAGGTTCTTGACGATGTCGCGGAGTTCGGTCATGGCGCCGTGACCCCGGTGAAGGTCCCGGCCGAGCGCTGGTCGGTCAGGGCATAGTCGGCCAGGCATGCCTCCACGCGCTCCCGGGTCTCGCCGAGAATCCGGCCGCCCACGTCCACGATTCCGGCGAACTCGCCTGCCGCCCACGCCACCCCGGCCGCGAGGTCAGCCAGGTCTCGGCCCTCCATGCGCTCGAGGTCGATACCGGCCAACTCCGCCGCGGCCTGGCTCCCGCCGGCTGCCCAGCTGGCACAGACGGCATCGGGATTGACGAACATGACGCTCCTTCGGTGGGTCTGGGTGGGTATGGGGAGCACCGGTCGGCGCCCGCCCGCTAGACCGTCGGCGGCGACCAGGCCAGCTGAGCCATGAACCGGCCGGCGTCGCGCGAGACGACCTGGGCGCGGCCGGGGCCGGACTTCATCGGCCGGACCCTGCCGATCACCGGGCCCTCCTCGGGATTGCCGGAGAGCATGATCCCGGTCGTGCCGAGTTCGTTCAGGGTCTGCAGCACGGGCTCGTACTGGGCGCGGGACGCACCGCCCATCCGGCGGGCCAGCACCAGGTGCAGGCCGACGTCCTGGGCCTGGGCGAGCAGCGGCTGCAGCACGGCCACCGGGTTGCCGGACGCGGTGGCGACCAGGTCGTAGTCGTCCACCAGCACCCACACCTCCGCACCGCTCCACCACGAGCGCGCGCGCAGCTGTTCGGGCGTGACCCCGTCGCCCGGGAGCCGCAGGCGCAGGTACTGGGCGAGCGTGCCCAGCTCCTCCGCCGCCTGCTCGCGGGTGGTCACGTAGCCGACCGTGCGGTCCTGCGGCAGCTCGCCCAGCAGCGCCCTGCGGAAGTCGACCACGAGGAACTTCGCCTGCTCCGCGGTGTGCGTGCGCATCACCTCCGCGGCCACCGAGCGCAGGAAGGTGGTCTTGCCCGACCGTGCGTCGCCGTACAGGAACAGGTGGCTCTCGGCGCGCGGGTCGAACTCCAGCGGGCCCAGCCGCGACTCCTCGATGCCGAGCAGCAGCCGGCGCGCGTCCGGGGCGAGCCGAAGCAGCTCTGCCGCGTTCACCCGGTTCGGCAGCAGCCGCAGCTTGGGCGCCTCCGGCCCCGGCCACGCGTCCGCGATCCGGCCCAACGTGCTGCCGACCCCGGCAGCGAGTGTCTCCGGGTCGGGATCGCCGTCGGCGCGCGGCAGCGCGATCAGGACGTGCCGGCCACCCGCCTCGAGCCCGCGTCCCGGACGCTTCTGCGGCACCGATGCGGCCAGCTTGCGGTCCACCTCCGAGTCGGCGGGATCGCCCAGGCGCAACTCCAGGCGGGAGCCGATCACGTCCTTCACCGGCTGGCGCAGCTCCAGCCAGCGCGCCGCGGACACCAGCAGGTGGATGCCGAACGTCAGCCCGCGGGCGGCCAGCACCGTGAGCCGCTGTTCCAGGTCCTCGAAGTCGGAGCGGATCGTCCCCCAGCCGTCGATGACCAGGAACACGTCGCCGTAGCCGTCGTCGAACCGTCCCTCCGCGCGGCCGCGGCGGTAGGTGGCGATCGAGTCGATCCGGTGGTCCAGGAAGTAGCTCTCCCGGTCGGTGAGGATGCCCTCCAGCTCCGCGACCGTGCGGCGCACCGCCTCCGCCCGGTCGCGGGTCGCCACGCCCGCGATGTGGGCGGCGCCGTCGAACGGGGCGAAGGTGCCACCGCCGAAGTCGAGGACGTAGCACTGCACCTCCTGCGGCGTGTGGGTCAGCGACAGCGCGGTGACCAGGGAGCGCAGCGCGGTGGACTTTCCCGACAGCGGCCCCCCGACCACGGCGAAGTGGCCGCCGGCGCCGGACAGGTCCACGACCAGCGTCTCGCGCCTCTGCTCCAGCGGGACGTCGATCGTGCCCAGCGGCACCCGCAGGCCGCCGAGCGCCCGCTGTGCCGCCGACACCAGGCCGAGCCTCGGGTCGACCGCCAGGTCGGGCAGCAGGACGTCGAAGGTGTCCGGCACCTCCAGCGGCGGCAGCCACACCTGGTGGGCCGGCGTGCCGCGGCCGGCCATCCTCGCCACGGCGATCTCCAGCTGGGAGCGTCCCGCCCATTCCTCGTCGCCCGGACGCGACCAGCCCTCGGTCGCGCCGGTCACCGCGACCGGCGCGTCGGCGGCCTCCAACTGCGGTGCGGCCGTGAACGGCACCACCCGGATCGGGGCCGCCGGCGCACCCGCCCGGCTGGTCTCGGCCCCCGCTCGCCGCGGAGGCGGCGGCGCGGCCACGTAGCAGGCCCGGAACCGTGTCATCGACTCCGTGCCGGTCTTCAGGTAGCCCACGCCGGGGACGGACGGCAGCTCGTACGCGTCCGGCACGCCCAGGACGGAGCGGGACTCCGTCACGGAGAACGTGCGCAGGCCGATCCGGTAGGACAGGTGCGAGTCGAGGCCGCGCAGCCGGCCCTCCTCCAGCCGCTGGGACGCCAGCAGCAGGTGGATCGACATCGAGCGGCCCAGCCGTCCGATGGCGACGAACAGGTCGATGAACTCCGGCTTGGCCGAGAGCAGCTCGGAGAACTCGTCGAGGATGATGAACAGCGCGGGCAGCGGCGGGTGCTCGTGCCGGCCGGCGCGCCGGTCCGCCTCGTAGTCGGTGACGTTGGCGTAGTTGCCCGCCAGCCGGAGCAACTCCTGGCGGCGCACCATCTCGCCGCGCAGCGCGTCCTGCATGCGGTCGACCAGCGACAGCTCCGACTCCAGGTTCGAGATCATCGCCGACACGTGCGGCAGGTCCGCCATGCCCGCGAACGTCGCACCGCCCTTGAAGTCGACGAGCACGAAGTTCAGCTGCTCGGGCGAGTGGGTGAGGGCGAGCGCGAGGACCAGCGTCCGCAGCACCTCCGACTTGCCCGACCCGGTGGCGCCGATCAGCAGGCCGTGCGGGCCCATGCCGAACTGGGCGGACTCCTTGATGTCCAGGGTGACCGGAACCCCTTCAGGGGTGACGCCGAACGGCACCCGCAGCCGGTCGCGGCCGGAGCGGTGCGCCCACCGCCGCTCCGGATCGAAGTCGCGGATGTCGCCGAAGCCGAGCAGGTCGAGCAGATCGGCCGTGCGCTTCGGGTCGGACCGGCCGGCCGGTGCCTCGGTCTCGGGCCGCTCGTCCTCGCTCCACCGGGTCAGCCGCCGCGCGACCGCCTCCGCCTGCTCGACGGCGAGTGCGTCCGGGACCGCGAGGATCGGCTCGCGGTCGAGCATCACGACCTCCATCACGCCCCGGCCGCCGTCGTCCGCCGCGGGATGCACGATCAGCCGCAGCGTGGACAGCGACGTCAGGGCGCCCCAGCTGGTCGGCAGCGTGACCACGGTGACGCCGGCCGTGCCCTCCCGGGAGCCCAGCCGGGTGTTCGGCGGCAGCGTCACGCCGTCCACCACGAGCAGGACGTGCGGCCAGCCGGTGCGCTCGTCGCGCGGCTCGAAGCCGATCCGGGTGGTCACCTCCTCGCCGAGCAGGTCGGCGAGCTCCGCGTAGTCGGTCGCGACCATCCGGGCCGGGCCCAGCGCGTCGGTCACCTCGGACGAGCGGGCGTGCGGCAGCCACTTCAGCCACTCCCACTCCCCCCGCGCCTCCTCGCTGCAGAACACCGCGACCCGCAGCGCTGCGGGTGGCGTGAACGTGGCCAGGTGGGCGATCGCGGCGCGGGCGAGCGCGCGGGTGTGCTCGGCCTGCCCCGCCACCTCCACGTGGGAGAACTCGCCGAGCGTGACCCCCAGCGGCAGGTCGTCCACGGCCCCGTGGGTGACCACGAACCGGTTCAGCGCAGAGTGGCAGACCGCGTCCGGGTTGGCCAGGGGCGGCAGTTCCGGTGCCCGCAGGTCCATCGACAGGTCCTGGGTCGACGAGCCGAGCCGCACGTTCAGGATGTCCGGGGCGTCCTGCTCTCGCTCCCACAGCCGGGTGCCCTCCTCCGCGACGAGCACGAGCGAACGAGGGTCGGGCAGGTACCAGTTGGTGTAGCGGCGCTGCCGCGACGCGGCCGCGCGGACGGTGTCGCGCATCTCCCTGAGGTAGGCGAGGTACTCGCGGCGGGACGTGTCGACCTTGCGCCGGTGGCCACTCACCTGCCGGTACACGTTGAAGCCCAGCATGCCCAGCATCGCCACCACCATCGCGCCGCCCATCAGCAGCATGCGGGTGTTGTTCGGGTCGGAGAACGCCATGAACACCATCACGCCCATCGAGCCCATCATCGGGATCAGCGTGGCCAGGATGTTGCCGGCGCCCTGCGCCTCGACCTGATCGGGCGGCGGCTGCAGGCTGATCAGGCCAGCGGGGAGTTCCGGCACCTCCGGCGCGACCGGAGTCGAGGTTCCCGTGGTCATCCGGCCTCCAGCAACAGGGGTGGGTGAGCGTCGTTCATACTATCGTTCCCTACCGACGGGTGTCCGCGGCGGCGAGGAGGTGGCAGGTGGCGACGATGCGGGCCACGGCGACCATCGTCCGCGGTGAGGACCGGCAGGACGTCGCGGTCCCCCCGGGCACCACCGTCGCCGGGCTGCTGGCGATGCTGCACGTGGACGCCTCGGACGCCGACCTGGCCGTCGCCCTGCCGGACGGGCGGCCCGCCGGGCTGGGCTCGGTGATCGGCGACGACCTGCCGTCCGGTGTGCTGCTGGCCGTGACCGGCGTCCGGGCCAGCGCGGTGACCGCCGACCGGGCCGTCGAGGCGTCCGGGGAGGCCCGGTTCTCCGCCGCGGTGGCGGCCACGGCCGGGGTCGGGTTCTCCGCAGCGCTCGGCCTGGCAGCGGTCATCGCCCCGCTCGTCCTGCCGGACGCCGTGCCCGGGTGGGCGCGGCTCGCCGCGGCAGCCCTCGCCCTGGCCGCCGCGGTGCCGCTGGCCCGCCGCCGGCCCTTCGCGTCCTCGCCCGGCGGGGCCCTGGTGCTGCCCGGCCTGCTCGGGCTGCCGTTCGCCGTCGTCGTGCCTCCGGCCGCGACCGGGGCCGTCCCCGTGTCGCTCGCGGTCGCACTGGTCGCCGCGGGCCTGGCCGCAGGGGTGCTGTGGCTGCGCACGGGTGGGCCGCAGGCGAGCGCCGCCGCGGCGCTGTGGGGATCGGTCGCGGTGCTCGTCCCGGTGGCGATCATGCTCGGTGCCGGGCCCGCGCTGCTCGCTCCGGCGCTGCTCGCCGCCGCCGTCGTCGCGGTCCAGCTGGCCCCCCGCTACGCGGTCGCCGTCCCCGAGGCACAACTGCTGGACCTCCCGCTGGTGACCACGTCCGCGCCCACCGTCCGCGCTCCGGAGGTGCCGCCGCCGTCGCGGGTGACCCGGCGCCGGGTCGCCGGCACCATCGATCGGGCGACCGCGCTCACCGACACCGCCACGCTGGGCGCCTGTGCGCTCACCGCGCCGGCGGGGCTGCTGGCCGCGGGCCTGGCCGATCCCGCCACGCTGCCCGGCCAGGCCACGCTCGCGACCGTCGGCGTCGCGGTGGTCGCGCTGGCGCTCGCGCCGCGGACCACTCGCTCGGGCCTGGTCCGCTCCGCGCCCCGGGTGGCCGCGGCGCTGCTGCTGGCCGGGACGGCAGCCGTGCTGGCGGTCCGGGGGCTGGTCGGAGTGCCGGTGCTGGCCGCCGCGCTGGCCCTCGTCGCAACCGCGGTTCCGCTCGGGACGGTGGCCGCGACGGCCGGGCCCGCCTCTCCCCTGCTCGGTCGGCTGGCCGACCTCGCGCAGGGCCTCGCCCTCGCCGCACTGGTGCCGGGCGCGCTGCTGTCCGCAGGACTGTTCGACGTGGTGAGGGAGTTGGCGTCATGACCCGTCCGGCCGGAGCCGGCGCCCGGATCGGCGCCTATCTCGTCGACCTCGCGGCCGTGGGCGCGGTGGCCGCGGCCGCCGGCCTGCCGACCCGGTCCTGGCTGGTGGCGGCCGTGGTTGCGGTGGAGGGCGGCGTGGTGCTGTCGATCGCCAGGGCCGCGACCGGACGGACGCCCGGCGCCCTCGCCACCCGCACGGTCGCCCATCAGGCCGGCTCGGACCTCGCTCCCGGGCTGCGCGCCCAGTCGGTGCGCTCGCTCGTGCTGGGCCTGCTGCACCTGACCGGCATCGGTCCGCTGCTCACCGCGGCGACCAGCCGCGAGGGTCGCGACTGGGTGGATCGGCTCTCCGGCACCGCGGTGGCCGATGCGCGGCCCACGCCGGAGCCGATGGCCGTCCCCACCAGCCCCTACGCCAGGACGACCGGGCCCGGCACGGCCAGCATCGCCGACGGCCCCGCCGTGAACGAGGTGGCCGCGACCGCAACACCCCGCCGGGCCATGAGCGGGCCGGCCACCGAGGCCGTGCTCCGGCCCGTGCCCGCGTCCACCTGGCCGCCGCACGCGGCGGCAACCCCGGCCCCGGCCGTGCCGGAGGAGCCGGTGCAGGCCTGGGCGGTGTTCGACTCGGGGTTGCGGTTCCCGGTGGTCTCGGTGACCGTGATCGGCCGCGAGCCCGTTCCGTCCGGCGATCAGACGGAGCACCTGGTCACGGTGCCCGATGCCACCCGCTCGCTGTCCCGCACGCATCTGCGGGCGGGCGTGGACGGATCCGGAGTCTGGATCGAGGACGCCTTCTCGGCCAACGGGACGTCCTGTCGCACGCCGGACGGCCGCCTGGTCGAACTGACCCGCGGCCACCGGCTGCACGTGCCGCTGGGCACGGTGGTCCTGCTGGGCGACCGCTCGTTCACCCTCAGCGGAGCGTGATCGGGCGGCCGCCCTGGTGCCGGTGGCTCAGAAGCCGCCGGCCTGCCGACGGTCGGTGTCGGCGTAGTCGGTGTTGGCGTCGCTGACCGACGTCGAGATCCGCTGCAGCAGGGCGCGCAGGCCGTTCATGCCGGCGGTCCACTGGGCCTTGGCGGCCTCGTACGCCTGCTTGGCCTCGCCGTCCCAGTTGGCCTGCAGCTGGCGCAGCTCGCTGTCCATCTGGTCGAGCACGCCCTGGATGTCGGCGGCCTTGGTGGACAGGCTGCTGGCGGTGGAGTCCAGCACTCCGTGGTTGACCCGAAGATCCATGGTGGTTCCCTCTCTCAGTTCCCGACGCCGCCGAGCATGCCGATCAGCTTGTTCAGCCCGGTCTCGACCACCTGCTCGGCCTGGTCGAACGCGGTCTGCGTGCCGCGCAGAGCCGACTCGAGGTTCTCCAGGGCATCGGTCACCTGGTTCGCCTCCGCGTCCCAGGCCACCATGAGGCCGGAGAACGCGACCGCGCCCAGGCCCGTCCAGCTGCTGCCCACGGCGTCCACGTCCGCGCGGAGCGCCGTCAGCCTCTGCTTGAGGTCGGCCCTGGTGTTCGAAACGGTGTCGGCGCCCTTGAGGATTGCGCCTTCGGCTGCAGAAAGCTCTGCGCTCATGTCTCCTCCGTCGATCTGTCTTCGGCCCTCGGGCCTGGTCGCCCACGGCCCGGGCCGGAGGACAAGTCGCGGATCGGACGAGGTGGGTGCCCCCAGCATAGGTGTACGAGGGGGTGGCCGACCAAGGGTCCACTCCCGAAAGGCGGGCTCGCGGGCACTAGTCTTGCCTGCGCACCCTGTTCCCCACCCGAAGGAACCATGTCGACCCCGCAGACCGGGCAGCCCGCGACCGCCGTGCTCGTGCCGCTGTCGGTCGTGCACCAGGGCCAGCGACTGGACCTGTCCGTGCCGGCCTCGCTGCCTCTGGCGGAACTCCTGCCCGGGCTGGTCTCCGCCCTCGGTCGGCTGACCACGGAGGCCGCCACCCAGGGCTTCCGCGTGATCGTGCCGCCCGGGCGCGAGCTCGACCAGGCCCGCTCGCTGGCCGAGCAGGGCATCACGGCGGGCGCGGTGCTCACGCTGGAGACCGCCGGCGCCGCCGCGACCGACACCCGCTTCGACGACCTCGTCGAGGCCATCGGCAGTTCGGTGGACGCCGGCCGCACCCCGTGGCGCCGCGGCGACTCGGTGCAGCTGTCCGCCTACGTCGCCGCGGGCCTGTTCGCGGTCGCCGCAGTGCTGCTCGCCGTCGGCGGCGCCGACCCGCTGCTCAGCGGGGCGCTCGGCTTCGCCGGCGCCGCGCTCGTGGCCCTGGCCGCCCTGGTCGTGGCCCGCACCGGGGTCGTCGGCGGCGCGGTCGCGCTCGCGTTGACCGTGCCCGCGATGCTGGCCGCCGCAGGGTTCGCGCTGGCCGGCGGCCCGCCCACCCAGCTCCGGCTCGCCGCGGCGGGCGCCGGCGCGGTCGTCGGTGCCGCCGCGTGCCTGGTGCTGCCGTCCCGGCAGCGCGCGGTCGCCGCCGGTCCGCTGCTGGCGGGCCTCGCCCTCGTCCTGCACGGCAGCCTCACCGGCGTCGCCCACTGGACCGACCAGCGCGCCGCCGCGCTCGTGGTCGCGCTGCTGGCCGTGCTCGTGCTGCTGGCCCCCTGGATCGGGCTCGCGCAGCTCCCCGCGAGGGTGGACGCGCTCGCCGCCGTCCCGCGCACCCGGATCGACGCCGCGGACGTCGCCCGCCAGGTGGGCAGCGCCGACGTGGCCGTCCTCTCGCTGCGGATCGCCGCCGGGCTGATCACCACGGTGTTCGCCCCGCTCGTCGCGGTCGATCTGGCGGGAGCGCTGCTGATGGCCAGCATCGGGCTGGCGTTCCTGCTCGGCACCCGCAGCCTGTACGGCCGCGCGGAGGTGCTCGCCGGGGTGGTCGGCGGGCTGCTCACCCTGCTCTGTGCCGGCGTGGCCGCCGCGCTGTCCGCCCCCGCGTTCCTGCCGTGGCTGGCCGGGCTGGTCATCGTGGTCGGCGCGTTCGTCCTGGCCTGGAACGTCGTGGCGGGGAAGCTGCGGCCCTGGCTCAACCGGATCGCCGACGGCCTGCACGTCGCCGCGCTGATGGCGGTGCCGCCGCTCACCGTCTGGATCCTCGGGTTGGTCTGATGGCCTCGAACAAGGACATCCTCGAGGCTCAGCGCTACAACCGGCGGCGACTGGTGACCGCGTTCATGTCGGGCACCCCCGGTGGCCGTGAACTGGAGTCGAAGGCACTCGGCCGGCCGGTCCTGATCGGGACCGCGCTCGGGCTGGTGCTGATGATCGTCGCCGTGGTGATGGGCCGGTTCTCCCCCGCCCTGCCGGCCGGCTGGGAGAACGGGACCCTGGTCGCGGTGCGCGGTACCGGCGCCCGCTACTTCACCGTCGAGGGCGTGCTGCACCCGATCGCCAACGTGACCTCCGCCCGCCTGCTGGTCGCCGCGGGCGGCCTGAAGACCGCGGAGGTGGACGCGAGCGCCCTCGCCGGGATTCGCAGGGGCAGCGCGATCGGCATCACCGGCGCCCCCGACATGGTGCCGTCGCGGGACGACCTGCGCTCCGGCTCCTGGACGGCCTGCGGCACCCCGTCCGACGACACCCACACGTGGGTGGGCAGCGCGCCGTCCCGGCTGGTGGACGCCGCCACCGCCCTGGTCAGCAACGGCGGACGGACCTGGCTGGTCACCGGCGGTCAGCGCTATCCCCTCAGCACGGACGGCATCCGCACGGCTCTCGGCCTCGACACGGCGGCGGTGCACAAGGTGTCCGGAGCGTGGCTGGACCTTTTCGAGTCCGGCACGGAGGTGCGCCCGCTGCGCATCCCGGACGCCGGCCAGCCCGCCGGGAACCTTCCCGCCCGCCTCCAGACCGCGGTGATCGGCTCGCTGATCGAGGTGGAGAAGGGCGCGGCCCAGCGCCGCTACGTGATCTCCGGGCCCGGCCGGATCACGCCGCTGTCCGACTTCGCCTACCCGCTCTACCAGATGGGCACGGGTGTCGACTTCGGCAACCCGCTCAACGCCACCGTGGCGGAGATCTCCGGCCTGGAGGTCCGCACCGAGGGCGTCGTGCCCACCGACTGGCCGGCCTCGGTCGGGGACGCGGTCGGCGACGAGCACCGCGTGTGCGCCCGGCTCGGCGAGGACGACGGCACCCCGACCACCGCCCTCGCCGCCCTGCCGGCCACCCAGGGCGTCGGCGACGCGGCCGGCGTGGAGGTCGCCGGCGGCTCCGGCGCACTGGTCAGGGCGACCTCCGGCGGCACGCTCGGCGCGGTCAGCCTGGTCACCGACCCCGGCCTGGCCTACGGCATCGGGGGCACGCCGGCCGAGACGCTCGCCCGGTTGCAGTACACCGAGGCCGACGTGCACACCGTCCCCGCGGCCTGGGTGGCCCTGGTGCCGGCCGGGGTGACGCTGTCGCCGGAGGCCGCCCAGCAGACCGTGAAGGCCTGATCGTGCGCCGCGCGGCCGCTCTGCTGCTGGCCACCGGGCTGGCGCTGCTCGCGTCCGCGCCGACCGTCGCCACGGCGGAGGAGCCGCAGGCGTGCCGCAGGGACCGGCCCGACGTGATCGCCCAGGCGCCCGCGGCCTTCGACGCACTCGGCATCCGCACGGCCTGGCGGCTGTCCCGCGGCGCCGGCGTGACGGTGGCCGTGGTGGACTCCGGGGTGCACGCGGCCAACCAGCACCTCACCGACGCGGTGGCCGCGGGGGTGGACCTGACCGCGAGCGGCGGGGACGGGCGCACCGACGAGTACGGCCACGGCACGATCGTCGCCGCGCAGATCGCCGCCCGGCAGGTGAAGGGCTCGGGACTCGTCGGCGTGGCACCGGAGGCCACGATCGTGCCGGTCCGGGTCTACGAGGGCACCGGGCAGGATCAGGCCGGGCCGGACACGAAGCTGACCGCCCGCGGCATCGACTGGGCCTCAGCGCGCGGCATCCCGGTGATCGTCGTCGCCCAGTCGACCACCACCGACCTGCCGGAGCTGCGCGCCGCCGTCCAGCGGGCCACCCGGCGCGGGTCGCTGGTGGTCGCCTCGGCCGGCAACGCTGACAAGGAGTCCGGCAACGCCGTCGTGTTCCCCGCCGGATACGCGGACGCCCTGGCCGTGACCGCGCTGGACGCCGCCGGCCAGCCGTCGGACGCGGTGCGGCACGGCGTCCACGTCGAGATCGCCGCACCGGGCGCCCAGGTGCTCAGCGCCTATTTCGACAGCGACTGCCTGTTCGGGTCCGACAGCCCGGCCAGCTCCTACGCCACCGCCTACGTGGCCGGCGCCGCAGCGCTCGTCGCCGCGGCCCATCCCGACGAGCGTCCGGCGGACTGGGAGTACCGGCTGCTGGCGACGGCCATCCGGCCGGCGGGCACCGCGCGAGATCCACGGCTCGGCTGGGGCATCGTGGCACCCTACGACGCGCTGAACTTCATCAACGACGGCTCGGCCACCGGTCCGGAGAACCCCCGCCATCCCCCGCCCGTCCAGACCGTGGCGCCCGCGCTGCCGCTGCCGGAGCCCGCGCCGGACCTGCAGGCACCGGTCACCCGCGCGGTCGGCGTCGTGCTGCTCGCCGGCGGCATCCTGTTCACCGGCGGGCTGCTGTTCGCCCGGCTGCGCGCCCGCGGCTGAACGGGTCGACCCGAGCCGATGCCAGGGCGCCCCTCCCGGCTGGCGCCGTCGACTACCCATGCCAGCGAGACGTGCCCGAGGGCGGCTGCGGAATGGGACGGGCGAGGTCGAGCAAGCTCGTCCCCGTCCACCGGCTATCTTCACAAACGCTCCCGGAACTCCCGGAACTCGTCCGCGCTCCCGAACTTTCGGGAGCCTCTGCACTTTTCGGGAGCGTTTGTAGCAGGACGGGCTCGACCAGCCGGACCGGGCGCGTCGATCAGCGTCTCCCCAGGGGAAAGCCGCCTTTCGGCTGGTCGAGCTTGTCGAGACCACCGGCGCCTTCCCTGGCGAGAGGTTTCGACACATCGACAAGCTCAGTACAAGCAAGCTTAAGCCGCCGGACAGCACATCGATTCGGCGACACTTTAGTGGCGTAGGTGGAATCGGTTGTGGACTCGTGGTTTTCGGGTCGAGTCGACCCGGGCCGGTGGCCTGATTTCGGGAACCCCGTCGTGGCGAAGGTTGAGCGTCCACCGGTCCGCGGTGGGGTCGTGGCCGGGTTCGATGATGCCGTGGTGGTGTGGGCACAGCAGGACGAGGTTCGCCAACGCCGTCGGACCGCCTGCCCACCAGGGGAGGATGTGGTGGGCGTGGCAGTCTCGGGGTGGTTTGTCGCAGCCGGGGAACACGCAACCACCATCGCGTTGTTCGAGTGCGGCCCGGATGGGTGGGGTGACCAGTCGTTGGGTGCGTCCCACGTCGAGGATTTCCGACGGCCTGCCGAGGACGATGGGCATGAGGTCGGCGTCGCACAGCCACCGGCGTAGGACTGAGGCGGGTATGGGTTCGCCGCTGCCGATCAGGTGGGCGGTGGGGAAGGTGCCGGGGCCCTTCGTGACGCTCGCTGGCGCTCGCTCCTCAGGGACCGGTTGGCGAGCCCGCGCTGGCTCCTCAGGGACCGTGACACCACACCCGGCGGTGGGGAAGCCGTGGTCGTGGGCGGTTTTGGCGAGTTTGTCGTAGGACAGGGTGAGCACGATCCGGGGGCGGTCTCCACCATGGGCGGGTGTCAGGGCTTGTTGGGTGTGCTGGTGGACCATCGCGATCAGCGCATCAGCTCTGCCCATCGCCAGCGTCACAGGCTCGGTGTGGGGGTCGATGCGGTCCAGACCGTGGCGGGCTTGGGCGGTGTAGGCGTCGATGATCTGAATGAACGGCTCGGCCTCCACAACAGGGAGACTGCCACGGAACAGCACCGATCCCTGCCCGTCATAGGCGAAGGTCAGATGCCGGGTTCGCATCGCCGCCCGGTGTTCCCGTTCCAGGCGTTCGGCTTCCCGGGCCTCGACGCCGACGGGGTCGAGGACTTCGACGAGATGGCGGCTGAGGTGGCGTAGCTCGGCAGAGTTGTGGTCCTGGGCGAACCCGACCATCAAGGTCTGTGCTTTGGTCATGGTGTCGGCAGGGAGGTTGTCGGGCAGCTTGTCCAGCACGCTGGTGATCGCCGCGGCTTGTCCGGGCAACACCGCACCAGCCACAGCAGCCCGGGCAACGTGTTCGAACCGGGCCAGTCCCTCCCCGGCGGACACGATGCGGCCGGCTTCCCGGCGGGTCAGGTTCAGCCGGTGCATCAGCCAGGTGCTGGTCGAGGTCCCGTGCTCATGCCACGCCATCTCACCGGCCTCGACACGGGCCGCGACACCTGCCTGCACGGCGTGCAGCCGTGCTCCGAGCCGGACCAGGTTCTCCAGCAGGTCGAGTTGTTCGGCTTCGCTGGGGAGCCGTAGCCGGTCATCGGTCAGGGCGTCCACAGCCGCACCGATCACAGCCAGCAACTGGCCATCGGTGAAGCCTTCCAACCCCATTTCCATAACAACGACGCTACAAGTCGCCACTGACACTTCTTCCCAGAAACAGGCCGATATCCGGGCTAGCGCGAATATTTGTTTGGTGAGGTGCCCGGCGCCGTGGTCGGGGGTTGGCCCCGGCCACCAAGCCCTACACCCGTTCACTAGGGAGCGATTCCGGTAGCCTCCTGCAGGGCTCGGGGATTCTTTCCTCCCTTTCTGCCTACGTATTTGTGCTCAAACTCACGTCTCCGTCGGCCAGAGCGTGGGGAGCGGATGATTCCATACCCCGAGGAGTTCGCCCACCCGCTGGCGCTCGTCCAGAGGCAGCATCGGGTTACGCAGTTCCCATGCGGCGCGAGCGCGCTCTTCCGTGGTCGCCCGGGAAAGGTACTCCGACAGCCATGTGAGGAGGTCGTCCGCCAACATCCGGTCGAGTCGGAACGCGCACTTCACCAGCGGCTGGCTGGCCAGCTCCACACCGGTTCGCCGCCCGGCCCGGTCCAGCACCCAGTCCGACAGCACCCCCGACGGTGTTACGCGCTCGACGATCCGGCCCGATGCGTCCAGCGTCCAGCGCATCGTGTGTCCGCCGACGGTCTCGGCCAGCACCCGGCCCTCCGGATCCAACTCCCGGGTCAGCGCCCCCGCCGGACTGACCGCGGTGACCAGCCTTCCCGCAGCGTCATAGCCGAAGGTGGTGACCTCACCGCCCGCCTCACGGGCAACGATCCGCCCGGCCGGGTCGGTGTGGGCGAGCAGGTTGCCCTGCCCGTCCCACTCCCACGACTCGGCGCTGCCGTCCGGATCGGTGCGGGAGACCCAGCCGGCCCTCCCCCGACCAGGCGAACGTGCTGACCGCCCCGACGGCGTCGACCTGGCTGACCGGCAGGCCGCGGGCGTCCCGGACGACCCTGCTCGTGCCGGCCGCATCGGTCCAGGCCGACTCCAGACCGGCCGCGTCCAGCTCGACCGCCACCACCCGACCGGTCGGGTCCGTCCAGGTCACCCGGTTCTGCTCGTCGTCGTAGCGCCACAGCTCGGTCGCCCCGGTCGAGTCGGCGCGCTCGACCAGGCGTCCCTTGTCGTCGAAGCTGTGGCTGGTGGTTGCCCCGGTGGGGTCGACCACCCGGACCGGAAGCCCGGAGGAGTCGTAGTCGATCCAGGTGGTGGCGCCGGTCGGGTCGGTGAGCGAGGTCAGCCGGGACGCCTCGTCCCAGCCGAATCGGGTCACATTCCCCAACGGATCGGTCGTGGCGATCTTGCGGCACTGCTCGTCATAGGCGTGTTGGAGGTGTTCGTGGAAAGCAACAGTCCCAGCGTCGGAGTTGTGGGTGTAGCGGATGCCGTCCTCAGCACTCCTGACCACGCGGGTAACCGTTATCTCAACCGCCATCCGCGCCTCGATCGCGGCTCTGTAGACTTGCCACGACTTCTTCTGCGGAGCCAAAAAGCTCAGGACTGGACAGCTCGAAGAGCGCATCAGCCACAAAGTCGCGGTCAACTTTGCTGAGTTCGACGTCCTCAGCGGCATGTAGTGCCTCGGCCCAACGCTCAAGCAGAGGCGCGGTAATCACACCGCTGGTAAATCCCTCAAGTGCTGCCTGGACGGACGTGCGGGTGAGCACGACCGAGGCGCCACCGGGTAACGGCGGTAGAACGCGCAGCGCGTCAAGAGCCATCTCCAGAGGTGGGGTCAAGTCGAGAAGCGCCTGCAGTGCGCTCTTTCGATCGTAGTACGCGTTCATGGCAGCATCTTGTCCTTGACGTGAACAACCGTGCCGTCTGGCGCCACAGTTGTCTTGGTGTAGCCGATCGTGATGCCTGAGGAGTCCACGACCTTGGTGTATGTTGCATACGAGCCGGGCACCCGGCCGGGAACTCTGGTGCTGAATTGCACCACATCGCCAGCCCCTCGGGTTATGACGGTGTCGTCAGTTCCTGCCGGCATTTTCCTCAGATAGCGCACGAGATTCGTCAGTTGATCCGGGTGTAGATCATCGCGCGATAGTGCCGCCCGAACCCCCGACTCGCTCCCAATGTCTCGATCTCCTGACGCGCGCCGCTGCGGCCCGTCGGCCAACTCGTCACTATTCGGTGTCCTGGACCGCGGATTCGGGCCCGACACATGGTCGCCGAGGACACCGTGCTTGATCCGGTCCAGCACCGCCTTCAGCCGCTCCAGCAGATCATCGACCCTACGGAACAGGCCGTCCAGGCGACTGAACGAACGCACCAGATCCCGCAGCTTGGTGACGATCCGGTCCACCCACGACCAGACCTTGGCCACCACCGAAGCGATCACATTCGGCAACGGAATGATGCAGGAGACGGCATAGCCCACCACATCGCTGATCGCGTCCCGCACCAGATCGTGCACGAACTGGACGATCCCCGACGCGACGCTCAGCCCCGTCCCGATCGCCTCCGACAACTCCGACGCCATCCGGACATGGGCACCGACATCGCCCATCAAAGCCTTGTAGGCGTCCGTCGCACGCGATCGTGCGTCCGCCAGCGTCCCGTCCAGCGAACGGGTCAGGTCAGCGGCAGCCGCCTCCAGCCCGGCAGCAGTGTTCACCCAGGTCGCCGAGCCGCCCTGCACCGCGCCGGCGTTCCCCGCCAGCTCGTTCAGCCACGACTTCAGCGGCTCGATGTGATCCAGCAGCCAGCCCACACCCCACGACACCAGGCCGGCGAGCGGATTCATCGCGAACGCGGCCACGTCCGCCACGGTCGAGACCGCCGACAGGCTTCCGTCGTCCCACCGGCAGCGCGCGCGTGACCGGGACTTCGTCCACCAATGACGGTGCAGGAAGTCACATCATCGTGCGACTCAGGCGCTGACGCAGTTGCTGACCGGCGCGGACTCCCTGCCGTCCTCGCTGGTCACCGACACCTCGATGCAGTTGCTGCCCGGCCGGGCGGCCACGTCCACTCCGGTCAGCGCCGTGGACCGGGTGACGTCGGCCGCGCCCGGACGCGTGATCGTGAACACGTAGCGGACGCCGTCCTCCTCCGCGCGCTGCCACGTCCAGTACACGCGGCCCTCGCGGAGCGTCCCGGCCAGCCCGGCGACCTGAGCGGGTGGCGCGCGGACGGGGTCCTGCGGCTGCACGGCCGCCGGCGTCGACGGCCCCACCGGCCGGACGCCCCCGCCGCCGAGCAGTCCGGCGAGCACCGCGCCGGCGGTGACCAGCGCCGCGACGACGACCAGCAGCACCACGACCCAGGGCCGCATCCCCGGGCGTTGCGGCGGCCCGTCCACCCCCTCGGACGTGCCGCGGCCACTCGCCGGAAGGGTGAGGGCCGGATCCGGTCCGTCCGGCTCCAGCACGGGCAGCGACCGGGCGCGAGTGCGGTTGTCGTCCACCGCCTGCACGGTGCCGTGGGGCGCCTCCGCCCGCAGGGCCAGCGGCGTGGGCACGACGTGCAGGTCGGTCTGGACTGCCCGCAGCTGCTCGGCGAACTCCCGCGCGGACGGGGTGCGCAGCCGCGGTTCCACGACGAGCGCTGCCCGCAACGCGGCCTCCAGGGACGCCGGGGCGTCGGGCCGGCCGAGGGCGGGCAGCCGTCCGGACTGGACGCGGGCGGCGATCGCGGCGGCGGAGTTGTCCTCGCCCTCGAACGGGCTGTGCCCGGCCAGCAGGGTCCAGGCGGTGGCGGCCAGCGCCCACACGTCCTGGGTCGGGTGGGCGGGCGCGCCGACCTGCTGCTCGGGAGCCGCCCACAGCGGGGAGAAGCCGCCACCCCCGTCCGGGTCGGCGCCGATCGGCCAGGCGGCCCCGAAGTCGGCCAGGACCGGGCGATCCCACGCGGTCAGCATCAGATTGGCGGGCTTGATGTCCCGATGCACGAGCCCGTGCCGGTGCAGCGTCTCCGCCGCGGCGGCGACCGGCACCATCAGCTCCAGGGCCCGCGCGACCGCCAGCGGCTGACTGCGCGCCTGCTCGGACAGGTTCGAGACCGGGCAGTACTCCATCGCCAGGTAGGGCCGCCCGTCGCCGGTGACGCCGGACGCGTACAGCGCCACCACCGCGGGATGGCCACCGGCCGCGGCCAGCGCGTCCGCCTCCCTGGCCAGCGCCGCCCTGCCGGCGTCGTCGCCCGCCGCGCGCAGCACCTTGACCGCGACGTCGCGCGCGGGTGAGGCCTGCCGGTACAGGTGGACCTCGGCGAAGCCACCCGTCCCGAGCGCGCGGACCCAGGCGTGACCGGGGATCTCCGGCCCGGTCACGGCCGCCGTCCCTTCCGCCGGGCTGCGCGGGCCAGCCGCCGGCGGCGGCGCAGCGACCGCAGCGAGTACCGGCGCCGCTGCCGCGACCAGAAGCCGGCGCCGGCGGCCAGCCCTGCGGTCAGCTCGTCGGTGTCCGCCCAGGCCGCGGTCGCCTCGGCGGCGTCCGGCGCCGCGGGGGCGAAGCTGGCGACGTCGGCGCGCCGGGCCAGCCGGACCACGCGCGGCACCTCCGCGCCCTCGACGTACCAGCCGCGGTCCGGCGCGGGGGTCTCACCGGGCCACAGCGCGGCCAGCGTCCCCGCCGCCTCCAGCCGGGTGAGTTCGGCGGGGACGGCCGCACCGGCGTCCACCGCACGGTCGACCAGCTCGCTCCAGGCACCGGTGACGGCGGCGGCCGGGACGGCTGCCCGCCGCCTCCGCCGCGCCCGGGCCCGCTTGGCCCACCAGATCGCGGCGAACGGGGCCAGGAGCAGCAGGACGCCGCCGCCGGCGCCACCGACCAGCAGCCAGGGCACGCCGTCCGCGTCGTCGCTGTGCTCGTCGGCGGGCCGGTCCGACACCGACGGCGGCAACTCGACCGGCGCCTCCGGCGGCTCCGGCGGCTGCAGCACCTGCGGACGGGGGACGGCGCGCGGCTTCTGCACGTCGGTCTGGGGAACCTGGTCCCGCGGCGGCGTCGGATCGAACGTCGCCCAGCCCACCCCGGAGAACTGCACCTCCACCCAGGCGTGCATGTCCTCGCCGCGCAGCTCCACGGTGTCCGTCCCCGAGGCCTCGGCCGGGTACAGGCCCATCACCACGCGGGCGGGCATGCCGAGCGAGTGCAGCATCAGGGCCATCAGCGATGCGTACTGCTCGTCGTCGCCGATCAGCTGCTCGAGGCCGATCATCCGCGCGAGTCGGTCCGCACGATGGCCCGGGCGGGCGTTCGCGGAGTTGTCGTTGGCGAAGTACCCCTTCCGGGAGAGGTACCGCTCGATGGCGCGGGCGCGGCCGAGCTGCGAGGACTGGCCCGCGGTGATGTCCTGGGCGAGCGCCTGCACCCCGTCCGGCACACCGGCGTCCGCGCTGCCCGTGATCCGGCCCGTCCCGGCACCCTCCAGCTGTCCGTCCGACCACGTGGGCGGGACGACCGTGTGCAGCTGGTAGGCGACGTTCCCGCCGGTCGGGGCGGTGGTCAGCGCCGCCTGCGCCCAGTGGTTGAAGTGCATGCCCTCGGCCAGCGCGGCCGCATTGTCGCCGGTGAAGCGCCACGTGTCGGGCTCGCCGGCGGACGGCAGCCAGGGCCCCGACAGCCCGGAGGCGGTCACCTCGACGGTCGCCGCCTCCCCCGCCCCGGCGTACGCCTGCTCGCGGATCACCGCCCCGGTACGCACATAGCGGCCGGTCTCGGACTCCGCCGGGTCGGACATGCCGAAGGCGATGCCGTTGTAGGTGTCCATCACGCCCAGCCGCAGCCGGGCGCCGGCCGGCAGCCCGGTGACCGTGACGAGCGTGGTCCGGGCCAGGTCGACCGTGTAGTGCCGGAAGGACGCCAGCGGCGAGGGGTACTCACGGACGTCGAGCGGCGGCTCGACCAGGTCGCGGAGCACCACGCGGTCGTCGAACGCCCGCCACGCGCCCAGCGCGGGGCCGGCCACGCCGACCGCCAGGCCGAGGGTGGCCAGCGCGGCCAGCACCCTGCGTCCGGTGTAGACCACGGCGACCCGCCGGTTGCCGGTCGCGGTCAGCGACGCCGACAGCGAGTCCTCGGCGACCACCCGCCCGACGGCCCGCCGGCCGACCAGGATCTCCTCGCCCGCGCCGAGCCGGCGACGCTGGTTGCACCACGCCCACCAGCCGAGGACGCCGGCGGCCCAGCCCGCCACCGGCCAGCCGTCCGGGTGCTGCCCGCCCAGACCCCAGGCCACGCCGATCGCCCCGAGCAGGGCGACCGGAAGCGTGCCGAGCAGGAACCGTCCCCGCACCGTGAGGACGCCGGCGGCCAGGCCGCAGACCAGCCCGGACAGCCACGGCAGCACGGCCGGGCCGGTGTAGGCCGAGGCCGGCGGGGCGAGCGTGAGCAGGTCCTTCCAGGACGACACCGACTGGGTGACCAGCAGCTGCAGCGTCCGCCCGGACGGCACGAACCCGGCGATCGTGGTGTCCGGCAGCGCAGCCACCCCGCCGAGCAGCAGGTAGCCGGCCACCCCCACCACAGCGATGGTGAGCAGGTCCCAGCGCAGCCGGGCCGCGACGGTGGCGATGCCGAGGCCGACGAGCACGCCCGCGCCCGCGGCACGCAGCCCGACGCCGTCGCCGAACACCGGTTCGTGGGCGAGCACGGCCGGCACGAACAGCAGCGCCAGCACCGCGGGACTCCACAGCGGCAGCCTCATGCCACCCCCCTGCGGTACAGCAGCCGGGGCAGGTCGGCCAGCGTCGGGCAGTCGGCGACCAGCGTGCGACCGCACGTCAGCCGGGCCGCGGGCCGGGTGTGGCCGACGCGCACCACGCCGGTGTCCAGGTCCGGACCGGCGAGCACCGACCAGCGCGCGAGCTCGGCGTCGGTGGCCTGCGGGCCGCACACGACCGTCAGCACGGACGCGCCCGGCCGGGCCGCCACCACCTGCCGCACCCGCTCGTCCGGCGTGGGGCCGGTGAGGTCGGGACCGAGCTCGGCCAGCGCGTCCAGCAGGCGCACCGGCGCCGAGGTCGGCACCCAGCCCGTGGTGGTCGCGAAGGACACCGTGCTGCCGCGGCCGAGGCTGGCCAGCGCGAGCGATGCCGCGGCCGCGACCGCGGTCTCGAACTCGTCGGCCTGCCACGCTCCGGCCCTTGTGTCCAGCAGCACCAGGTGGTGCGAGCGCCGGGTCTCCTCGAACTGGCGGACGGTCAGCCGGCCCACCCGCGCGGTCGTCGGCCAGTGCACGTGCCGGCGGTCGTCGCCGGGCGCGTAGTCGCGCAGGGCGTGGAAGGAGACGTCGGAGGACGACAGCTTCGCGGTGGTGACGCCCTCGACGTCGGCCTGGAAGCCGGTGGCGTCGAACGGGACCCGCACGGTGACCGGATGGACCCACAGCCGCACGGGCTCCGCCCACCGCTGCACCGTGCGCAGCAGCCCGAGCGCATCGCCGCGGACGGCCCGCGCCGGGCCCAGCACCACCACGCCACGGCGCCGGGCGGGCAGGACGAACACCTCCGACCACTCCTCGTGCGCGGCCAGCCGCGGCACGACGAACGGGGTGGCTCCCGCGCCGACGGCCAACTCGACCACCCCGGCCCGCAGCGTTCTGCCGCGGGTGTTGCGGACCTGCAGCTCCCCCGCGGCCGGACGGCCCACCCGGGTGCGCTCGTTCGGCAGGGTGATCCGGACCCCGTAGGCCGAGCGGCCGAGCACGCTGGCGACCGCGACCAGCAGACAGGTGGCCCCGACGACGGCGAGCGCCCCGGCCTCCACCCAGCCCGCGATCACGACCACGACCAGGCTTCCGGCCGTGGCGGCGAGCACCGCCCAGCCGGTTCCGGTGACCACCCCGAGCACCTCGGCGACCACCCGGCCGACCCGGGTGTCGCGGACGCGCCCCAGCAGCGCGGCCGGCCTGCTGCCGGCCGCGACCCGCCGGGGCGCGCCGGGCATCAGGCGCCGGCCGCCGGGGCCGGCACCGTGGTCAGGGCGCGGGCCACCACCCCGGCGGCGGTGGCGCCCGAGAACGCCGCGTCCGGATCGACCACGATCCGGTGCTCCCACACCGAGCCGGCCAGCGCCTTCACGTCGTCGGGCAGCACGAAGTTGCGCCCCTGCGCGGCCGCCCACACCTGCGCGCAGCGCACCATGCCGATCCCGCCGCGGGTCGAGACGCCCAGCACGGTCGCCGCGTCGGCGCGGGTGGCCTCGACGAGGGCGGCCACGTAGTCGAGGACGGCGCGGTCGATGTGGGTGGTGGCGGCCAGCGCGGCCAGCTCGGCGACCTCCGCGGTGGACAGCACCGGCCGCAGCAGGCGGGAGCGATCCGGGGCGCCGGCCCCGGCCAGCACCTCGATCATCGCCCCCCTCGACGGGTAGCCCAGCGACGTCTTCACCAGGAACCGGTCCAGCTGGGCCTCCGGCAGCGGGTAGGTGCCGGCCTGCTCGACCGGGTTCTGGGTGGCGATCACCATGAACGGGTCGCCGGCGGAGTGCGTGACGCCGTCCACCGTCACCTGCTGCTCCTCCATCACCTCCAGCAGGGCCGACTGGGTCTTCGGCGAGGCCCGGTTGATCTCGTCGGCCAGCACCACCTGCGCGAAGATCGGGCCGCGGTGGAACCGCCACGAGCCGGTCTGCTGGTCGTACATGTTCACGCCGGTGATGTCGGACGGCAGCAGGTCCGGGGTGAACTGGATGCGCGAGTGCGTGCCGTCGACGGACGCCGCGATCGCGCGCGCCAGCGCGGTCTTGCCGGTACCGGGCGCGTCCTCCAGCAGCAGGTGACCGCCGGCGAACAGCGCGGTCAGCGCGAGGCGCAGCTGGTGCACCTTGTCCAGCAGGGCGATCGAGAGGTTGTCGACGAGCGTGGCGTACCCCCGCGCGAAACGGGCGGCGTCGGCCTGGCCCAGCACCATTGGCATCTCCTGGTCTCAGTTGGGTCGGCAGGTCAGGCGGTTGCCCACCCAGCCGTTCACGGTGGCGGAATCGGTGACGGCGGTGCGCGCGCCGGAGGCCGACCAGCCGTCCCTGCGCACCGTGAACGTCCGGCTCTTGCCGTCGACGTCGGACTCGAAGGTGCACTGCAGGGGCACCTCGGGTTCCCACTGCTGCGGCTGCACGTCGAAGGTGTGGCACTCCTCGGTCGAGCCGTCCGGGAGCGCCGGGTCCTCGCCGCCGGTGCACGCGGCCGAGCGGACGGCGACCGTCCCCCACGGCCTGGCGGACACCCGGTCGGACGAGGTGCAGGTGCCGTCCGCGTAGCAGGCCCGCACCGTCCCGGAGAAGGTCGCGCCGGTGGACCCGGCGTAGTCCTTCTCGCCGGTCAGCTCGGCGGTCTCGGTGGTGTCCCCGTTGACGGTGAGGACGATCCTGGTCACCGCCGGCCCGCCGTTGCCGGCCGCCGCCGACCAGGCGAACCTCACCCCGTCCGCGCGGGACGTGGCGGTCAGGGTGGGCTTCAGCGGCGGGCCGTAGGGGGTGGCCGGTGCCGCGGCCACGGCCGGACCGGACGCCTTCAGCCCGCTGAGCTGCGAGGTCTGCCGGAACGACAGCGTGACGGCCCTGCCGTTGGCGAACCCGGACACAGTGCCGCCGTTCAGGTCGTGCCAGCCGTCGCCGGCGGAGTACTGCAACTGGAGCTGGTCCTCGCGGTAGCCGTTGCCGCCGCGGCGCTGCGCGCCCGAGACCGACAACTCGCCGTCGCGTCCGGTGGCGGTCACGGTGGGGGCGTCGATCGCCACCGGCACCGAGGCGGCCTGGAACGTCATCCGCCGCGCGTCCGACCAGCCGCCCTCGGTGTGCAGCGCGACCGCGACCGGGCTGGACTGGCCGACCGGCACGTCCACGACGGCGGAGGTGGTGGAGCCGTCGGAGTCGACCTCCTTCTCGCCACCGTCGTAGGTGAGCCGTACCCGGTCCCAGGGCCGGCCGTTGGAGCTGCGCGGGTAGCTCCAGGTGATCCGCGCCTTGGCGTGCGCGGCGTCGTCCGGCGGCAGCAGCTCTGCCGAAAGGTCGGCCGGCGGGTCGGGACGCCCGAACGGCACCGCCGTGCCGGAGAACTCCGAGGTGTCCGAGGTCAGGTCGGAGCGGTTCTCCGCCTGCACCTGCGCGCGGTACGACTCGCCGTTGCGCAGACCGCTGAAGGTGTAGCTCGTCTGACCGGCGTCCACCGTCACCTCCCGGTCGTCCGCGCCGCGCAGGAACAGCCGGTAGCGGCGGATCGCGGAGCCGTCGTTGGCCGGCGCCGTCCAGTCCATCCGGACCGTCTGGTCGCCGGGGGTCACCTTCGGCGGGTCGGGACGCCCGGGCTTGACGTCGACCAGCACCGGCTCGGACGCCCTGGACGCGTCGGATGGGCCGACCTCGTTGTACGCGACGACCGAGAACGCGTGCTTGATGCCGTTCTCCAGCCCCTTCACCGGGCAGGACGCCACCACGCACTTGCCCGCGGCGTTCCCGGTGGTCACGTCGGTAAGCACGAAGTGGGTGATCGGCGCGCCGTTGTTGGCGCCGGGCGTGAACGTGACCAGCGCCTGGCCCGCCCCGGTCGCGGTCACCGACACGTCGGTGGGCGGGTCGGGGTGGTCGCGGACGATCAGGGTGACCCGGCCCTCGACCATGCGGGACGCGTCGTCGGTCGCGTCCATCACCGAGTAGCCGACCACCACCTGGCCGTGGAAGTTCCGCGGCAGCCGGATCTTCAGGATCGTGCCCCGGTGACTCACCGAGACGGCCTCGCCCTGCACCACCCAGGGCTTCACGATCCGCAGCGGCTCGGGGAACGGGTTGGACGTGTAGTCGTCGATGTCCAGCTCGACGGTCTCGCCGGCGTTCGCCGCGTCGAAGCGGGCGTCGTTCACCTGCACGAGCGGCCGGGTGGAGGAGGTGACCACGACGGGGATGTCCGCGGTGACCACCCCGGACCCGTCGTCCACGCCGACCACGATGTTCCCCGCCGGTCCCTTGTCGTGGTTGCGGGCGACCTGCACGCGCAGCTGGTGGCTGGCCGACAGGGTGACCGACATGTGCTCCGGCTGGTCGACCAGCGTGTACTCGAACGTGGCCGGGTCCACCCCGTCGGGGTCGTCGACCATCCGGGTCAGGTCGTAGCCGCTGGCCTCCTCGCCCATCGCCACCTGGATCACGGTCGGGGTGAGCCGGGGCGGGTGGTTGATGCTGGCCTCCACCCGGATCGGGATGGTCAGGCTCGCGGTGAGGGCGGAGCGGTCCTCGCCGGTGCCGTCGCTGACCTGGAACGACACGGCGGTGTCCCCGGCGAAGTCCTTCGCCGC
>NZ_JARKPQ010000388.1 GCF_029975155.1 Propionicimonas sp. | reverse complement strand
CGAGATCCAGCTCGTGATGACCGACCAGGCACTGCTCGCCGACGCCGACGCTCCCGCCCACCTGACCGGCTACGGGCCCGTCCCGGCCGGCGTCGCGAAGCAGCTGATCACCGGTCTGGACCGCGCCACCCGGCTGTGGCTGCGCCGGCTCTACGCCCACCCCGGCACCGGACAGCTCGTCGTCATGGAGTCCCAACGACGGCTCTTCCCCACACCACTGCGCCACTACCTGGCCGTCCGCGACCAGTACTGCCGCACCCCCTGGTGCGGTGCGCCCATCCGCCACACCGACCACGTGAAACCCCACCGTCTCGGTGGACCCACCACAGCGAGCAACGGGCAAAGCCTGTGCGAACGGTGCAACCAGATCAAGGAGTCCGCCGGCTGGCACAGCACTGCCCTGCCCGACGGCACCGTCACCACCCGAACCCCCACTGGGCACCGCTACCGAAGCAAACCACCACCGCTGATCGACATCATCCACGTCGACCTCCCCGCACGCCCGGACACCATCTGGGCCACCGCCGCCTGACCAGCAGCGCCGCGGACGGACTAGCCGTGCCGTTCTTCTGTCGCTGACAGCGCCCATGCGTGGGCCCGCCGCTCCTGCCAGCGGCGCAGCATGGCTTCGGACTCCTCCCTGAGGAACTGGATGAGTTCGAGGGTTTCAGCGAGCCTGACGGCGGCGGGAGAGTCGCCGAGCGCGGCGATGCCTTCGCGCAGATCGGTCTCGCCCTTGACGAGGACGGGATTGGCGGAGACCACCGCGTCGTACCAGGAGCTGTCGACGGCGTAGATGTGGCGGCGGGTCCCGGGTTCGTGTTCCCGGCGGATCATGCGGACCTGGATCAGATAGCGGACTGCGCCGGAGATGCCGCCGGTGCTGGCATGGAGCCTCTCGGCGAGTTCCGTCGCCGTCATGCGTCCGGTCTCACTCGCCAGCAGCGTGGCGAAAACCCGGGCCGCCAGGGGCGGCATGCCGGCCTCGGCGAGGGTGGCGGCGAAGCGTCCGACGAAGCCGTCCGCCTGGTTGCTGTCCCGCGCCGGCACGTCTCCCCCTCTGCGTTGATCTTGACGGAATCCTAGCGGAAATGAACTTTCAGGAAAATCTGAAAGACGCGTATGCTGCGAAGGCAACCAGCCGGGGTGCAGGTGGAGGAGCCGGAATGGCCGAGTACGTGATGAGCGTCGAGCAGATCGGCCCGACGCTGCTCCCGTTGGTGGGCGGCAAGGCCGCCAACCTGGGCGAGCTGTCCCGGCTGCCTGGGGTGAACGTTCCGGACGGCTTCTGCGTGACCACGGACGCCTACGCCGACATCGTCGCCCGCGATGACCACCTCCACCGACTCCTGGAAGGGTTGGCCGGCGTCGCCGGCGGTGACCTCGAAGGCATCCGCTCGGTGAGCGCGCGGATTCGGGACGCCATCGAAGCTCTGTCCATACCGGCCGGGATCTCCGGGGCGATCGCCGGACAGCTCCACCGGCTCGGCGACACCGAGGCGTACGCCGTGCGCTCCAGCGCGACCGCCGAGGACCTGCCCACAGCCTCCTTCGCCGGGCAACAGGACACCTACCTGAACGTCATCGGCCTCGATGCCGTGCTGCGGTGCGTCCGCAACTGCTGGGCCTCACTGTTCACCGAACGCGCGGTCGCCTACCGGTTGCAGCAGGGCATCGACCACCGCGGCGTCCAGTTGGCGGTGGTCATTCAGCGGATGGTCTTTGCCGACGTCGCCGGGATCATGTTCACCGCCGACCCGATCACGTCCGACCGCCGGACCGTCTCGATCGACGCGGGCTTCGGCCTCGGCGAGGCCCTGGTCTCCGGGCTCGCCAACGCCGACAACTACAGAGTGCGCGACGAGAACATCGTCGGCCGGCTCGTCTCCGCCCAGACCGTGGCTGTCCGTCCGCTGCCGGGCGGCGGGACCGAGCAGACCGGGGTGGACGCCGATCGGCAGACCGCCCGGAAGCTGACCGACGCCCAGATCCTGCGCCTGGCCGGCATCGGCAGAGAGCTCGAAGCCCATTTCGGAGGCCCGCAGGACGTGGAATGGGCCCTGGCCGACGACGAGTTCTCCATCGTCCAGAGTCGGCCGATCACCACGCTGTTCCCCGTCCCCGGTCCCCAGGACGGGAAGAACCACGTGTACATGTCCTTCGGCCACCAGCAGATGATGACCGACGCGATGAAGCCGCTCGGCATGTCCTTCTTCCAGGCCCAGTTCGAGGGGACCCCGCTGATCGAGGCCGGCGGGCGGTTGTTCATCGACATGGCGCCCGATCTGGCCTCGCCCGTGGGCCGGCAGCTCGCCCTAGCCTCGCTGCGCGCCATCGACCCGCTGATCGACAGCGCGATCCGGATCCTGATGAAGCGCAAGGGTTTCGCGAAGAACCTGGCCGGGGACGGCGAGCGATACCTCACGCTCGGCGGTGGCGGGGGCTACTTCACCTGGCGGCTCCCGGTTGAGGCCGTGAAGCTCTACCGCAGCAACGATCCCGCCCCGATCGCGGCCCTCAAGGCCGACCATGAGGCGGATCTCGACGAGCAGCAGCGCAAGCTGGGGAGCCTGTCCGGAGACGAGCTGTTCGAGGCCGTTCTCGATGACCTCCGGCAGCACCTGAAGGTCGAGGTGATCGACCCGCGCAGCATGGGCGCGGTCTATGCCGGAATGTTCGCGCTCAACAGAGTGAACAAGCGCATGGAGAAGTGGCTCGCCGTCAAGGGCGCGGCCGACGTGCTCGCCCAGGCCGTGGCCGACGACGTCACCTCGCAGATGGGGCTGGCGCTGCTGGACGTCGCCGACATCGTCCGGCGCCACCCGCAGGCGATGGCCGTCCTGCCGCTCCTGACCGACGACACCTTCTTCGCCGACCTGTCGGCCGTGGAGGGCGGGGAATCCGTCAGCCAGGCCATCCGGGCGTTCCTGGACTCCTACGGCATGCGCTGCCCCGGTGAGATCGACCTGACCCGACCGCGGTGGAGCGAAGCGCCGACGCAGCTCGTCCCGATGATCCTCAGCAACGCCAACAGCATCGAGGAAGACCCTGCGCCCAGCGCGCGGGCCGGCCGAGTCGAACGGAGCCGACGACGGGCGGACGAGATGCAGCAGAGCCTTGTCGACCGTCTCCAGCGCGAACCTGGCGGCCGGTGGAAGGCCCGGCGAGCCGCGAAGATGATCAGCCGGGTTCGTACCTTCGCCGGCTATCGCGAGTACCCCAAGTACCTGATGATGCGGCACTACTGGATGATCAAGCGGGCCTTGCTCGCCGAGGCGGCCAGGCTGGTCGACGCAGGGATCGTCCGCAGACCCGACGACGTCTACTACCTCACCTTCGACGAGTTCCGCGAGGCCGCCCGGACCGGCCGCGTGGATCAGGAGCTGATCGGGCAGCGCCGGGCCGAGTTCGAACGCGACACGCGGCTCACCCCACCCCGGGTGATCACCTCCGACGGCGAGGTGCCGCCGGGCGCGTACGAGAACGCCACGGCTCCCGACGGCGCGCTGACCGGCATCGCGGCCTCCGCAGGAACCGTCGAGGGACGAGCCCGGCTCGTCCTCGACCTGGCCGACGCCTACCTCGAGGAGGGCGACATCCTGGTCACCACGTACACCGACCCGAGCTGGACCCCGGTGTTCCTCACGGTCAGGGGTCTGGTCACCGAGGTGGGCGGCATGATGACGCACGGCGCGGTGGTCGCCCGCGAGTACGGCCTCCCGGCCGTGGTGGGCGTCGACGGGGCGACCAGGCTCCTCCGGGACGGACAGCGCATCCGGGTGAACGGCACCGACGGCTACGTGGAACTCCTCTAGTGCGACCCGTCCTCTAGTGCGACCCGTCCTCCGACTCAGAGCTTGAGGTTGATGCCCGAGGCCTGCTGCGTGATCATCTCGTTGATCACGTCGGCCAGGTGCGCACCGGCCTCCACCGGTGCCGTGCCCTCGCGGTGGATGTTGGACACGCAGGTGCGTCCCGACTCCGACATGCCGACCGTCGCCTTGTAGGCCAGATACGCGCTCAGCGACTCCGCGCTCGCCAGACCGGGACGCTCGCCCAGCAGGACGCAGGTCACCGTGGCGCCCAGCGCCTCCGAGATCGGTTCCATGGACCGCACCCGGCCGTAGCGGACGAAGAACGGCGTCCCCATCGTGAGGCCGTGC
>NZ_JARKPQ010000381.1 GCF_029975155.1 Propionicimonas sp. | reverse complement strand
AAGTTGACCCGGATCGACCCGCTCGCTCTCTCGTAAGGAGTGGTTCACCATGGCATTGAAGACAGGCGACGAGTACGTCGAGAGCCTCCGGCAGCTCGACCTGAAGGTCTTCCTCTTCGGGGAGCGGATCGAGAACCCGGTGGACCATCCGATCCTCCGGCCGTCCCTGAACTCGGTGAAGGCCACCTACGACCTCGCCCAGGACCCGGAGTACCAGGAGCTGGCCACCGCCATCTCGCCGTACACCGGCGAGCGGGTGAACCGGTTCTCCCACATCCACGCCAGCACCCAGGATCTGGTGAGCAAGGTCAAGATGCAGCGTGCGCTCGGCCAGAAGACCGCGTCGTGCTTCCAGCGCTGCGTGGGCATGGACGCCCTGAACTCGGTGTTCAGCACGACCTTCGAGATCGACCAGGCGCACGGCACCTCCTACCACGCGCGGTTCCTGGACTACCTGCGCTACATCCAGTCCAACGACCTGATCGTGGACGGCGCGATGACCGACCCGAAGGGCGACCGGTCGCTGCCGCCGCACAAGCAGCCCGATCCCGACATGTTCGTCCACGTCGTCGAACGTCGCGAGGACGGGATCGTCGTGCGCGGCGCCAAGGCGCACCAGACCGGAGCGTCCAACTCCCACGAAGTGATCGTGATGCCGACGCAGAACATGACCGAGGCCGATCGGGACTGGGCGGTCGCGTTCGCGGTCCCGATGGACGCCGAGGGCATCTTCATGATCGTGGGCCGGCAGTCCTGCGACACCAGGAAGCTGGAGGGCAGCCCGCTCGACACCGGCAACCCGGACTTCGGTGGCATGGAGGCCCTGATCGTCTTCGACGACGTGTTCGTGCCCAACGACCGGATCTTCATGGACGGCGAGTACGAGTTCTCCGGCCAGCTCGTCGAGCGCTTCGCCGGCTACCACCGGCAGAGCTACGCCTGCAAGACCGGCGTCGCCGACGTCCTGATCGGCGCGGCCGCCCTCGCGGCCGACTACAACGGCGTCCCCAAGGTCTCGCACATCAAGGACAAGATCATCGAGATGGTCCACCTCAACGAGACCATCTGGAGCTCCGCGCTCGCCTGCTCCTACGAGGGCTCGGCGACCGCGAGCGGCAACTACCTGGTCGATCTGCTGCTGGCGAACGTCAACAAGCAGAACGTGACGCGCTTCCCCTACGAGATCGTCCGGCTGGCCACCGATGTGGCCGGTGGCCTGATGGTCACCGCGCCGTCGGAGAAGGAACTGCGCCACCCCGAGCTCGGCCCGGTCGTGGAGAAGTACTTCAAGGCCGCCCCGGGCGTGTCCACCGAGAACCGGCTCAAGGTCATGCGCTTCATCGAGAACATGGCGTTGGGCACGGGAGCCGTCGCCTACACCACGGAGTCCCTGCACGGTGCGGGATCGCCGCAGGCGCAGCGGATCATGATCGGGCGCCAGGCGAACCTCGAGGCGAAGAAGTCCCTCGTCAAGGCGATCGCCCACATCCAGGACCAGCCCTGATCCGGATGGAGGAGATCGACGCCATGAGCACCCCGCTGATTTCGGAGATCGAGGAGATCCTCGATGCCCGAGTGCGACCGACCCTGGGGTTGCACGGAGGCGCGATAGAGATCGAGGCACTCGACGACGCGGGTGTGCTGGGCGTTCGGCTGCTGGGCTCCTGCGTCGGGTGCCCGGCGGCCGACCTCTCCATGGAGCACTACGTCCGCTCGGAACTCCTGGGCGTCGTGGAGGGGCTGACCGATGTGGTGCTCGTCGCGAGCGTCAGCGAGGACCTGCTCGCGCAGGCGCGCCTGCTCCTGAGGCACAGCCCCCGGCGCGTCCCACTCCAGCTGATCGCCTGATCGAACTTCCACGGAACCTCAAAGGAGAGAACCCCATGGACTGGCGAAGCCATTACCAGGCCCGGCTCACGTCGGCCGCGGCAGCAGTGCAGCACATCCAGTCGGGCGATCGGGTGGTCACCGGGCACGCGTGCGCCGAGCCCGCGGTCCTGATCGAGGCCATGGTCGCCAACGCGTGCGCCTACACCGACGTCGAGATCGTCCACATGGTGCCCATGGGGCCGGCCGCGTACTGCGCGGAAGGCATGGAGCGTTCCTTCCGGCACAACGCCATCTTCGCCGGCGGCTCCACCCGGAAGGCGATCGAGGCCGGCCGGGCGGACTTCACGCCGGTCTTCTTCTCCCAGGTGCCGCGGCTGCTCCGCACAGCGCTGCTGGTGGACGTCGCGCTGGTCCAGGTCAGTCCGCCGGACGAGCACGGCTACTGCAGCCTCGGCGTGTCGGTCGACTACACGAAGGCGGCCGCGGAGACGGCCCGCACGGTCATCGCGCAGGTGAACCCGCACATGCCCCGGACGCTGGGGGACAGCTTCCTGCACGTGACCCAGATCGACCACTTCGTCGAGACGGACGTCCCGGTCATCGAGCTGCCGCCGCCCCCGATCGGTGAGGTGGAGGCAGCCATCGGACGCAACTGCGCGCGACTGGTCAGGGACGGCGACACCCTCCAGCTCGGGATCGGCGCCATCCCCGACGCCGTGCTGAAGGAACTGGGCGACAAGAAGGACCTGGGGATCCACTCGGAGATGTTCTCCGACGGCGTGGTCGACCTGATCGAGGCCGGCGTGATCAACAACGCCCGCAAGACGCTCCACCCGGGGCGGTGCGTGGTGACCTTCCTGATGGGCACCCGCAGGCTCTACGACTTCGTGGACAACAACCCGATGATCCAGATGGCGCCCGTCGACTACGTGAACGACCCCCGGGTCATCGCGCAGAACGACAACCTGGTCTCGATCAACTCCTGCATCCAGGTGGACCTGATCGGCCAGGTCGTCTCGAGTTCGGTGGGGCTGCGGCAGATCAGCGGCATCGGCGGCCAGGCCGACTTCGTCCGCGGCGCCACCCTGAGCCGCGGCGGCCGCACCATCATGGCGATGCCGTCCACCGCGCAGGGCGGCAGGACGTCGAAGATCGTCCCGTTCATCGACGAGGGCGCGTCGGTGAGCACCGGTCGCTGCGACGTGGACTACGTCGTGACCGAGCACGGCGTCGCCCAGCTCTGGGGACGGACGCTGCGCGCCCGCGCCGAGCAGCTCATCGCCATCGCGCACCCCGACTTCAGAGAAGAACTGACCGAAGAGTACGAACGACGGTTCGCCCGTCTCGCCCTGGTGTGAAAGGCCAGCCCCATGCACTTTGAACCCAGCGACGAACAGAACCTCACCCGGCAGTCGGTGCGGGACTTCGCCGAGTCCGAGGTGGCACCGATCGCCGCCGAGATCGACCGTGAGCACCGCACGCCCGTCGAGGTCATCCCGAAACTCGGCGAGCTGGGCCTGCTCGGCATGTTCGTGCCTCCCGAGTACGGCGGCGCCGGGATGGACTCGGTGAGCTACGTGATCGCCGTCGAGGAGCTGGCCAGGGCCTGCGCCACCACGTCCGTGATGGTGGAGGCGCACAACAGCCTGGCGATCTGGCCGATCCTCCACTATGGCACCGAGGCGCAGAAGCGCGCGTACCTGCCGCTGCTCGCCAGCGGCGAGAAGATGGGCGCCTTCGGGCTCACCGAGCCCGGCGCGGGCACCGATGTCGCCGCCATGACCACCTCCGCGGTGCCGGACGGGGACGGCTACCTCCTCAACGGCCAGAAGGTCTTCATCACCGGGGGCGGCTACGCCGACGTCTTCGTGGTCTTCGCGCGAACGTCCACCGAGGGGCCCGCCCACAAGGGCATCAGCGCCTTCATCGTCGACCGTGCGCTGCCGGGCTTCGAGGTGGGAGAGGGCGAGCGCAAGCTCGGCATCCGGGCCTCGAGCACCCCGCCGCTGATGTTCTCCGACGTCCGGCTGAGCCGGGACGCCCTGCTCGGAGCGGAGGGCCAGGGGTTCGAGATCGCGATGCGCACCCTCGACGGCGGCCGGATCGGGATCGCGGCCCAGGCCCTCGGCATCGCGCAGGGCGCCTTCGAGGCGTCCGTCGTCTACGCCAGGGAGCGGGTCCAGTTCGGCCGTCCGATCGGCGCCCTGCAGGCGATCCAGTGGATGCTCGCCGACATGGCCACCGAGATCGAGGCCGGACGCATGCTCACCTACCAGGCGGCGTGGCTCGAGGAACAGGGCCGGCCATGCTCGGTGGCCGCCGCCAAGGCCAAGCTCTACTGCGGGCAACTCGCCTCCCGGGTGGCCGGGATGGCCATCCAGATCCACGGCGGGAACGGCTACACCGAGGCCTACCCGGTGGAGCGGGCCTACCGCGACGCGAAGATCACCGAGATCTACGAAGGCACCAACGAGGTCCAGCGACTGGTGATCGCGAAGAGCCTGCTGGCCGACCGGAGCCGGGGAGCGGCGTCATGATCATCGCCGTCGCCTACAAGTGGGCCGGGGATCCGCAGGAGGCGGAGGTCGGGCCGGACGGTGCGGTCGACCTGACCCGTGCGAAGCCCGTGGTCAGCGACTATGACGCGGTCGCGATCGAGGTGGCCCGGCAGCTCGCCGCGGCGACCGGCGCGGAGCTCGTCGGGTTGTGCGTCGGCGGCCCTGCCGCCACAGCACCGATGGCCACGAAGTCGGCGCTCGCCCGCGGCCTGGACCGGGTGGTCGTGCTCACCGACGACTCGCTCGCCACGGCCGGCGCCACGAGTGTCGCCGCAGGACTCGCGGCCCTGGTTGCGCGGCTCGGTGAGGTGTCCCTCGTCGTGGCCGGCGACTCCTCGATCGACCTGGGCGCGAAGATGGTGCCGAGCGTGCTCGCCGGACTGCTCGGCTGGCCCGCGCTGACCGACGTGAACCGCGTGGAACTCGCGGACGGCGGCCTGGTCGTCGACCGGGTGCTCGGCAGCGCCGTCCAGCAGTTGCGGCTCACCCTTCCGGCCGTGATCGCGGTCGCCACCGACTCCGCCGCCGCGCGGGTGCCGGGCATGAAGGACGTCCTCGCCGCCGGCCGCAAGCCGGTGGAGATCGTCTCGGTGGCGGACGTCGGCCTGTCGCTCCCGGACGAGGGCGCCGTGCGGGCGACCGGCCGTCTCGCCGGCCCGGCCCGCCGTGGCGTCCGGATCGACGGCTCCGATCCACAGGCGGCCGCGGCGCAACTCGTCGCGGCACTCGCCTCCGATGGACTGCTCGCGAACGGGGGCGCCCGATGACCCGGACCAACTATGTGATCGTCGCGGCCGACACCGGCTTCGATCTGCTCCTGGGGGCTGTCGCCGGGCTGGCCGGACGCACCGTCGCCGTCGTCGTCGGTTCCCGGGCCCAGGCGGAGGCGTTCCCGGCCGGGCAGGTCGACGAGGTGATCTGGATCGAGTGCCCTGACGACGTCCCCGCGGAGGCTTTCGCCCCGGCGGTGGCACGCGCGGTGGTGGCCGCGCCCGGCGTCCTTGTCTCCGGGCGGGACCCGGCCAGTCGGGTCCTGCTGGGCGCTGCGGCCGCCGCTGTGACGGCGCCCGTGGTGACCGGCATGATCGAGCTTGTCGCTGAGGGTGAGCTCACGCTGGTCACCACGGGCGTCTACGGTGGCATCGCCCGCCGGACCGTCGCCCATCAGGGTCCGGTCGCCGTCCTGATGGACGGCGGCAACCGGGTTGTGACCGGCGACACCGCGACGCCGACCCGGGCCGCTGCGGTGGAGTCCTATCCGATCGTGGTCACAAAGGCGGAACCCCCGCGAGAAGGAGCGACCAGGCTGGGTGACGCGCAGCGCGTCCTCGGGATCGGGCGAGGTCTCAAAGCCCGCGAGGACCTGCCGCTGGTGGCGGCCCTCGCGTCCGCGCTCGGTGCCGAACTGGGGTGCACGCGTCCGCTCGCCGAGGGCCTCGAGTGGCTCGCGAGAGATCGCTACATCGGCATCTCCGGCCAGCACATCGCCCCCCGCCTGTACCTCGCGGTCGGCATCTCCGGCCAGCTCCAGCACATGTCCGGCGTCCGCGATGCCGGCACGATCGTCGCCGTCAACTCCGACGAGTCGGCCCCAATCGCCAAGGACGCGGACTACCTGGTGGTGGGCGACCTGTACCAGGTGGTCCCGGCGATCACCGCGGCGCTGGGTTGAGGCCCGGATGAGCGCGCAGGAGGAGCCGGACTTCGACGTGATCGTCGTCGGTGCGGGGATCGCCGGCGGTGTCACCGCCTACCAGCTGGCACAGCAGGGGTTGGCGGTGGCGCTCATCGAGCGCGGCGAGTCGCCGGGATCGAAGAACCTCTCCGGCGGCGTGTTCTACGCCAGGGTGCTGGAGGCGGTGTTCCCGGGCTTCCTGGAGCAGGCGCCGATCGAGCGCCGCATCGAGCGCAACCAGCTCTGCTTCCTCAACCGCGAGTCCTGGGTGGCGGTCGACTACAGCGACCAGCGACTCGCCGCCGCCGGCACCGCCGTGACCGTGCTGCGCGCACGACTGGACGCCTGGCTGGCCGAGCAGTGCGAGGCCGCCGGGGTGATGGTGATGTCCGGGGTGCGGGTCGACGGCCTTCTGGTCGAGGGCTCGGCAGCGTCCCCGAGAATCGTGGGCGTCCGGGCCGGCGAGGACGAGTTGCGGGCCAGGGTGGTCGTCGCCGCCGACGGCGTGAACTCGTTCCTGTGCCGTGAGGCGGGTCTGCGGTCCCGGCCCGACCCGAAGCAGCTGGCGGTGGGAGTGAAGGCCCTGGTCCGGATGCCGCGGGAGGCGATCGAGGACCGCTTCGGCCTCTCCGGTGACGCTGGTTCGGCGACCGCCGTCGTCGGAGCCTGCACGCAGGGCATCGGCGGGGGAGGCTTCCTGTACACGAATCTGGACTCGATCTCGGTCGGTGTCGTCCTGCGCCTGGACGACCTGGTCGCGAAGGGCGCGAACTCGCGCGAGGTCTTCGACGGCTTTCTCGCGCACCCCTTCGTCGCCGGCAGGCTGGCCGGTGGCGAGCTCACGGAATACGGCTGTCACCTGGTTGCCGAGGGCGGCCAGGCGATGCGCGGCCGGCTCACCTGGGACGGCCTCGTCGTGGTCGGCGACGCCGCGGGATTCACCATCAACAACGGGCTGACGGTCCGCGGCATGGACCTGGCCGCGGGCAGTGGCGTCGCCGCGGCCACCGGCATCGCGGCCGCTCTCGCCGCGGACGACACCACGGCGTCCGGGCTCGCCGGCTACGAGCGGGCCCTCGACGAGTCGTTCGTCGGCCGCGACCTGCGCACCTACGCCGGTGCGCCGCGCTTCCTGGAGAGCCCACGCCTCTACGGCGCGTACGGCGATCTCCTCGCCGATGTGCTGTTCGACGTGTTCCACCTCGACACCCGGCCTCGGAAGCGCCTGCTCGCGACGGCACGGGACGCCCTGCGGCGATCGCCGGTGCGGATGGGCGAGCTGGTCTCTGACGCCTGGGGAGCGGTGAGGTCGATATGAGGATTGCGCCACTGCCCCAACGCCTGGCGGTGAACCGTTTCGTCACCGACGAGGAGGAGAGCCACATCGTCGTGGACGCCGAACGCGCCCGGGCGACCGGGACCGCGAGGCGGCTGGTCGCCGTCTGCCCCGCCGGCGTCTACTCCCTCGCTCCCGACGGCTCCCTCGAGGTGGAGTACGCCGCGTGCCTCGAGTGCGGGACGTGTCTCGCGGTGGCCGACCCGGGCGCGCTCGCCTGGCGCTACCCCCGCGGGGGCTTCGGCGTCCAGTACCGCGACGGCTGAGCGCGGCAGCCGATCTCAGCAGCAGACAGGAAGAACGGGATATGAACGAACAGATCGTGCTGGCCGGTGCCGTGCGGACGGCCATCGGCAAATTCGGCGGAACCCTCGCCGAGACCACCGCGGTCGAGTTGGGGACGGCCGTGGTGGCCGAGGCGCTGGCCCGCTCCGGTGTGCCTGCCGAGGCCGTGGACGAGGTCATCCTCGGCCACGTGCTCCAGGCCGGGACGGGGCAGAACATCGCCCGCCAGTGCGCGGTCAAGGCAGGGCTCCCGCTCCACGTCCCGGGCCTCACGGTCAACAAGGTCTGCGGCTCCGGGCTGGCGGCGGTGAACCTCGCCGCCGCGCTCATCCGCTCGGGCCAGGCCGGCGTGGTGGTGGTCGGCGGCGTCGAGAACATGTCGCAGGCGCCGTACCTGCTCGACAAGGCGCGGTTCGGCTACCGGCTCAACGACGGCGTGCTCCGTGACTCGCTCCTGAGTGAGGGTCTGACCGACAGCTTCAACCGCTATCACATGGGCATCACGGCCGAGAACATCGCCGAGCGCTACGGCATCTCCCGCGCCGACCAGGACCAGTTCGCCGCGACCAGCCAGCAGCGGGCCGCTGCGGCACAGGCGGCGGGCCGGTTCGCCGCCGAGATCCTGCCCGTCCCGGTGAAGCTCGGTAGGCAGGAGGTCACCTTCGACGCTGACGAGGGCGTCCGTCCGGGCACCACGGCCGAGTCGCTCGCGCGGCTCCGGCCCGCCTTCGCCGCGGACGGCACGGTGACGGCGGGAAACGCGTCGAGCATCAACGACGGCGCTGCGGCCCTGGTGGTGTTGAGTGCCGCGCGAGCGAAGGAGCTGGGGGTCGAGCCGATGGCCACCTGGGTCGGCGGCGCGGCAGCCGGCGTCGACCCGGAGGTGATGGGCCGGGGACCGGTCGAGAGTTCGCGCAAGCTCCTCGGGCAGACCGGCACGGCGCTCTCCGACATCGGCCTGTTCGAGCTCAACGAGGCGTTCGCCGCGCAGTCTGTGTGCGTGGTGCGGGAACTCGGCCTCGACCCGAGCCTGGTGAACGTGAACGGCGGCGCGATCGCCCTCGGGCACCCCCTGGGCTGCTCCGGCGCGCGGATTCTCGTCACCCTGCTGCACGAGCAGCGGCGGCGCGAGGCCGAGCTGGGCATGGCGTCGCTCTGCATCGGCGGTGGCATGGGTATCTCGACGATGGTGCGGATGGGGAGTTGATCGAGATGGGCAATGTCACGTTCGAGCTCGCGGATCACATCGCGACGCTCACCATCGATCGCGAACGGGCGCTCAACGCGCTCAACCGCGAGCTGTTGGCCGACCTCGGGGCAGCGATCGAGCTGGCCCGCGCCGAGCGGGTCCGGTGCATCGTGGTGACCGGCGCGGGCACCCGTGCCTTCGTGGCCGGTGCCGACGTCGGGCAGATGGCCACGATGACGCGCCGCGAGGCCGCCGCTTTCAGCGAGCTGGGGAACCGGGTGTTCCGCACGCTCGAACGACTGCCGATCCCCTCGATCGCCGCGGTGAACGGCTATGCCCTGGGCGGCGGCTGCGAGCTGGCGATGAGCTGCGATATCCGGCTGGCCTCGACCAGGGCCGTCTTCGCGCAGCCGGAGGTCGGGCTCGGCATCACTCCGGGCTTCGGCGGCACCCAGCGCCTCGCCCGCCTGGTCGGCGCGGGGATCGCGAAGGAGCTGCTGTTCTCCGGCCGGCGGATCGATGCCGCCCGGGCTCGGGAGATCGGTCTGGTCAACGACGTGGTGGAGCCCGAAGCCCTGATGGACGCCGCGCTGGGGCTCGCCCGCGAGATCGCCGCGCAGGCGCCGATCGCCGTCCGTGCGACCAAGGAGGCGCTCACACTGGGTCAGCACGTCGACCTGGACACCGCCCTCGGCGTGGAGGTGGCGCAGTTCGCGAGCTGCTTCGAGACCAATGACCAGCGTGGGGCGATGGCGGCCTTCGTGGAGAAGCGCACGCCGGCGCCCTTCGAGGACAACTGAGTCACGATCCGAGGACGGAGAAGACAGTCATGCTCATTGGGGTAGTCGGTGCCGGCACGATGGGATCCGGGATCGCCGAGGCGCTCGTGCGCGGTCGCGACCACCGGGTGCGGCTGAGCGACGCGACGCTGGAGTTGGCGGAACGAGGACGCAGCCGGATCTCGGCGAACCTGACGCGTCAGGTGGAGAAGGGCCGGCTGACCCAACTCGACGCGGACGACGTCAACGCCCGTCTCGAGACGTGCCTGGTGCCGCAGCTGGCGGAGTGCGACCTGGTCGTGGAGGCCATCATCGAGTCGATGCCGGCGAAGCGCGCGTTGTTCGAGGAACTCGACTCGTTGTGCTCTCCGGGCACGATCCTGGCCACCAACACGTCGTCGCTGTCCGTGACCGAGATCGGCCGCGGGCTGGTCCATCCGGTCGTGGGCATGCACTTCTTCAACCCCGCGCCCGTGATGAAGCTCGTCGAGGTGATCGCCGGGGCGGCCACTCCGTCCACCGTGATCCAGGCGGTCAAGGACATCACGATCGGTATCGGCAAGACCCCGGTCGAGGTGCAGGAGGGTGCCGGGTTCGTGGTCAACCGGATCCTCATCCCGATGATCAACGAGGCGATCGAGGTGGTCGCCAACGGCACGGCGAGTGTCGAGGACGTGGACATTGCGATGCAGCTCGGGGCGAACCACCCCATGGGACCGCTCGCGCTCGGCGATCTCGTGGGGCTGGACGTGGTGCTCGCGATCATGGAGGTGCTGCAGAGCGAGACGGGCGACCCGAAGTACCGTCCGCACCCCCTGCTCCGCACCTACGTGCGCGCGGGCTGGCTGGGCCGCAAGACCGGACGCGGCTTCCACACCTACCGCTCGTGACCCGGCAGCCGCAGGACCGGCCGGCCCGCCTGCCGGCAGTGCCTGGCAGCAGCGCTCCGGAGCCGCTGCTGGCCGCGTCCTGGACCTCCGCCGGAGATGCGAGTCCGCTCGGCAGGGACCGGCTCTCGCCGGTGAGCTTCCGCCGGCGCGTGGAGGCCGCGGCAGCGGCCGGGTTCACCGGGATGGGCTTCAGCAGCGGTGACCTCGAGGTGGCCGAGGCCACCTACGGTGTGGCCGGCATGGCGGAGATGCTGCGCGACCACGGCATCACCCACGTGGAGGTCGAGTCGACCATGGCGCGCCGGGCGGGCCTGGCGTCGCGCGAGCCAGACGTGGCCTGGGCACGCGCTCTGCGTCTCACCGAGCAGCTGGGCGCAGCCACGCTCAAGGTGACGCCGAGGCACCAGGAGTGGACGCTCATGGAGAGCCTGCCGAGCCCCGCGGAGCTGCTTCGGCGCACGCGCCAGGCCGAGGGCGCCGGGGCCAGGCTCGCGATCCTCGTGCCTGCCTGGGCCACAGAGCATTCGATGCGGGACGTCGTGGGCCTGGTCGACCGGGCAAGGCATCCCAATCTGAGGCTGGTGGTGGACTCCTGGGTCGTCGAGCGCGAGAGCGTGCCCCACCACGCGGTCGCGGCAATGGCACCGTCCGTGGTCTCGGTCGAACTGAGCGACGGGGTCCGCGCGTCCCTGCACAGCAGGACGGACGCCGTGCGCTCGCGGCGGTACTGCGGCGAGGGCGAGTTCCACCTGGCGGCGCTGGTGTCCGCACTGCGCGGCGGCGGCTTCACCGGCCCGTGGGGCGTCCAGATCCTCGCCGATCGGCACCGCAGCCTCTCCACGGAGGAGGCACTCCGGAGAGCAGCGGTATCCGCGCGCACGCTGCTCTCGTCGGTGGCCGAGCCGCAACTCCACGCGTCCTAGTCGCCGCAACATTGACTGACTGTCCACTACATGATAGAAACTACCTCGCAAGGTCAACCTGGCGGCGAAGATGCGTGCGCGGCTGGTCGTGAGTGCGTGCGCTGAGCAAGAATAAAGGCTAGCCAAAGAGGGATTTTTCGCTCGGAGTGCGATAGTGGTCATGACGTCCATCAGATGAGGGAGGCGGATCGCGATGGCTGACAGTGCCACGCCTCTCCTGCATATCTCCGGCGTGTGGAAGTCCTTCGGCGCCGTCGAGGTCCTCCGTGGGGTCGGGCTGACCCTGCTTGCCGGTCAGGTCCATGCGCTGATGGGGGAGAACGGTGCCGGCAAGTCCACGCTGATGCGGATCCTCATGGGCATCCACCACGCGGACGGCGGGACGATCGAGCTGGACGGCCAGCGGGTCGAGTTCCGTTCGCCGCGAGAGGCGCTCCAGCACGGCGTCGCGATGATCCACCAGGAGCTCAACCCGGTGCTCGATCAGCCGGTGTTCGAGAATCTCTTCCTCGGGCGCGAGCTGCGCACGCGAGCAGGCCTGATCGACAAGCGCGGGATGTGTGCGGAGGCGCGCAGGCTGCTGGACCAGCTCGGGCTCTCCGTCCAGCCGACCAGGCTGATGAGGTCGTTGTCGGTGGCGCAGCGGCAGCTCGTCGAGATCGCGAAGGCCATCTCGGTCGGCGCCAGGGTGATCGTGATGGACGAACCGACGTCCGCGATCACCGAGGCCGAGGTCGAGACCCTGTTCCGGGAGATCCGGCGCCTCCGCGAGCGCGGTGTGGGCATCGTCTACATCTCCCACAAGATGGAGGAGATCTTCAGGATCTGCGATGCGATCACCGTCATGCGGGACGGCACCGTCGTCGCCGACGGCGCCGCCGACGAGTTCGATCGCGCCAAGCTGATCACGCACATGGTGGGCCGGGAACTCAGCGATGCGTTCCCGAAGTCCGAGGTGCCGATCGGTGCGGAGATGCTGCGGGTCGAAGGCGTCAGCTCCGCCGGCCACGTGGCGGACGCCGGCATCCGGGTGCACGCGGGGGAGATCGTCGGGCTCGCCGGACTGGTCGGCGCCGGCCGCAGCGAGTTCATGGAGTGCATCTTCGGCCTGCGCGCCACCCAGTCCGGACGGGTCTTCGTCAGGAGCGTGGAGGTACCGATCAGGAACCCGCGCGACGCGATCCGGCACCGCATCGCGTTCATCACCGAGGACCGGAAGATGACCGGCCTCAACCTGGCCGGCTCCGTCCAGGACAACATCACGGCCGCCACGCTCCCGCAGTTCGCCCGGGGTGGGCTCCTGCGGGTCAGGGCCCAGCGCGAGGCGGCGGTGCGCTTCGTCGAGCGGCTCCGCATCCGGTGTGCGGGGCTCGGCCAGGCCGTCCGGCTGCTTTCGGGCGGCAACCAGCAGAAGGTCGTCCTGGCCAAGTGGCTGCTCAGCGGGCCGGAGATCATCATCCTCGACGAGCCGACCCGCGGCATCGACGTGGGGGCCAAGCGGGAGATCTACCTGCTGCTCGGCGAACTGGTCAGCCAGGGCAAGGCCGTGATCCTGATCTCCTCCGAGATGCCCGAGGTGATGGGCCTTTCCGACCGCATCGTCGTCATGGCCCAGGGCCGGGTCACCGGCGAACTGGCGCGTCCCGAGTTCTCCCAGGAACAGATCATGCATCTGGCCGCGACTTTCGAAGGATGACCATGGCCACGTCACCGCGCACCGAGACCGAGCAGGTCGCCCGCGTCCGATTCGGCGCCCAGGCGAGTTCGATCCTGCGCAACTACGGCATCATCCTGGTCTTCGTCGCGCTCGTGCTCGTGCTCACCTTCCTGTCGCCGGACATGGTCTTCGCCTCGCCGAAGAACCTCGTCACGGTTCTCAAGCAGACGGCGATCAACGGCATCCTCGCCATGGGCATGATGTTCGTGATCACCTCGGGCGGCATCGACCTCTCGGTCGGGTCGACGGTGGCCCTGACCGGTGTGGTCGCGGCGATGTTCGCCCACCCGGGGGAGTTCCCCCTGATCGTCCCGATCGTGCTCGCCATCCTCGTCGGCGCGGCGGTGGGCATGTTCAACGGCGTTGCCGTCGCGGTCGGGTGGATCCCTCCGTTCATCGTGACGCTCGGCACCATGACCGCGGTTCGCGGCCTGGCGCTGATCGTCTCCGGCGGGGTGCCGATCTCGAACGTCTCCAAGGAGTTCGAGGCCATCTCCGGCCTCGTCGGGTCCGTGCCGCTGCTGGCGGTCTACTACGCCGTCGTGGTGGCCGTCTGCGCGGTCGTGCTCAACCGCACGGTCTTCGGCCGCCACGTCTACACGGTCGGCGGCAACGAGGTGGCCGCGCAGGTCTCGGGCATCTCGGTCCGCTGGGTGAAGATCGGGGTCTACACGATCTCCGGTCTGCTCGCCGGCGTCTGCGGCCTGCTCAACGCCTCGCGCACGATCACCGGTGCGCCCAACGCCGGTGTCTCCTATGAGCTGGACGCCATCGCCGCCGTCGTGATCGGTGGCGTCTCGATGACCGGCGGCATCGGGAAGTGGTACGGCGTCGTCGTCGGTGCGTTGCTCATCGCCGTGATGGGGAACGGGCTCGATCTGCTCGGCGTCGACTCCAACTACCAGCAGGTCGTGAAGGGCCTGATCATCATCCTCGCCGTCTTCTGGGACATCCGCGGCAAGCGCAGTCTCAGTCTCGAAACCTGACCACCACCTGATTCGAAGGAGAACCAGACAATGAAACCGCGCACGCTGGCCGCGCTGATCTGCCCGGCCGTGACGCTTGCCCTCCTCGCCGGATGCTCGCCGTCCACGGGCGGCACCGCTGAGGGTGCCGATGGCGCCAAGAAGGTGAAGATCGCGCTGGTGATGAGCCACCTCACGAACTCGTTCACCACGACGTTCTCGTCGGCGGCCAAGGCCGAGGCGGAGAAGCAGGGCGCCGAGCTCACCATCTTCGACGGCAAGAAGGAACAGGCGACCCAGAACGCCGCCATCGAGACCGCGATCACCCAGCAGTTCGACGGCATCATGGTCGAGCCCGGCTCCGTGGACGGCGTGAAGCCCGCGGTGGAGGCCGCGAACGCGGCGAAGATCCCGATCATGACCGTCGTGCAGAAGATGACCGAGCAGAACCTCGCCAAGGCCTACGTCGGTGGCGACGATGAGGCCGCCGGCAAGATGCAGATGGAGAAGGCCGTCGACGCGCTGGGTGGCAAGGGGAACATCGCCATCCTGTGGGGGCCGATGGGTTCCGATGCCCAGTTGATCCGCAAGAAGGGCTACGACGCGGTGCTGGCGGCGAATCCCGGTGTCCAGGTGGTCTTCGACAGCAGCGCCAACTGGGTCACCGACGAAGGCCTCAAGCTCGTGGAGAACTGGTTGCAGACCGGCAAGAAGATCGACTACGTCGTGGCACAGAACGATGCGATGGCGATCGGCGCGGCGAAAGCGATCCAGGACGCCCAGCTGACGACCCCGGTGAGCGGGATCGACGCGACGCCCGAGGGCCTCCAGGCCATCACGGAGGGACGGCTCGCCGGTTCCGTGTCGCAGGACACGGTCGGCATGGGACAGCTCTCCACGCAGGTGATGCTCACAGTGATCAAGGGCGAGTCGGTACAGGCCGAGACCCTGACCACCCCGGTGTGGGTGACCAAGGACAACGTCGCCCAGTTCGCCTAGTCGCGGACGGAGTTCCGGGCGGCGGCACCGCCATCCGCCGTCCGGAGCACGCCGGCAGTGAGGTCAGCATGGATCATCGCAGTGCCCTGCAGCCGCGGGAGCTCCGAGGCAGGTGGCAGGGGAGCGCCCGGACGAGCCCGCACGGCGGGCTGGTGGCCGTCTGGCTGGGTGCGCTCCTGGCGCTGCTGGCGTCCCTGATCCTGTCGTGGGAGCTGATGGCGGAGAGCCGCGGCAGCGTGCAGTGGGGAGAGTTCTCCGCCGAGACCGTGTCCTGCCGGTGGGGCTCCTGTTCCGCCGTCGGCAGCTGGCGCAGCGCGGACAACGCGACCCGCCTCGAGAACGTCCGCCTCGACGGGGACTTCGCGGTGGGACAGCGGGTTCCGGCGGGCGTGCGGACGTCCGGCATCGGTGCCGGCGCGCACGCCGGCGCGGTCCTGGTCACCGAGCGTTCCCAGGCGGCCCGACTCCTCGTCCTGGCACTCGCGATGCTGACGACGCTCGGCCTCGCCGGCGCCATCCCGGTCGCCGAGGCCGTTCGCGGCAGGTCAACCCCACCCGGCGGCCGGGCCGCGGCGGTTGAACGGTAATGGACCCGTCCCCTTTCCGTTCGGCTGGCGGCGGTGCCGCGGCGGTTGAACGGTAATGGACCCGTCCCCTTTCCGTTCAGCTGCGGTGACGGACGGAAGCCCGGGGACGGTTCCGCTTTCGGTCCAACCCCACCGTGTGGACCGAGAGCGGAACCGTCCCCGGGTCCGGATCAGAGCAGGCCGCCGGCCTCGGTCAGGACGGAGCGCAGCATGCTGGCGATCTCGGCGAACTCGGGCTCGCCGATCGTCAGCGGCGGGGCGAGCTGGATCACGGGGTCGCCGCGGTCGTCGGCGCGGCAGTACAGGCCGGCCTCGAACAGGGCCTTGGACAGGAAGCCGCGCAGCAGTCGCTCCGACTCGGCCTCGTCGAAGGTCTCCCTGGTCTCGCGGTCCTTCACCAGTTCGATGCCGTAGAAGTAGCCGGCGCCACGCACGTCGCCGACGATCGGCAGGTCGCGCAGGCCGTCCAGCGACGCCCGGAACGCCGGCGCCAGGGACGCCACGCGGTCGTTCAGTCCCTCCGCCTCCATCACGTCGAGGTTCGCCATCGCCACCGCGGAGGATACCGGGTGCCCGCCGAACGTGTACCCGTGCGCGAACGTCGTCGTGCCCGTCCGGAACGGCTCGAACAGCCGCTCGGACGCGATCATCGCCCCGATCGGGGCGTAGCCGCTGCTCATCCCCTTCGCGCAGGTGATGATGTCCGGCACGTAGCCGTAGTCGGTGCACGCGAACATCGAGCCGATCCGGCCGAACGCGCAGATGGTCTCGTCCGACACCAGCAGTACGTCGTAGGTGTCGCAGATCTCCCGGACCCGCTCGAAGTACCCCGGCGGCGGCGGGAAGCAGCCACCGGAGTTCTGCACGGGCTCGAGGAACACCGCCGCCACGGTGTCGGCGCCCTCGAACTCGATCACCTCGGCGATCCGGTCCGCCGCCCACTGGCCGAACGCGTACTCGTCGTCCCGCAGATGCTCCGGCGCCCGGTAGAAGCCGGTGTGCGGCACCTTCAGCGCGCCCGGCACCAGCGGCTCGTACGGCGCCCGCGCCGACGGGATGCCGGTGATCGACAGCGCGCCGTGCGGCGTCCCGTGGTACGCGACCGAGCGTGAGACCACCTTCGTCTTCGTCGGCTTGCCGACCAGCTTGAAGTACTGCTTGGCCAGCTTCCACGCCGACTCCACGGCCTCGCCGCCGCCGGAGGTGAAGAACACCCGGTTGAGGTCGCCCGGCGTGTAGCCCGCCAGCCGCTCGGCCAGCTCGATCGCGGCCGGGTGCGCGTAGCTCCACAGCGGGAAGTACGCCAGCTCGGACGCCTGCTTCGCCGCCGCCCCCGCCAGTTCCACCCGGCCGTGGCCGACCTGGACGGTGAACAGCCCGGCGAGCCCGTCGAAGTACTCCCGTCCCCGGTCGTCCCAGATCCGATGGCCCTTCCCGCGGACGATCACCGGCACCTCGCCGCCCTTCCCCCCTGCGGACGTGGGCTCGTAGACCGAGTGCCGGGTGAAGTGCCCCCACAGGTGGTCGCGAGCGGCCGCCGCGAGCGGGGTGCCCGCGCGGGTCGTCGCCGCGGCTTCGGGTGCTTCCACCCCGAAGGTGTCGTCCGTGACGCCCAGCGCCGCCTGCGGGACGGCGGGGACGGTGGTTTCGATACTCATCTGGTTCCCCAGTCGTAGTGCTGCTTGTTGAGCTTGAGATAGACGAAGGTCTCGGTGTCGGTCACACCCGGGACGGTGCGGATCCGGGTCATCAGCAGGTCGAGCAGTTCCGCGTCCCCCTCGCACACCACCTCGACCAGCAGGTCGAAGCTGCCCGCGGTCGTGACGACGTAGTCGACCTGCGGGATCGCGCACAGCTGGTCGGCGATGGGGCCGACGTCGCCGCGCGTCCGGACGCCGATCATCGCCTGCCGGGTGAACCCCACCACCAGTGGGTCGGTGACCGCCACGATCTGCATCACCCCGGCGTCGGTGAGCCGCTGGACGCGCTGCCGCACCGCCCCCTCGGAGAGGCCCACGTCCTGGGCGATGCTGACGAACGGCTTGCGCCCGTCGGACTGCAGCAGTTCGATGATCCGCTTGTTGGTGGCGTCGATCACCGCCGGACGCGGCTGGTCGCCGTTGGTCGGGCCCTCGCTGCGAGGTTGTGCCATGCGCTGATCCTGCCCTGCGAGCATCGGAGTTGGCAAACCCCTGGAGCTACGACTTTCGTAATAATTACGGAAGAACGATTGCGGATTCGTCGCCTGCGCAGCAAGATGCTTCCTCATCAATGGGGTTCGATCGGAGGGCCGGATGACCGAGGCGGCAACGGTGCGCAACTTCATCGGGGGCGGCTACGCCGAGCCGGCGACGGACGCGTTCAGCGACGTCGTCGACCCGGCGACAGCCGGCGTGGTGGCCCGGGCGCCGGTCTCCGGCGCCGACGACGTGGACGCCGCCTACGCCGCGGCCGCGGAGGCCTTCCGCACCACCTGGGGGCGCACCACGCCCGCGGAGCGGCAGCTCGCCCTGCTGAAGATCGCAGACGCGGTCGAGGCCCGCGCCGAGGAGTTCGTCGAGCTGGAAGCCCGGCAGACCGGCAAGCCGCTGAGCCTGACCGCGTCCGACGAGATCCCGCCGATGGTCGACCAGCTGCGGTTCTTCGCCGGCGCGGCCCGCGTGCTGGAGGGGCGCGCGGCCGCCGAGTATCTGGCCGGCCACACCTCCTGGATCCGCCGGGAGCCGATCGGCGTCGTCGGTCAGGTCACGCCGTGGAACTACCCGGTGATGATGGCGGCCTGGAAGATCGGCCCCGCGCTGGCCGCCGGCAACACCGTGGTGCTGAAGCCGGCCGAGACCACCCCGTTGACCACGCTGTTGCTGGCCGAGGTGGCCGCGGAGTTCCTGCCGCCGGGCACGCTGAACGTGGTCACCGGCGACCGGGGCACCGGACGCCTCGTGGTCGAGCACCCCACCCCGACGCTGGTCGCGATCACCGGCTCGGTGCGCGCGGGCGCGGAGGTGGCGGCGAGCGCGGCGCCTGCGCTGAAGCGCGTCCACCTCGAACTGGGCGGCAAGGCGCCCTGCATCGTGTTCGACGACGCCGACCTCGAGGCCGCCGTCGAGGGCCTGGGCATGGCCGGCTACTTCAACGCCGGCCAGGACTGCACGGCCGCCACCCGCGTCCTCGTCCACGAGCGGCTGCACGACGACCTGGCTGCCGCGCTGGCCGACTACGCGGCCAACACCGTGGTCGGCCCGCCGGACACCCCGGACGCGCTGTTCGGCCCGGTGAACAACGCCGCGCAGCTCGCCCGGGTGGCCGGTTTCATCGACCGGTTGCCCGACCATGCCGACCTCGTCGCCGGTGGACGCCGCCGCGACGACCTGGGTGCCGGCTTCTTCTACGCGCCCACCGTCGTGGCCGGCCTGCGCCAGGACGACGAGGCGATCCAGTCCGAGATCTTCGGCCCGGTGATCACGCTGCAGTCGTTCACCGACGAGGCGCAGGCCGTCGCCTGGGCCAACGGCGTGGAGTACGGCCTCGCCTCCAGCGTGTGGACGCGCGACTTCGGCCGGGCCATGCGGGTGAGCAAGGATCTCGACTTCGGCTGCGTGTGGATCAACACCCACATCCCGCTGGTGGCGGAGATGCCGCACGGTGGCTTCAAGCGCTCCGGCTACGGCAAGGACCTTTCCATGTACGGCTTCGAGGACTACACCCGGATCAAGCACGTCATGGCCAACATCGAATCCTGACTCATCGTCCACGAAGGAGATCGCCGCATGTCCGACCGGTCAGCCGATCCGCTGCTCACCTCGTTCGCCCGCTCGGCGATCTCGCGAAGGGCCGCCCTGGCCGGGCTCGCCGGGACGGCCGTCGCCGGCCTGCTCGCGGGCTGCGGCTCGCCCGGACGAAATCCCGGCGCGTCCGGCTCGGCCAGCCGGACGCCGCAGTCGGCCCCGGACAAGTCCGACACCGACAAGGTCGTGAACTGGTCGAACTGGCCGGAGTACATCGACGTGGACGACAACGGCAAACACCCGTCGATCCAGGGCTTCACCAAGGAGACCGGGATCAAGGTCAACTACAACGAGGACTACAACGACAACGACGAGTTCTTCGCGAAGGTCCGTCCGCTGCTGGAGGCGGGGCAGGACACCGGCAGGGACACCTGGATCAGCACCGACTGGATGGTCGCCCGGCTGGTCCGGCTGGGCTACGTCCAGCCGCTTGAGTATGCCAACATCCCGAACCTGGCCAACCTCGAGCCGTCCATGAAGGACGTGCCGTTCGACCCGGGCCGGGTCTACTCGCTGCCCTGGCAGAGCGGGTTCGTCGGCATCGCCTACAACCCGAAGGCGACCGGCGGACGGAAGGTGACCAGCGTCGACCAGCTGCTGCACGACCCCACCCTGAAGGGGAAGGTGACCATGCTCACCGAGATGCGCGACACCGTCGGGGTGGTGCTGATCGAGCAGGGCGTGAACCTGGCCGACGTCACCGCCGAGCAGTTCGCCGCCGCCCTTGCCGTGATCCAGGAGGCGAAGGACGCCGGCCAGATCAAGGGCTTCACCGGCAACGAGTACACCAAGCCGCTCGCCTCCGGGGACACGGCCGCCTGCGTCGCGTGGACCGGCGACGTCGTGCAGCTCCGGGCGGACAACCCCGCGCTGGGCTACACACTCAGTGAGAAGGGCATCCCGATGTTCTCCGACAACTTCGTGATCCCCAACCTGGCCCAGCACAAGAAGAACGCCGAGAAGCTGATCGACTACTACTACCGGCCGGAGGTCATGGCGCTGGTCGCCGAGTACGTGAACTACATCCCGCCGGTGGTCGGCGTGAAGGACCTGCTGCTGAAGAAGGACCCCGACGTCGCCAACAACGAGCTGATCTTCCCCAACGAGGCGGTGCTGGGTCGCTCCCAGGTGTTCCGCGCGCTGACGGCGGCGGAGGAGACCGACTTCAACCGCCAGTTCCAGGCCGTGGTGACCGGCTGATGTCCGAGCACCCGGTCCCTGAGCCCGGATCCACGGATCGAGCGCGTCTCGACAAGCTCGACGAGCGATTTCGGAGGACTCCGGCTGAGGAGCGCCCCCCATCGCTCCCCGAGGGGCGCAGCGTCACGAAGGGCCGCTCCGCCCCCGGCGACCTGCGCCTGATCCAGCTGAGCCGCCACTTCGACGACTTCGTCGCCGTGGACGCCATCGACCTGGTGGTCCCGTCCGGCTCGTTCTTCGCGCTGCTCGGCCCGTCCGGGTGCGGCAAGACCACCACGCTGCGGATGATCGCCGGGCTGGAGGAGCCCACCTCGGGCCAGATCCTGCTCGGCGAGACCGACATCACCAACACCCGGCCCTACCAGCGCCGGGTGAACACGGTGTTCCAGAGCTACGCGCTGTTCCCGCACCTGTCCGTGCTGGACAACGTCGGCTTCGGGCTGCGCCAGCGCAGGGTGGCGGACTGGAAGCGCAAGGCGATGGACGCGCTCGAGCTGGTCAAGCTCGCCGACCGCGCCCACCAGCGGCCGCGGCAGCTCTCCGGCGGCATGCAGCAGCGGGTGGCGCTCGCGCGGGCAGTGGTGAACGAGCCGGACGTGCTGCTCCTGGACGAACCCCTGGGCGCCCTGGACCTGAAGCTCCGCCGGGAGATGCAGATCGAGCTCAAGCGGATCCAGCAGGAGGTCGGGCTCACCTTCATCCACGTCACCCACGACCAGGAGGAGGCCATGACGATGGCCGACGAGGTCGCGGTGATGCAGGCCGGCCGGATCGAGCAGCTGGGCACCCCCGGCGAGCTCTACGACCGGCCCGCGACGGCATACGTGGCGAACTTCCTCGGCCAGTCGAACCTGCTGCCGCTGGAGCTGTCCAGCGGCGCGGGCGACGGGCTGGTCACGGCCACCGCCCACGGCTTCCCGGTGTGGGTGGACGCCACGCAGCTGCCGGCGGGGGCGGCGTCCGTCCAGCTCGGCATCCGGCCGGAGAAGCTGCGGCTGCTCGGCCCGGGCAGCGAGGCCGTGGCCAACCGGCTGTCCGGCTGGGTGACCGACGCGTCCTTCACCGGGGTGGCCACCACGTACCTCGTGGCGATGCCGTGGGGTCAGGAGCTGACCGTCACCCAGCCCAACGACGGCTCCGCGCGGGCCGAGCGCGGTGAGGAGGTCACGCTCGGCTGGGATCCCCACCAGGCGTTCGTGCTGGCGGAGGCCGGCTGATGGCCGCCCTCACCTCAGCGGTGGCAGGCGGGACCGCGCCGCCCGCCCGTCCGCGACGCCGGGGCGGCCTGGTGCCGTTCGTGCTGCTCACGCCGGCCCTGATCTGGCTGGTGGTGTTCTTCGTCGTGCCGACGGTGTCGCTCGCGTCCCAGTCGCTGCAGACCGGCGACATCGACAACGGCTACACGCTCACCTGGAACTTCGCCACCTACGCCGACGCGCTCAGCCGGTACTGGCCGCAGTTCCTGCGCTCGATCGTCTATGCGGCATCGGCCACGCTCGGCACGCTGCTGCTGGGCTATCCGCTCGCGTGGTTCATCGCTCACCGCTCGGGCAGGTGGAAGAACGTGCTGCTGGTGCTGGTCGTCGCGCCGTTCTTCACCAACTTCCTGATCCGCACGCTGGCGTGGCAGATCATCCTCACCGACGGCGGACCGGTGGCGGCGTTCTTCCGGGCCACCGGGCTGACCACCCTGCTGCAGGCGGTCGGGCTCACCGACAACGACTCGCTGCTGGGTTCGCAGTTCGCGGTGATCAGCGGCCTGATCTACAACTTCCTGCCGTTCATGGTGCTGCCGCTGTACACCATCCTCGAGCGGCTGGACGCACGGCTGCTGGACGCGGCCGGCGACCTCTACGCGAACGGCTGGAACACCTTCTGGAAGGTGATCTGGCCGCTGTCGCTGCCGGGCGTGGTGTCCGGCACCCTGCTCACGTTCATCCCGGCGGCCGGTGACTACATCAACTCCAAGCTGCTCGGCAACACCCAGACCGTGATGATCGGCCAGGTCATCGACGCCCAGTTCCTGCGGGTGCTTGACTACCCGATCGCCGCGGCGCTGTCGTTCATCCTGATGATCGCGATCATCGTGCTGGTCGCGGGCTACGTACGGGTCGCCGGGACGGAGGATCTGGTCTGATGGGCGCCTGGCTCCGCCGCAATCTCGTGGTCATCGTCGGCCTGCTGGTGCTGGCGTACATCCTGATCCCCAACCTGGTCGTGACCCTGTTCTCGTTCAACAAGCCGAGCGGCCGCTACAACTACCAGTGGACCGAGTTCTCCCTCGACGCCTGGCTCAACCCCTGCGCGAGCGCCGGCCTGTGCGAGGCGCTCGGCCTGAGCCTCTGGGTGGCGGTGATCGCGGCCGCGGTGTCGACGGTGATCGGCACGATGGCGGCGTTCGCGCTGGGCCGCTACCGCTTCCGCGGCCGGTCCGGGACGAACCTGCTGGTCTTCTTCCCGATGGCCACGCCCGAGGTGGTGATGGGCTCGTCCCTGCTCACCCTCTTCATCGCGATGGGCATGCCGACCGGGCAGCTGACGATCCTGATCGCGCACATCCTGTTCACGCTGTCGTTCGTCGTGACCACGGTGAAGGCGCGGGTGGCGTCCCTCGACCCGGCGCTGGAGCAGGCCGCGGCCGACCTGTACGCCACCCCCGCGCAGGCGTTCTGGAAGGTGACGTTCCCGCTGGTCGCGCCCGGGATCGCGGCCGGCGCGCTGCTGGCGTTCGCGCTGAGCTTCGACGACTACATCGTGACGAACTTCAATGCCGGCGCGACCACCGTGACGTTCCCGATGTACGTGTGGGGCGCCGCGCAGCGCGGCACCCCGGTGCAGATCAACGTGGTCGGCACGGTGATGTTCTTCGGTGCCCTGGCCATCGTGGGCCTGGGCCAGCTGATCGGCGCCCGGGTTCGGCTGGGCGGCCGGAGGAGGGAAGCGGCCTGATGCGCGTGCTGGTGGTGGGAGCCGGGGGAGTCGGGGACGCGGTCGCGCGGATCGCGGCCCGGCGGGACTTCTTCGAACTGATGGTGCTGGCCGACTACGACGTCGCCCGGGCGGAGGCGGCGGTGGCCGCCGCCGCCGCGGCCGCCGGGGGCGGCGACCGGTTCGCCGCGGCGCGGGTGGACGCGTCCGAAGCCGCGTCCGTGGCCGATCTGGTGCGGGCGCACGGGATCACGCACGTGCTGAACGCGGTCGACCCGCGGTTCGTGATGAACGTGTTCACCGGTGCCTTCGAGGCGGGGGCGGACTACCTGGACATGGCGATGTCGCTGTCCCGTCCGCACCCCGAGCGGCCGTACGCGGAGACCGGCGTGAAGCTGGGCGACGAGCAGTTCGCCCGGGCCGCCGAGTGGGAGCAGGCCGGACGGCTGGCGCTGGTCGGCATGGGCGTGGAGCCGGGGCTGTCGGACGTGTTCGCCCGGTACGCGTCCGACCACCTGTTCAGCCGCATCGACGAGCTGGGCACGCGGGACGGTGCGAATCTCGTGGTGCGGAACAAGGCGGGGGAGGAGATCTTCGCGCCGTCGTTCTCGATCTGGACCACGATCGAGGAGTGCCTGAACCCGCCGGTCGTGTTCGAGAAGGAGCGGGGCTGGTACACCACGCCGCCGTTCAGCGAGCCGGAGGTGTTCGACTTCCCGGAGGGCATCGGCCCGGTGGAGTGCGTGAACGTCGAACACGAGGAGGTGCTGCTGATGCCGCGGTTCCTCGATGCGGGGCGGGTGACGTTCAAGTACGGCCTCGGCGACGAGTTCATCGGCGTGCTGAAGACGCTGCACGCGCTCGGGCTGGACCGGACCGAGCCGGTGCCGGTGAAGGGCGTGGAGGTGTCGCCGCGGGACGTCGTGGCCGCCGTCCTGCCCGATCCGGCGACCATCGGGCCGCGGATGACCGGCAAGACGTGCGCGGGGCTGTACGTGACCGGGCTCGGCACCGACGGGCAGCCGCGGCGCACCTACCTGTACCACGTGGTCGACAACGAGACCTCGATGCAGGAGTTCGGCGCGCAGTGCGTGGTCTGGCAGACCGCCATCAACCCGGTGGTGGCGCTGGAACTGCTGGCCACCGGAGTGTGGTCGGGGACGGGGGTGCTCGGGCCCGAGGCGTTCGACGCCGTCCCGTTCCTGGAGTTGCTGGCCGGGCCGGCGCCGTCCGGGTACGCGTCGCCGTGGGGGATGGAGGACCGGTGATCGAGCAGGTGCGGCGGCTGCGGACCGAACTGCCCGGGCCGGGATCGGTTGCTCTGGCCGGGCGCCGGCGGGCCGCGGTGTCGGGCGCCGTGGCGGTCGGCAACGAGCTGTACATCGACCGCGGCGAGGGCGCGATCCTCGTCGACGTGGACGGCAACCAGCTGATCGATCTCGGCTCGGGGATCGCGGTGGCGTCGGTGGGCCACGCGGCTCCGGCCGTGGTGGCGGCGGTGAGTGAGCAGGCCGCGCGGTTCGAGCACACCTGCTTCATGGTCACGCCGTACGAGGGCTACGTCGAGGTCTGCGAGCAGCTCAACCGGCTCACGCCCGGTGCTCACGAGAAGCGGACGGCGCTGTTCAACTCCGGTGCGGAGGCGGTGGAGAACGCGGTGAAGGTGGCGCGGGCGTACACCGGCCGTCCGGCGGTGGTGGCGTTCGACCACGCCTACCACGGGCGGACGAACCTCACCATGGCGCTGACCGCGAAGGTGCAGCCGTACAAGGACGGGTTCGGGCCGTTCGCCCCGGAGGTGTACCGGGTGGGCATGGCCTATCCGTACCGCTGGCCGACCGGGCCGGAACGCTGCGCGGAGGAGGCGTTCGCCGAGTTCGCGGCGCGGGTGCACGTGCAGGTGGGGGAGGAGCACGTCGCCGCCGTGGTGGTGGAGCCGATCCAGGGCGAGGGCGGGTTCATCGTGCCGGCGCCAGGGTTCCTCTCGATGCTGTCGGCCTGGTGCGCGGAGCACGGGGTGGTGTTCGTCGCCGACGAGGTGCAGACCGGGTTCTGCCGGACCGGAGACTGGTTCGCCTCGGAGTTCGAGGGCGTCGTGCCGGACGTGGTGGCGACGGCCAAGGCGCTCGGTGGCGGCCTGCCGCTGGCCGCGGTGACCGGGCGCGCGGAGATCATGGACGCGCCGGTGCCCGGCGGGCTCGGCGGCACCTTCGGCGGCAACCCGGTCTCGTGCGCCGCGGCGCTGGCGGCGATCTCGATGATGGAGAGCCACGATCTGGCCGGTGCCGCCCGGCGGATCGGGGAGGTGCTCACGTCCCGGCTGTGCGCGCTGGCCGACCGGTTCCCGCAGCTCGGCGACGTCCGTGGCCGCGGGGCGATGATGGCGATCGAGCTGGTGGTGCCGGACGGCACGACGCGTCCCGACCCGGCCCTGGCCAAGGCCGTCGTGGCCGGCTGCGCCCGCCGCGGCGTGGTGATGCTGGCCTGCGGGACGTACGGCAACGTCGTCCGCATGCTGCCCCCGCTGGTGATCGAGCCCGCCCTCCTGGAGGACGCCCTCGACGTCCTGGCCGAGGCCCTCGCCGAGGCCACCTGAACGGAAAGGGGAAAGGAAAGGGGACGGGTACCTTTCCGTTCAGGGCACGAGAGGATGGAGACATGAAGCTTCCGGAGTCGGTACCAACGCAACTGTTCATCAACGGCGAGTGGCGGGACGCGTCCGGCGGTGGCCAGTTCGCGGTCGAGGACCCGGCCACCAGCGAGGTCCTCGCCGAGGTGGCGGACGCGACCGCTGCCGACGCCATGGCCGCCCTCGACGCCGCGGCGGAAGCCCAGGAGTCCTGGGCGCGGACGGCGCCGCGCACGCGCGCCGAGCTGCTCCGTGCAGGCTTCGAGGCGATCACGGACAGGGCTGAGGAGTTCGCCACCGTGATGACCCTGGAGATGGGCAAGCCACTGGCCGAGGCGCGCGGCGAGGTGGCCTACGGCGCGGAGTTCCTGCGCTGGTTCTCCGAGGAGGCCGCCCGGATCCACGGCCGCTACTCGCCGGCGCCGGACGGCGTGCAGCGGATGCTGGTCACGAAGCGTCCGGTCGGGCCGAGCCTGTTGATCACACCGTGGAACTTCCCGCTGGCGATGGCGACCCGGAAGAGCGCGCCCGCGCTGGCGGCGGGCTGCACGATGGTGATCAAGCCGGCGGCCCTGACCCCGCTGACCACCCTGCTGTACACGTCCGTGATGGCCGAGGCCGGGGTGCCGGCCGGGGTGATCAACGTGATCCCGACCCGCCGCTCCGGAGCGACCACCGAGCCGCTGTTCGCCGATCCGCGGCTGCGCAAGCTGTCGTTCACGGGCTCGACCGAAGTGGGCCGGGTCCTATTGCGCCAGGCGTCGGACAATGTACTTCGGACCTCGATGGAACTCGGCGGCAACGCCCCGCTGTTGGTGTTCGACGACGCCGATCTCGATGTCGCCGTGACCGGCGCGTTCAACGCCAAGCTGCGCAACGGCGGGGAGGCGTGCACGGCGGCGAACCGGATCTATGTGCAGGCGGGCATTGCCGAGGAGTTCACCCGGCGGCTGGCCGAGCGGATCGGGTCCGTCCAGGTTGGGCACGGCATCGACGACGGCACCCAGCTCGGCCCGGTCATCGACGCCGACGCTCGTGAGCGGATCGACGGCTTGGTCAGGGACGCCGTCGCCGACGGCAGCCGGGTGCTCGCCGGGGGCTCCGCGCTGGACCGTCCGGGCTACTTCTACGCGCCGACGGTGCTGGCCGACGTCCCCGCCGGCGCGCGGGTGATGACCGAGGAGATCTTCGGGCCGGTCGCGCCGGTCGCCACCTTCGCCACCGAGGACGAGGCCGTCGCCCTCGCCAACAGCACCCCGTTCGGCCTGATCTCGTACGTCTTCACCACCGACCTGTCCCGGTCGCTGCGCCTGGCGGAGCGGATCGAGACCGGCATGCTGGCGGTGAACTCCGGAGTGATCTCCAACCCCGCCGCACCGTTCGGCGGCGTGAAGCAGTCCGGACTCGGCCGCGAGGGCAGCGCCGAAGGCATCGAGGAGTACCTGGAAACCGTCTACGTCGGCATCGCCGACCCCTACGCCCGGTGAACCGCCTCAGATCCACCGATCGAGTGCGTCTCGACAAGCTCGACGAACGGCTTCGGTGAGTGCTGAGGAGCGCGCCGGCGAGGGACGAGCCTGCGCGCGTCACGAAGGGCGGCGCGAGGTCCCTCCGGTCCTCCCGAGCCCCTCGTCATCCCGGGCTTGACCCGGGATCCCGTGAGCGGCTCCTCGGACCGGCGTCGGGGATCCCGGCGTTCGCCGGGATGACAGCAGAGGGGGCCGCGATGACGGCAGAGGGGGCCGGGGAGACCGCAGAGGGGGCTGGGGAGACCGCAGAGGGGGCCGGGGAGACGGCCGAAGCCGGCCGAGCGCGGTACAGCGCGTAGTCGAAGGTCCGCTCGCCACGGCGCACCGTGACGATGACCGTCTCCACCGTTGCCGCCACCGCGGTGAGCGCAGCGACCAGCTCCGGGCTTTCCTGCTCGCACCAGACCACCAGGCGTCCGGACGGCGTGAGCGCGGCCAGACAGCGTCGCAGGAACTCCTCGCGGTACAGCCGCGCGTTGTGGTCATGGATCAGGAAGGTCGGGCCGTTGTCCACGTCGAGCAGAATCGCGTCCCAGCTGCCGGCGACGTGGTCGGCGATGTCACCGACGACGAGTTCCACGCGGGGGTCGGCGGCGACCCGTCCGAGCTGTTCGGTGGCGGCGCGCTCGGCGGCCTCGACCAGTTCTGCGGAGAGTTCCACCACCCGCACGAAATCCGCACCGCCGTCCAGCAGCCGGGCAGCGGTGTAGCCGAGCCCCAGTCCTCCGACGAGGACCCGCCCTGCCGGCAGCGCGGCGTCGGCGAGTGCGAGTTCGGAGCTGACCTCGGTGGAGTCCATCGCGAACACACCGTTCACGATGAGCTCGGTCACGCCGTCGCGGGTGCGCAGCACGATGCCGTCCGCTTCGATCACGCGACCATCGTGCCCCACCGGATTCGAGCCTGTCGCGATCTGGCCACCAGTGGTGTCCCAAGCTGCTCAGCTGTCACATCCGGACGTTCGAGTGGCCAGATCCCGACACTGGCGCAATCCGCGGGGCGCAGACAGCACGAAGGGCACCTGGGCAGCGACGTGTCGCGATCTGGCCACAGAAGGGTGCAGTTGTGACGCATGTGCGTCGTGGGACATCAGAACTGGCGAGATCGCGACATGGCCGCTCTGCAGGGATCCGCGAGCCCGGTGCGGAAACTTGGGGGTTCCCCCGCGGTCCCGGCCGCGCCTAGGCTCGCCGAAAAAGGAGGACACATGGACGATGCCGTCTACCCCGACCCGGCGCTCTTCGGGACGGAAGACCTCGCGCTGCGCGAAGCCGCCGCAGCGGACCCGATCGGGTTCTGGGCCGACCGGGCGGCCGAACTGGAGTGGTACCGGCCCTGGGACACCGTGCTGGACGACTCCGATCCGCCGTTCTACAAGTGGTTCACCGGGGCGAAGACGAACATCGTCCACAACTGCATCGACCGGCACCTGTCCGGGCCGTACAAGAACAAGCTCGCACTGATCTGGGTGGGGGAGAACGGCACCGACTACCAGACTTTCAGCTACTTCAGCCTGAACCGCGAGGTCACGAAGATGGCGAACGTCTTCAAGGCCATGGGGGTCGAGAAGGGCGACCGGGTGACGATCTACCTGCCGCGGATCCCCGAGGTGGTGTTCGCGATGCTGGCCTGCGCGAAGCTCGGCGCCGTCCACTCGGTGATCTTCGCCGGGTTCTCCTCCGACGCGCTGGCCGACCGGATCGACGACTCGGAGTCGAAGCTCGTCGTCACCGCGGACGGCTCCTGGGTCAATGGCGGCATCTTCAAGCTCAAGGACATCGTGGACGAGGCGATCCGCTTCTCCCCGTCCGTGGAGAACGTGATCGTGGTCCGGCGCACGGGCCACGACGTGACCATGGACCCGCTGCGCGACCACTGGTACCACGATCTGACCGCGCTGCCGATCGCCAACGGCCCGTGCGCCACCGAGCAGATGGACTCCGAGGATCCGCTGTACATCCTCTACACCTCGGGCTCGACCGGGAAGCCGAAGGCGATCCTGCACACCCACGGTGGCTACATGGTCGGCACGTATACGACGTTGAAGTACACCTTCGACATCCGGGACGAGGACCGCTGGTGGTGCACCGCCGACCCGGGCTGGGTCACCGGGCACTCCTATCTCGTGTACGGCCCGCTGCTGTGCGGCGCGACGTCCTTCATGTTCGAGGGCGGGCCGACCTATCCCTACCCGAACCGGTGGTGGCAGCTGATCGAGTACTACGGCATCACGACCTTCTACACCGCGCCGACGGCGATCCGGTCGCTGATGCGCTTCGGCGAGGCGTGGCCGAACCGGCACGACCTGTCGTCCCTGCGGCTGCTCGGCTCGGTGGGGGAGCCGATCAACCCCGAGGCCTGGCACTGGTTCCACCGGGTGATCGGCAAGGGGCGCTGCCCGATCATGGACACCTGGTGGCAGACCGAGACCGGTATGTTCCAGATCTGCCCCACCCCGTCCATGCCGCTCAAGCCCGGGTCCGGAGGCAAGCCGTTCTACGGGCAGGAGGCGGAGATCCTGGACGAGGCGGGCAACCCCGTCCCGGACGGTGAGGAGGGCTTCCTCGTCCTGAAGAACCCCTGGCCCGCGATGCTGCGCACACTCTACAAGGACGACGAGCGGTACGTGAACACCTACTGGTCGAAGTACCCCGGCAAGTACCTGGCCGGCGACTCGGCCCGACGGGACTCCGACGGCTACTTCTGGGTGATCGGACGCACCGACGACGTGATCAAGGTCTCCGGCCACCGGCTGGGGACGGCAGAGGTGGAGTCCGCACTGGTCTCGCATCCGGCGGTGGCGGAGGCGGCGGCGATCGGCCTGCCGCACGAGGTGAAGGGCAACGCGATCCACGCGTTCGTGGTGCTGCGGGTGGGCTACGAGGGCAGCCAGGAGCTGGCCGAGGACCTGCGCAAGCACGTCTCCACCCACCTGTCGCCGATCGCGAAGCCCGACCACATCGACTTCGCGGAGAAGCTGCCGAAGACCCGCTCGGGAAAGATCATGCGCCGCGTCCTGAAGGCCCGCGCCCTCGGCCAGGACGAGGGCGACCTCACCACCCTGGAGGAGTGAACGGGAATGGGACCTGTCCCCGAGGATGCCGGGGACAGGTCCCATTCCGGTTCAGCGGAAGTCGCGCTCGTGGAACTGGCCCTCGGCGGTGTCCTCGGCGACACGGGTGGCCTCGCGCTCGCGGAGCTCGACACGGCGGATCTTGCCGGAGATCGTCTTGGGCAGCTCGGTGACGAACTCGACGATCCGCACGCGCTGATAGGCCGAGAGCCGCTCCCGTGCGTGCGCGAAGATCTCCGCCGCTGCCTCCTGCGGCTTGGCCGCCAGGTCCTGGACGAGGCAGATGAAGGCCTTCGGCACCGCCGCCCGCACCGGGTCGGGACTGGGCACGATCGCCACCTCGGTGACGTACGGGTGCTCCAGCAGGATCGACTCCAGCTCGAACGGGGAGATCTTGTAGTCGGAGGCCTTGAACACGTCGTCCGCGCGGCCGACGTAGGTGAGGTAGCCGTCCGCGTCACGGGAGGCGATGTCGCCGGTGTGGTAGAACCCGCCCCGGCAGGCCTCCGCGGTCATCTCCGCGTCCTCGTGGTAGCCCGCCATCAGTCCGAGGATCGGCTGCGACAGGTCCAGGCAGATCTCGCCCTCCGCCGGGCTCGGCTCGCCCGTCACCGGATCGAGGAGCACCACCGGGTAGCCGGGCATCGGACGCCCCATCGACCCGTCCTTGACCACCTGACCGGGGGAGTTGCCGACGCAACAGGTCATCTCGGTCTGGCCGAAGCCGTCCCGGATCGTCCCGCCCCACGCCCGGCGCACCTGCGCGATCACCTCGGGGTTCAGCGGCTCACCCGCGCCCACCAGCTCCCGAGGCGGCCGGGAGAGCTGGCTGAGATCCGCCTGGATCAGCATCCGCCACACCGTCGGCGGTGCGCAGAACGTGGTGACCTCGTGGGTCTCCATCACCTTCATCAGCGCGGACGCGTCGAACCGCTCGTAGTTGAACACGAACACCGTCGCCTGCGCGAGGAACGGCGAGAAGAAGTTGCTCCAGGCGTGCTTGCCCCACCCAGGCGAGGAGATGTTCAGGTGCACGTCCCCGGGCCGCACGCCCAGCCACCACATGGTCGACAGGTGCCCGACCGGGTACGACACGTGCGTGTGCGCGACCAGCTTGGGACGGGCGGTGGTCCCCGAGGTGAAGTACAGCAGGCTCAGGTCGGACGCCTTCGTCGGCGCGCTCGGCAGGTACGCCATCGGCGCCCTGGCCGACTCGCTCATCGAGAGCCAGCCGGACGGGGTGCCCTCGCCCACGCCGATCCGCAGCACCGACTTCGGCAGGCCCTCCAGCCGCGCCCTCAGCCCGGTCGGCGCCACCACGGCCCGGGCTTGCCCGTACTCCACCCGGTACGCCAGGTCGGTGGCCGACAGCAGCGTGGACGTGGGGATCGCGACGGCCCGGATCTTCAGCAGCGCCAGCAGCAGCTCCCACAGCTCGATGGTGTTGTTGAGCATCACGATCACGTGGTCCCCGGCGCCCAGCCCGACGCTGCGCAGCCAGCGCGCGACCTGGTCGGAGCGCTGCGACAGCTCGCCGTACGTCCAGGACTGGGCGGTGAGGTCGGCGGAGACGATCGTGACCGCAGCCCGGTCGGGGTGCTCGCCGGCCACCACGTCGAACCATTCGGTGGCGAAGTTGAACTCGGTGAGCTCGGGCCAGCGGAAGCCCTCGACGGCCCCGGCGTAGTCGTCGCCATGGGCGAGCAGGAAGTCCCGGGCTGCCCGGACGATCTCGGTGGCGGGGGTTGCCGGACGGCCGACGGACACCATTGGCGGACCACTTTCACAGGGGACGACGATCG
>NZ_JARKPQ010000380.1 GCF_029975155.1 Propionicimonas sp. | reverse complement strand
GTCCTCGGCCTTGTAGGCCTGACCCGGGAGCACGGCTGGGATGGCGCGCCGCAGCGCCGCCATCGGCGTGAGGTCGCGGTGGTGCAGCTCGCCGGCGGCGGATGCCCCGGCGTGGCGGGACAGCTGGGCGCCCAACCGGGCCAGGCGCTGCCCGTCGCGCAAGCCGCCGCCCGCGGTTTCGGCGCTTGTCGCAGTGCCATCGACGGGCGCCGCCGACGAGCCGGGCGGGTTGCCGGGGCTGGTGGTGAGCAACCGGCCGAGCTCGGTGGCCACCCGGCTGGCTGGGACGAGCGCGTCGGTGCCGGTGAGGTTCGCCTCGTCGATCAGCGCGTCGGCGCGGCGTCCCAGCGCCTCGGCGACATCCAGCAGGTCGGCGCGGGCGGCGAGCAGCACGGGCTGGCCGTCGCGGCGCCGCAGTGACCAGCCGCCGGCCTCGTCGCCGGCCAGCTGCTCGGCGCGGTCGACCGCGTTCCGGCGCTCGACGGTGCAGCGCAGCAGGCCCTGCGCGAGCCTGGTCTCCTGCGCGTCCACCGACTCGGGAGCCGCGACCATCAACGTCAGCAGGTGCTCGGCCAGCTCGTCGAAGGTGGCCACCCCGCCCAACTCGGCCAGCCGCCGATCGACCGCGGCGGCGAGGGTGTCCAGCAGCGACCGGGCGGCGTCGTCGTCCGCCCAGCGGTCCTGCAGGGTGGCGAGCAGCTGACTGATGCGACCGCGGGTGACCGGCGGACGAAGGGCGGCGGCCAACTCCGCCTGGGTGGCGTTCGCACTCACGCTGCCGGTCAACCCGAGCAGCATGGTCGCCACCTTCACGACTCGTTCGTTGCGGTCGTTGCGGGCCGGTGCCAGCAGCACGTCGGCGCACTGGAACGGGTCGTCGAGCTGGGCCCGGCGCGCCTCGACCGCCCAGCGGCGCCCCTTTCGTCCGAACTTGCCGCGCCACAGCTTTGCGCGCGCATTCACCTCTTGTTTGGCGGGGCTGGTCAGTCCGGGCAGGCGGGTCAGCCGCCACGCGTCCACCTGGACGAGATCGCCAACCGTGGCGACGCGCAGCTGCTCCAGCGCCGACAGGGCGCGCGGGCTGAGCCCGGACCCGGTCAGGGGAGTCTCGGCGGTGGCCGCCTCGGCCAGGGCGTCGGCGTTCTCGGGGACGACCGAGCTGTCCGGGAAGCAGGCCCGCCACTCGTGCAGCAGCTGCTCGGCGGTGTGGTGGCGGGCGCCGGCGTCCCGGGCGAGGGCGGTGGTGAAGAAGGCGATCAGCGGGGCCCGAACCGACGGATCGAAGTCGCCGGGCTCAAGGGTGACCTCGTCGGTGATGGACGCAGGGTCGGACAGAGCATCGCCGTAGACCGGGGTGTGACCGGTCGCCATCTCGAACAACACCACCGCGGTCGCGTAGCGTTCGGCGGCCGAGTCGTACTGCTGGCGCTTGCCGGTGAGGAACGGGTCGAGGTAGGGCCGGGTGCCGGCCTGGGTGTCGGAGGCCGGCGCCTTCGTCAGCGAGAAGTCGAACAGGTTGAGGTGCTTGGCGCGCGACGATGCCTCCTTGTGGACGCCCAAGTTGGCCGGTTTGATGTCGCGGTGGATGATGCCGGCGGCGTCCAGGGCGACCAGGGCCTCGAGCAGGTCGGTGCCCCAGCGCTCCAGCAGGTCGAGCGGCAGGCGTTCGCGGTTGCCGAGGTGGGTGGCGAGGGTTTCGCGGCCGGCGCTCTCCAGCAGCAGTGCGCTGCGGCCGCCGACGCTCAGTGGGCCCTCCAGCAGCTTGACGATGCGCGGGTGGGCGATCAGCCGCAGGGCGTCCGCCTCGTCCTGCAGACGCCGGGCGGCCGAGTCGTCCAGTGCCACCTTGAGGACGCGGTCGGCCGCGTCCGGGTGTTCGGCGTCGTGGACCAGCAGCCCCACCGCGGTCGAGCCGGCACCCAGCCGGCTGGTGAGGGTGAAGCGGCCGTCCAGGACGGCGCCCGGGCCGGCGTCCAGCGGGTCGGTGACCTCGTCGGACGCGGCGGGCTCGGCATCGTCCAGTTTGGTCAGGAAGCCGCCGACGTCGGCCAGTCGGTCGCTGACCCGCGGGCAGGTGGCCTGCAGGATCGCTTCGCGCAGCGCGGGCGGGGCCTGCGGCAACTCGACCGAGACGTCCAGACCGGCCTGGTCGCGCAGCCGGGCGATGAGGTCGGCGCGGGTTCGGGCCGGTGCCCGGCCGCCGGTGACGATATAGAAGGCCAGCGCGCCCAGGCCGAACACGTCCAGACGCAGTCGGTCGGCGCCGCCCACCGCGACACCCTCGGGCGCGGTAAACGCGTCCCGCAGCCAGCGCTCGTCGAGTGCCAACTGGTTGACCGGGTCGGCGTCGGCCAGCATGGTGACGCCCCGGGCGGCGGTGGCGGTGGCGGTGGCCTCATCGGTGCGTCCCACCCCTTGCCAGTCGGCAATCCGCGACTGGACGCGGCCCTCGCGATCGGTGCGCACCAGGATCGCCCGCGGGTTGAGGCCGCGGTGCACCACGTTCTTGCCGTGGGCGTACTGCAGGGCCTCGCCGATCTGGCGGATCAGGGCGAGCTGGGTGTCGAAGCTGAGGGCGCGCGGCTGCTCGGCCAGCCACAGGTCGAGGCGCTGCCAGCCCGGGTCGTAGGGGTAGACGAGGCCCGGGCCGAGCTCGGAGTCGACGTAGTCCTCGGGACGCAGGATCGCGTCGTAGGTGAGGTGCTGCATGACGTGCAGCTCGTGCGCAGCGAGCTGGCCCAGCCGGCGGCGGGCGTCCTCGGTGGAGCCCCCTGGGGCGACCCGGAACCGGATGCGCCGGCGCTGGTCGCGCAGGTGCTTGTGGGTGGCCAGCCAGTCCTGCCAGCCGGGCCCGTCCTCGAGCGGCTGCGCGTCGAGGACGTACTGGCCCGCCTCGCGGGCGTGGGCGCGCAGACCGATGAGTTTCATGACGCCGACGATGGCGCCCTCGTAGATCTTCGTGCCCGGCCGCGGGACGGCGTCCAGAACGTCGGTGATCGGGTCCAGGCCAGACGTGGTGGCGCCGGGCAGCCCGTACAGGTCGAGGCGCGCCGCCTCGGGGAGTTCACAGACGAAGTCAGGGTGATGCAGGAACACGCCGGCCTGGACGAACGGGATGACCTGGTTCGCACTCCTGGGGCGTTGTGGGTCGAAGGGCTGGTTGCGGGCCCAGTTGTCGAAGGCGGTCATCAGCTTCGAACGCAGCCGCTTCGCCTTGCGGTTGGCCAGCATGAGCGGCGAGTCCTCGGCGCGGTGGCCGTCGCGCAACCACTGCTGGTCGGTGCCACGCAGGCGTCCCGAGTAGTACTTCAGCTCGAGCAGGTGGAGTCCGTCCGGGGCGAGGACGAGCAGGTCGACCTCCGACCAGTTGCCACGGTCGTCACGAAACTCAAAGTTCGACCAGGCGCGGAAGGGCGCGCGGGCGGGCAGCAGGTCGCGGATGACCCGCAGACCTTCAGCCTCGTGGGCGAATTGGGAGGGGGTGACTTCGACCCACCGGTCGTCGACCACGCAGCCCCCCTTCGTTGGCGATGATTACCCACCCTAGCCGCGCGAATTGATCCGGTCGAAGCAGCCCCACGGCGTCCGACCTCGTGACACTCGCCGGGCGGCGCACGCAGCAGGCTGTCTGGGAGATTCGCGCCAGCCACATAAAGTACACGCGGTCCATCAGGAACGTCCAGAGGCCCGCCTTGTCGCTGATGTCGCTCGTCCACCTAACCGAGAGGTGTCAAGCCGATCAAGAGGATGCAACCGACAGCCACGCTTGAACCGAAGGCGAATTCGCGTCGTCGTGTGACCAGAGCCACGGCGATGGCCACCAGACAGGAAGCGAACAGGGCCGGCAGGACCAGAGAAGGACTCACCAGCGCGACGGCTGCACTGAGGACCGCGACGAGTTTCCCGTGACACGATTGCCCGATGTTCGATTCTAGGGGACAAGAACGCCCTAGCAGACATACATCTGACTAGGGCATTCGCCTCGTATCCCCAACCGGATTCGAACCGGCGCTGCCGCCTTGAAAGGGCGGTGTCCTAGGCCGCTAGACGATGGGGACGCGCGCAGGTCATCTTAACCGAAACCGGCTGGAGTCCCCAAACGCACAACGCTGGCACAATCGTGCC
>NZ_JARKPQ010000362.1 GCF_029975155.1 Propionicimonas sp. | reverse complement strand
GCCCACCGGGGCGGGTTCCACAGCGACCCTGACCAACAGCTTCTCCACGAACTCCCGATGCGTCCCGGCAAGGGCGAGATGGCGGCGCAGCATCATCTCCACGCGCCGATTCGGCCGACGGAAGATGTACTCCAGATGCTCCCCGGCGGCCAGCTCGATGGCCCGGGCCATCGCCTCGATGGCCAACCTGTCATGGCGCAACCGGTCTTCGGCCACCGCCACCAGAAGCCACGAGCGCGCACCTTGCAGGCCGCACCCGTCCAGATCCTGCGCCAGGGCCGGCCGTACTCGCTCGGGTTCGTTCGACGCCAAGAAGAGCTGGGCTCGGGCCGTTGACGCCAAGTCCCGGCTCGACTGTCTAGAAGGATCGGCCGTCGCCACCTGCTGGTCGTATTCCTGCAGCACTGACCGGGCTCGCTCGACATCGTTCGTGGCGAGCTCGATGGTCACCCTGAGCTTGACCACCTGAGCCGCGATCAGGCGGCCACGTCCGGCCGGGCTCGCGGCCACCGCTGCCAGCCGCACTCGGGCACTTGCCAGATCATCGCGAGCGAAGTCATTGGAAGCCTGGATGAGCTGCAGCAACGCGGCAGTGAACGGACTCGGGTGAGCGTCGATCACTCGCGCGCACTGCGCGATGGTCTCCTGCGCCTGTTCATCGCAGGAATACGTGTCGACATAGGCGATCGCCAGCCACGCCCATTTCGCTTCGCTACTCCGGACGCGGCCTCTGCGGCGGGCAGCTTCGAGCGCTCGGTGGGCGAGCTCGCGCGCCTCGGCGAACCGACCCGCTCCGCTCTCGGCTAGTGCCGACAGCCCCACCAGCCGAGTGTCCTCGTCATAGCCGACCCGCGCCGGTGGCAACGAGGCCAGTCCCGCACGAAGGATCTGCGCGGCAGTATCATATTGACCGGCCCACAACTCTGCGATCCCACGCAACGCATAGAGGCTCCCGCGGTTGTAGAACCAGCCCGGCGCGTCCGCATAGTTGAGGTCACTCAGAATCCGCTCCGCATCGTTCGCGGCCGCCAGCATCGCGACGGGGTCGCAGGAACGGTACGCGTGAACGGCGTGCACAGTGCGCATCGCCAGCACACACACCGCGCGACGAGGATCGGACAGCGTGTCCAGCGATGCCTCTGCCAGGCCGAGGAAGCGCTGCGCGGTCGCTTGATCACCTCGGATGGTCGGCGCCACCGCCATTCCCAACGCCAATTCGGGACTGTCGTGGGCGCAGGTCTCGGGGACCCGCGCCATCAGACCGATGAGCACCGACTGGTTCGCACCCAGGCACATGGCGGCACTCGAGCGCGCCACGATCTGGCCCGCGAAGTCCCAGTCACCCGAACTGATCGCCTGATCGAGTGCTTCGGCCCACGCCTCATGCTCTTCGAACCACAGCGCCGACTTGCGGTACAGCTCCGTGGCCAGCGCGGGACGATCCGCCTGAAGCCGGGCGCGCAGCGCCTTGTTGAGCAGCGCATGCGTGCGGTACCAGCCAGTGCCCTCCAGCTCATGGGCGAGTAGCTGATCACGTGCCAGCATCCGCAGCAACTCATCGGCGTTCTGCTCGCCGCTCAGGACTTCGGCCAGCGGGCCACACAATCGCTCCGAGACCGAGGTACGCAGCAGGAACTCGGCGTACGGTTCGGGCAGCATGCCCAGCACGTCGTGCCACAGATAGTCAGCAATGAGGAAGGTCGGGCCCGCGAAGCGTTCCAGCAGCACCGCTGCATCGTCCGAGGTGCTCAAGGTCAGGGCAGCCAGACGAATGGCTGCAGCCCAGCCCCCCGTCGCGTCCACCAGCCGCGACAGGTTCCGTTCGTCGAGGCTGAGACCCCAGTTCGCC
>NZ_JARKPQ010000355.1 GCF_029975155.1 Propionicimonas sp. | reverse complement strand
CGGGAGCAGGACGCGGCCGTGGCCGCCCAGGCTGCCGGCGCCTCCTACGCGGGCGACGCCGATCCCTACCGCAAGCCGGGCGAGGACGCGGAAGACGTTGACTGACGCGTCTGGCCTGGTCGTCGTCGACAAGCCGGCCGGCTGGACGTCCCACCAGGTGGTCGGCCGCTGTCGCCGCCTGCTCGGCACCAAGAAGGTCGGCCACGCCGGCACGCTCGATCCGATGGCCACCGGCGTGCTGCTGGTCGGAGTGAACCGGGCCACCCGGCTGCTCGGCCATCTCGCCGGGCACGACAAGACCTATACCGCCACGATCCGGCTGGGCCAGTCGACGGTCACCGACGACGCCGAGGGCGAGGTCGTCGAGGCGCCGGGCGCCGCGGGCGTCTCCGAGGCGGAGGTGCGGGCGGCGATCCCCGCCTTCGTCGGCCGGATCAGCCAGGTGCCCTCCTCGGTGTCGGCGATCAAGGTGGCCGGCAAGCGCGCCTACGCCATGGTGCGGGCCGGCGAGGAGGTCGAGCTCAGGCCCCGTGAGGTGACCGTCAGTCGTTTCGACGTGGTCAACGTTCGCGCGGCTACCGCCCAACCGCTGGTCGGGCCCACCGCCCAACCGCTGGTCGGGCCCACCGCCCAACCGCTGGTCGGGCCCACCGCCCAACCGCTGGTCGAGCCTGTCGAGACCCCGGTCCTCGACCTCGACGTCGAGATCGACTGCTCGTCCGGCACCTACATCCGGGCGCTGGCGCGCGATCTGGGGCGCGCGCTGGGCTGCGGAGGGCACCTCACCGCGCTGCGGCGCACCCGCGTGGGCGGCTTCGACCTCTCGCTCGTCGGTCTGGACGCGGCCGGGCTCGCCGGTGACGCGCCCCCGGAGCTGATCGGTCTCGCCGAGGTCGCCCGCCGGGCGTTCCCGGTGGTGGAGGTCACCCCGGCGCAGGCCACGGACGTCGGCTTCGGCCGCTCCCTCGACCTGCCGGTGCCCGCGGACCCCACCGCGCTGCTGGCCGGTGATCAGCTGCTCGCGCTCTACCGCCCTGCCGGCGACGGCCGGTCGGCGCCGGTCGCCGTGCTCGTCTGAGTAGGGGTTCCGGCGGGCCGCCTTGATAAGCTCACCCGCGGTGCGAAAGCGGTTCGGGTGGAAGGCACACGTGAGTTCAGCAACGGTTGTCATCGGCAACTTCGACGGCGTCCATCCCGGACACCGCGAGGTGCTCGCCGAAGCGAGGCGGCGCCGTCCCGACCTGCCTCTGGTCGTGGTCACCTTCTGGCCGCACCCGGTCTCGGTACTGCGTCCGGAGGTCGGGCCGATGCTGCTCACCTCGCTGGAGGCGCGGATCGAGCTGCTGACCGCGGCCGGCGCCGACCGGGTGGAGGTCATCGAGTTCACCCGTGAGTTCGCGGCGTGGTCCCCGTCCGACTTCGTCGAGAAGGTCCTGGTGCCGCTGCAGCCCGCCGTCGTGGTCGTGGGGGAGAACTTCCGGTTCGGGCATCGCGCCGCCGGCACGGTGGCGACGCTGCGGGAGCTGGCCGCCGGCCGGTTCGACGTGGACGCGCTCACGCTCGTCCGGTTCGGGGACGAGGAGACGTGCTCGACCCGGATCCGGGAGGCTCTCGCCGTGGGCGACGTGGTCCACGCGGCCGAGCACCTCGGCCGCCCGTTCTGCTTCCGTGGAGTGGTCGCGCACGGCGACCGGCGCGGCCGCACGCTGGGCTACCCGACGGCGAACCTGCCGGTGCCGCCGGCTCTGGCCTGCCCGGCCGACGGCGTCTACGCGGGCTGGGTGACCCGGCGGGACGGACTGGACGCGCACGGCGAGGCCCTGCCGTCCGGGACGCGGGCCGAGCGCTGGCCCGCGGCGATCTCGGTGGGCACGAACCCCACCTTCGACGGGGTCGCGCGGCGAGTGGAGTCGTACGTGCTGGACCGGGACGACCTCGAGCTCTACGACGCGCCGATCTCGGTCGAGTTCGTGGCGCGGATCCGCGGGCAGGTGCGGTTCACCGACATCGACGAGTTGATCGACACGATGGCCGACGACGTCGCCCGGTGCCGCGAACTGCTCGGCACCGCGCCGGCCTGATCTTCCACTCGGCGTGCGACACGGGCACAATTGGGTCATGTTCGGGCTCGGTCCGATCCGCGGCTGGTTCACCCGCGATGTCGAGCCGGCGAGGGCTGCCTCCGCTGGCCTGGGCCTTGCTGCGTCCGATGTGGCCGAACTGGCGGCCATCGGCGCCCTGGTCGCCGCCGAGTACGGGATCAGCTCCCCGGCCGTCCTCTCGGCCAACCTCGCCCGGCTGTTGCGCCGGCGGGTTCCGGTGCGCGCGCTCCGCGCGGCCGGGGTGCGCAGCGTGGGCGGCCTGCAGTTCGCGGACGGCACGGTCGTGCTCGTCCGGGGCAGGCACGTCGGCGATCTCGGACGGCTGGCGGCGGGCCTGCACTACGGACCCGTCCAGCTGGCCGACTTCCACGCCGACCACGACCACGTCACCCTCGAGCTGAGCTACAACGGGCACCGCGACGAGCTGTCGGTGCTCGGGGTGACCCAGCCGAGCTGAGCCTTCGTCAAGCCAAACCGTTCGTCGAGCCTGTCGAGACGCGGGTCAGCGGGTCAGCAGCGACTTCCGGTAGACGGCCTCGGTCTGCTCGGTGGTGTGGGTCACGCCGGCCTCGTCCACCCATTCCGAGACCGTGACGGCGTGGTCGCCGGTGGGGGTGTAGTCCAGTCCGATGTACATCGGGATGGCCGCCTCGTTGTCGGGGTCGACCTTGAGGAACACCTCGACGAAGCCCCGGTCGGCGGCCTGCCGCTCCAGGAAGGTCGTCAGGGCCCTGGCGGCGCCCTGCCGCCGCTGCTCCGGGTACACCCACAGGTTCTTCAGCTCCGGGCAGAGACCGCCGTCGCGGCAGTCGAGCACGCTCGTGCCGAGCAGTTGCTCGCCGCGGAACGCGACGGCGTAGAGATAGTCGCCCTCGGACTGCCGATCGAAATGCGCCTTCGCGATCTGCACCGAGGGATCCGACTCTCTGGCATGCAGCGCCGGCAGGTCCTCTGCTGTACACAGGCGCACGATGATCGGCTCTTCAGGCATGCATCCTCCGCAGTGGTGGACATCAGGACTCCCAGTGTGGCCGGTTGCCCAAATCCGGCGCCAGTCGTCTTGCCTGCCGGATCTGGGCGCGGAGCTAACGACTCGGGAACGATCCACCGATCCGCCTGCGGCCGAGCGAGGCACGTGGTATCGATGGTTCACAGCAATTCCTCAGGGGGGAAACAGATGACCACCAAGAGCTTCCTGATCGGCCTGGTAGCCGGGCTCAGCCTGTTCAGCGCCTGCAGCACCGCCGCGCCGCCGGCCGCGACCACGCCCGGGACGTCCGCGCCCGCGGCCACGACATCGGCGCCCGCCGGAGGGGGAGTTGCGGCGGACGATGTGATCGGACGCATCGCGGCCGCGGGGGCCGGTGTGAAGACGTACTCGATGGACATGGACATGACCATGGCCCTGATGGGCGAGGAGACCACGATCACCATGGCCGGCGTGATCGACCAGACCGACCCGGCGAACGTCAAGCTGTCGTCCGACATGGAGTTCGCCGGCATGAAGATGAAGATGCTGCAGGTCGACGGCGAGATGTACATGCAGATGGACGCGGCCGGAGACAGCTGGATGAAGGTGCCCGCGGACCAGATGTCGCAGTACGAGGCCTCGATGAACTCCATGGACCTCGGCGCCAGGCTGCAGGAGGTCAAGGACTCCGTCAAGCAGGTCGAGAACCTCGGTGAGGAGACCGTCGACGGGGTGAGGACCACCCACCATCGGCTCACCATCGACGCCTCCGCCCTGACGAAGATGACCGGGTCCGAGGGCGAGATCGACGCGGACGCCTTCAGCTACGACGTCTGGGTGGACGAGGCCGACCTGGTCCGCAAGGTGGCGATGGACCTCAAGGCGAAGATCGAGGGCAAGAGCCTGCCGATCACGGTGAACGGCACGATGAGCCACTACAACGAGCCGGTCACCATCAAGGCACCCCCGAAGGACAAGATCGTCGACATGCCCAGCTGAGCCCGAACGCTCCGAGATCGCTCGTCGAGCTTGTCGAGACGCTTCCAGCTGAAGGAAAGAGGAGACCCCACATGCCCCGAACCCGGCTGTCGACCGTCCTCGTCGCCGTAGGCCTGGCCTTGGGCGGCTGTACGCCGGCCACGGCGCCGTCAGTCCCGGCGGCGAGCCAGAGCGGTGACTCGGCCGCGTCGGCGACGCCCACCCCGTCCGCCCGCGTGCCCGGGGACGAGGTTCCGGTCGCCGACCTGCTCGCCCGGGTGGCCGAAGCGAACAGGTCGGTGCGCAGCTATGTGTCCACCGGCGAGGTCACCGTGG
>NZ_JARKPQ010000350.1 GCF_029975155.1 Propionicimonas sp. | reverse complement strand
CGGCGCTGGCTTGCTCCGGGCGCATCGGAAACTTCTCATGATGGGTTCCACTGAGCTTCACGCCTGTGCGAAGCTCAGTGATCGCCGTGCGCACATCGTCTGGGGTGCACCGCATCCACTCTCGCGCTGAGCCGAAGATCGGGTTCTCGAAGCCCTTGTCGATCAGCCGTTGGCGCACATCTGAGTCGCGAAACACCGTCCCGTCGCCTCGTTCGGCGAGCTCATCAACGTGCAGCGTGTATGCCTGTTGCATCTGCCCCTGAGACTCGCGGATGCGCGCGTTCACATCCGCCTTCGTCGTCTGTCCCACCTTGAGAAGGCCCGCGTAGCCGACTGGTGGATCGTTCGGCGACCACGCATAGATACGCAGTCGTGCCTCGGGCTTCTCCGGGAGAAGCTGATCGATGTCTCTACTCATCGCCGTCCTCATCGGAACCAGGCACGTCGTTGCTCGGACGCTCGGCGATCAACGACTCTATGAATGAAACCTGCTCACTATCGATGTCGTAGCGCTCATAGAGGTCACGATCAGTCCAGACTCGATCCATCGAGAGCCTTGGGACAAACAGGTAGGAGTCGCGAGTGATGTTCTGGGTGATCTTGCGAAGCGAGACGAGGAATCGAACGAAGCGCGTCCGCATGTAGATGGCCAGATTCCGAGCCTCTGTTTCGGAGTCCACAACCCCGATCACGAGGTAGGTCTCGGTACACGCGGTACCTGGGCCGGCCACGACCGGTTCGCCCAGAATCGTAACGTCATCGCGGCCACTCGTTCCGTGGGCCTTGACCAATAAGACCTTCCACTTGTCGACCCATTCGACGTTGCTCGTAATCGCAGATCGCTCCATGTACGACTCAGTCTGGTTTCCATACACCAGGACTGGATCATTCAACCCGACCGGAGTCGCCTTGCCCCTTTGGTTCGTCAGCCCAAATGGCTTCCTGGCAGACACCACATCGCCGAGGAGAGGCTCCGACTCTCCGTCAACTCTGTTCGCCCTCACCTTGTCCAGAATCCGCACGCCCTCGTTGCGACGCACGAGCACGTCATAGGCGTCAAGCATCCGAAGTGCGGGTTCGCCGATAGCCTCGTCTCCGATCTTGGTGGTGACCTCGCACGGTCCCTCATGGTCTCGACTCCACAACCAGTACGACACGCCGCCTCGAATCTTCACGCCAGGAAAGACGTCGTACAGCTGCGGATGGTCGATGAGTTTCGCAAAGCGGTGGTCGGCGAGCATCCGAGCCCGGAAATCGTCCAGACCCTTCCCGCCCGAGAACCATCGCGACGGGGTGATCATCACGGCATAGCGAGGGTCGAGCGCGAGTGCCTTCTCGACGAAGAGATTGTAGATGGGCGTGGCCGACGCGCCGCCACCACCGCCTCCATCCCCCAACTGATAGGGCGGGTTGCCGATGATGACGTCGAACTGCATGTTGTCTCCGAACAGCTCGGCGATCCGAGCTCTGATGTCGTCGGTATGGATGAATGCGTAGGCGTGAGTTTCCAAGTCGTCACCGCGTGCGTAGCTGCCTTCGCGGCTCATCCCAGTCGAGGGTGTAGACGGGGTCTGAACCCGCCGGTCTCGAGCAGGCTCCTGGCGATGTAGTTGGTGAGGTTGCGGAACCCAAGAGCACTGCCGCGGAGGTGTTCGAGGCGGCCGTTGATCGCCTCGGTCGGACCGTTGGACGTGCCGGGGCGGTCGAAGTAGGCGAGCACGTCGTCGGCGCGCTTCCTCAACGTCCGGCCGAGTGTGGTGAGTTCGACCAGCGCCCTCGGGACACCGCTGCTGATCGAGGCAATCAGGTTGGCCATGAGCTCGCGGCCGTGGTGGCGGTCTTCGTGGCGGTAGGCGGCGATCATCCGCTGGTAGATCCCCCAGGTCGCCTCGACCTCGACATGCTCCTCGGCCCCGAACAACGTGCGGAGTCGAGCGGCCTGCTTGTCGGTCAGCAGCTCGGCGCCGGTGTGCAGGGTCCGCCGCGCGGCATACAGCGGGTCGCCCTTCATCCCGCGGTGGCCGTGGATGGCCTGCTGCACCCGGCGCCGGCACCGGTCGAGCGCGTCCCCGGCGAGGCGGACGACGTGGAACGGATCCATGACCGCCACCGCGTCGGGGAGCTCCTCGGCGGCGGCGGTCTTGAAGCCGGTGAACCCGTCCATCGCGACGACCTCGATCCCGTCGCGCCAGGTGTCGGGTCGGACGGCGAGCCAGGTCTTGAAGGCCTCCTTCGAGCGACCCTCGACCATGTCCAGCAGCCTGGCGGGGCCGGTCTTGTCGCGTACCGGGGTCAGGTCGATGATCACGGTGACGTACCTGTCGCCGCGCCTGGTGTGCCTCCAGACGTGCTCATCGACGCCGATGACCCTCACGCCGTCGAAGCGGGCCGGGTCGTCGATGAGAACACGTCGGCCTTCAGCAAGCACGGCGTCGTTGGCGGTGTCCCAGGCGACGTCGAGTCCCTCGGCGATCCGGGTGACGGTGAGGTGCTGCACGACCAGCGCTTCGAGCGCCCACCGCAGCCCACGGCGCGAGAGCTTCGACCGCGGCTCGGCCGCACGGGTGGTGTCTTGGCGCCACACGTGCCCGCAGCCGGTGCAGCGGTAGCGACGCACCGCGACCTCCAACACCGTCGGTCGCCACCCCAGCGGCTCGTGCGCGAGCCGACGGATCACGGTGTCCCGAGCAGCGCCTTCGGCGCCGCAGCGTCGACACCACTCGTCCGGGGTCAGGACTCTGCAGGCGAGCACCGCGCGGTCGGGCTCGAGGCGCTGGCCGGTCACGACGAGGTCGAGTTCGTCGAGTCGGCAGAACGTTGTCAGGTCCGGGCGAGCGAAGCGGGCCCGAGCGGTAGCGACAGGCAACGACGTCAGACCTCCGGATGTCAGGCGTGGAACGTCATCTTCCGAAGACCTCGACCACGATCTAGCCACCGTCGCGCCGGAGTCGCTTCGATCAACGAGTACACCTCATCAGAAGCCCGTTGCCAAGGCCTTGGTCCGTGGTGAGCGACGACGTCGTGGGGATGGGGATCTCAGTCAGTGCAGGGCGCCGAGCTCGACGAGAAGAACGCCGGCGATGATGAGTGCGATGCCGCCCATCATGAGCGCGGTGAGCGGCTCCTTGAAGAGGGCTTTGGACGCGACGGCCGTTAGGGCAACTCCGGACGCTGCCCAGATGCCGTAAGCGACACCGAGGCCCAGGCCCTCATTAAGGGCGAGGGTGAGAAACGCGAAGGCCAGGAGGTAGCCGCCGGCGACGGCGGCGTAGTAGGCGCGGACGCCGGTAGCTGCCATGCGCAGCGAGAGGGTAGCGCTGACCTCGGCAATGATGGCTCCGAGGAGGAACAGGTAAGCCATCAGGTGGCTTCTTCGAGGTTCTTGACCGCGTGCTGGGAGCCGAGTTCGACGGTGAGGACGCCGGCAATGATGAGGACGATGCCGACGCCCATGAGTGCGGTGAGGGTTTCATCGAAGATCAGCGACGACATCACGGCGGTGGTGGCGACACCGAGGGCGCCCCAAATGCCGTAGGCGACGCCCAGCGCCATGCCCTGACGCAGAACGAGGGCGAGGAGAATGAACGAGGCGATGTAGCCAGCCGCGACGAGCACGTACAGTACGGGTCGATCGAGTGCTCCCTTCAGCGACAGCGAACCGGTGACCTCGCTGAGGATGGACCCCGCGAGCAGTAGCCACTTGGTCATGAGTTCTCCTGGATGAGGTGGTGTGCGAGTGCTCGAATGGCGTCGGTGTCCTCGTCGGATAGGGCGATGCCGTTGCCGGCGGTGTTGAGCCAGATGCCGTCGGCCAAGAGTCGGACGCCGTGGAGGCGGGCCCGCTGGTCGGCCGGAAGGGTCTCGGGGACGTCGACCCAGGCCCCCATGCGGCTGTTCCATCGCTCGGTGAGCGGCTCGCGCAGGCGGGGGTCGGTCAACATGACCAGGTCGCCGTAGTCGAACGGCCCGTCGCAAGCCCAGTCAACGTAGGCGGCGAGGCGTTCGCTGATCGTGGGTACGTTTGAGTTGGTGGTAGTCAGGCGGGCGGCCAGATCCCGCTCGTAGCCGTCGAGGAGGTGGTCGACGACGGCGGTCATCAGTGCTTCCTTGGTTGGGAAGTGGTACATCAGGCCAGCCTTAGTGATTCCTTCAGCGCGAGCTGCGGACACCAGGGAGACAGAGGCGCCAGTGCGGGCCAACGCAAGAGTGCTGGCGAGAACGCCGGCTCGCGCCGACGGTCGGTGGGCAGGTGCAGTAGTACTCATATCGACAACTCTACCTACCGGTAGGGTAAGTAACAAACTCATGGTGAGCAGGGCCTCCCGAGCTGAGCATCAGTATGCTAATAGCGTGACCGCCCGGCACCTACGACGCCCCGGCCAAGGCGATCAACAGATGACTCGAACACCTCTGTGACTTCCGCGCATGGGTTCCGAAACCTCATCAACTATCGCTAGGCCACTACTCAAAGCCGGGCGACTTCCAGACCGCGACTACACCCTCGATTGGGATGAGCCGCCTTCGCTAGCACCGCAGTAGGTGCACTTGCGGTTGGTATAGACGGCGATCTCTTCGCGCGTAAGCGGATCAACCCGAAACTCGCGTTTGCCACCGCCCCAGGCGTGGTCCGTGCGATCGAACCAGATGTTGCCGTCCTCGGTCGTGAACGACCTGGCGATCGAGTGCGGGCCGTTGGCGAACTTCGAGCAATAGACACTCCGGCGAGCCAGCAGTGCAGTGAGCTGTGTGATCCCGATGCCGAAAACCTGACGGGTGAGGATGTGATCGACGCGCTGGGCGAGGTCAGGGAACGTCAGGATCAGTCCGTCGGTGAGGCGGCGAGTGATCTCGCGAAGGAAGACCCCCGACTTGGTGAAAGGATCGAGGAACGTGACATCGGGGTTGGTCCAGATGTCGGCGCCGTCGTTGGCGTCTGCCCACGCGGCGGCAAGCGTGTCGAGCATCTGGTTCGCGAACTCCGGCGGGGTGAAGACCTCATCGTTGGAGAGGTTCGCGATGCACGTCAACACATCCGGGTTGTGCCCTCGGAGGGTGAAAGGTGCAAGGGTCACGCGGCGGCCTCGGCGATCTGACTGACGGTCATCGTCGGGTAAGTCTGCGCGGGGACGAACAGGTCCTCGTCATCGAGCTCGCCGAATAGGGTTCCCTCGTACGAGGCGCGCTGAGTGAGGTCGTCGTAGCGAAAGTCGCGCCTCTGGAACTTGCCTTTGCCGA